>NZ_CP017076.1:631666-947500 GCF_001742225.1 Novosphingobium resinovorum | reverse complement strand
TCAATGGAACGCGCAGCAGGTGCATGACTACGTCCTGTTCATGGCCAATACGGGCCTGAGACCCGATGAAGCCTCCAACCTTGAGCACCGCGATGTTGAGATCGTTATCGACGATGAGACGGGACAGCAGATCCTGGAAATCGAGGTTCGCGGCAAGCGGGGGGTGGGCTTCTGCAAAAGTATGCCCAATGCCGTGCGCCCCTATGAGCGGCTGCTCAATCGTCCGAGGCCCGTGCAAGGGGAAAGTCGCCGCGCGGCGCAGCGACGGCGCTGGGCCGGAATTGATGAGGCGCCTGAAGCACCTGAGGCTCAGCTTCCGAAGCCGACCGACAAGGTCTTCCCCGGAAATCACGTGAAGCTGTTCAACGGCGTGCTTGCCAGGGCGGAGCTGAAATTTGATCGGGATGGCAAAGCGCGGACCGCGTACTCGCTGCGCCACACGTATATCTGTTTGCGGCTCATGGAAGGCGCCGACGTCTACGCGGTCGCGCGAAACTGCCGTACCAGCGTCGAGATGATCCAGAAGCATTACGCCGCCCACATCAAGAACATGATCAGCGCCGCGTCGGTGAATGTACGCAAGGTCAAGCCGAAGCGCCGCCGGCAGCCTGTGCCCGTGGCATTCGAAGATGATGATCTGAACGGCGCCTAGTCGCTACTCAGCGCGGCGCCCGCCGACGCGCCAGCGCATCCCCTTGCGGGTGCGCCTAGCAGCAGCGCCCTTGCGGCGCTGATGCGTGCACGAACGTGCTCTTTGCCCTTCATCGAGCCAACTTTGATATTCCCACGGCGGCAAAATGGGATTGTCGTCGCCCCGCCGGCAGTTGTACCGATGACGCAATCCCCGTGCGAGAAAGGAGCATCAATCGTGACGCCACGTGCCGCCATTCAACAGATCGCGCGCATGGTTCGCGACGATATCCGCTCGGGGGCATTGTCGCCCGGGGCACACAGCATCGCAGATATGCTGGCGGAGCAGCCAGAAGGGCTGCTGCTCATCGTTGACCTCGCGGGCGCCGAAGGGCGCAAGAAGCGGCCTGACGCGATGATGCATCACGCCTATTCCTTCATGCTTGGCAACACTCTCGAGCAGCTGCGGCAGCGAAGCGAGGCCGGAAGCGGTCATGCGAGCATGGCCATAGAGAACGTCCGGACCGCGATCGCTCAGCAAATCCGTACCGGCAAGCTCGCAGCGACGGCAGCGCTGGCGCTTGTCTCGGCGTTCTCGCGGGCCGGCGTCGAGGTGGGGGACGATATACGCAGCGCAATGGATCACACGATGATCCAGACTGGAGCCAGCCAGCGCAATCTCCCGCCGCCCGATGTTGACGAGATGTTGAAGGACCTGGTGAAAGCCTGTGAGGGCGATCCGTTCCTGATCCACAGCCAGTTCGCCGAATTGACGGCAGCCATGCCTGCCGGGCTGCAACTCAGTCTCCTGGAAGGACTTGTCCTCGCCGACGAGTCCAGTCTGCGCGAGGCTGCTATCGGGTGGCTTCTTGCAGAACCCGCGATCGCGGCTCCGTTAGCTTCCATGATTGAAGAGACCGCCAGCAGAGGGCTGGTATCGGCAGCGTCGGTTACCAACCTCATGCTGATCCGCCACTGGGTGCCCGAAGATCAGCGCCGCGCGATCGATGCGATCATCAAAGCCGCGCGCGTTGCTGGATCGGTGTCCGAGAAGCGGCCTGCGATCCAGGTCAGGGAGCTCCTGATATCCGAGCGGGATGGGGCAGGGGCCCAAAGCATATTCGCATCTATCAAGCAGGGCAGAAAGAACGCGCTGGTTTCAATTCTGATCAAGCAGGGGCACGGTGTGCGGGATGCCTGGGTCGCGGCCTCACTAAGCAGGCCTGAGATCGAAGACATGCTCGGACACATCGCGTCGGAGATGTCGCTCCATGAAACGACAGCCGAGGATACTGCGCTGCTCCTGAGCAGCGCCCTTGCGGACGGCTCGGGCAGTTCGCCGCCCCCGTTCGCTCTCGTGCAGGCTATCACGCTTATCGGGCTCTCGGATGTAGCGCCCACGTCTCTATCGGTGCATGATCTTGTTGCCTCGATGCTCGAGGGCGTGGACGATGCGGCGACCAATTCCAGGGCGGTTGAAAGGGCCCTGCGCGCTTCTGGCCGATGGCTGGCAATTAATCCTCAACTCGAATCCTGGTTCGAAAATGGCGACGACGTCACCTTAGCGATCAAAGGGAAGCGCAAGATCGAGGACCGCATCGCCGCGATTATCGAGACGGTGCTGGAGCCGAAGCGCGCCTTTTGGGCCAGTGTTGCCGCCTGGAGTGCATTCGCGCAGCGAGGTGAGGGCGACGATCCGCAATGGATCGAAATGGCGCTCGTCGCGCGTGAGGTGGCGACGCAGCGACCTCTCGCCGAAATACCGCTTGCCCGCTACATTGCCGTACAAACGGTCGAGGCCGCACGGGCCTGATGTCGACGTTCAACAGGGGCTTGTCCGGCACCCGCAGCGCATCAAGCAGCGCGGGCCGACCGCACATGCTCTTGTACGACATCCATGCGCAGATTTTTTGTTCTCGAATCAATCAAGCCCGGTCGTTCTTCACTCGAACGAGAAACGCCGACATTGACCGCGAGGGGGCATTCGCAAATCCGACACCGGCCTGGTAGCATCGCGCCCATTAAAGTCGTTCAAGTGGAAAAATGACAGGCCCATTAGCGGTCAGTCCCCTTATCACCGGGGCTCGGACAAAACTGCCGGTCACGTGGCAGGATGCGATAGGACTCGCCTTTCGCCAAGCAGAGTAAGAACGCCTACAGCAAATGCCCCAGCTAACCTCGCCAGCCTGACCGCCGTCCAACCGCCTTGCAGGTTTTCAGTGCCATCCGCGTGGGAGGATGATAGTCACACCGCATGAGCTCCAATGTGACGGAAATCCCAGGCAATTCAACGGCCGAGGTCTGGTCTGAAGCTGATCGTGTGGCTTCACTAGAGAGCTATGGAATTCTCGATACCCCGCAGGAAGCCGACTTCGACGATATCGTCAGGCTAGCGGCGGAAACCTTCACAGCGCCGATCGCCGTCGTCAATATGGTGGCGAGTGATCGCCAGTGGTTCAAGGCGGAAGTTGGCATAGGCGTGCGCGAACTGCCTCTCGATGTATCGATCTGCGCTCACGCCATCCTGCAAAATGATTTTCTTGTCGTGTCTGACACCCGTGAGGATGCTCGTTTCGCCTGCAATCCGTTGGTAACGGCTGAAGGCGGCCTACGCTTTTATGCGGGCGCAATCCTGCGGGACAAGACCGGGTTGCCGATTGGCACGATCTGCGTGCTGGACCGTGCGCCGCGCCCTGACGGTATCACTTCCTATCGACGCCAGGTGCTTGAGGTGCTGGCGCGGCAGGTCATGGCCCAGCTGGAACTTCGTAAGGCCCTTCAGGCCCAAGCCTCACGCGCTGAGGAATTGCGGGTAGAGGTGGAACAGCGTGCGCGAGTTGAAAAGGCGCTGAGAGCCATTCGGGAACGTTACCGCCTCGTGAGCCGGGCGACAAATGATGCCATCTGGGATTGGGATTTCACCACCGATCACGTCACGTGGAACCAGGCTTTGGAAGCGGCGCATGGCCATAGGCTCGCCGATATAGAGCCGACGGGAGAGTGGTGGATCGCACATATCCATCCTGACGACCGGGATCGTGTCCATCACAGCATTCATGGCGCCATCGATGGTGATGCGGAAAGCTGGTCGGATGAGTATCGTTTTTGCCGGTTTGATGGCAGCTACGCAGCTATTCTCGACCGTGGACACATTATCCGCGACCAGGAAGGCAAAGCTGTCCGGATGATCGGCGCCATGCTCGATCTGACAGAACAGCAGCGCACCCGCGCCGAGCTGATGTTAAACGAGGAGAGGCTGCGGCTCGCCACGCAGGCCGCGGAGGTGGGTTTCTGGGACGTGGATGTCGTACATGACATTCTCATCTGGCCGCCAATCGTCAAAGCCATGTTCGGCATTTCGCCCGACGTGCCGGTCTCCATGGCAGACTATTATAGCGGCCTTCATCCCGATGATCGGGAAGCCACTTTCGAAGCTTACGCCGCAGCTGCCGATCCTGCCAGACGTGCTATCTATGATGTTGAATATCGCACTATCGGGAAGGAAGACCAGATAGAGCGCTGGGTAGCCGCGAAAGGGCGGGGCGTTTTCGACGAAAGCGGCCATTGTCTGCGCGTCATCGGCACCGCCATCGATGTTACGGAGCGCAAGCGCGCGGAGGTGCGGGTTCTGGAGCTGAACGAACATCTGGAACGACGCGTGGCTCAGGCGATTTCCGAGCGGGAACAGGTCGAGGAAGCGCTGCGGCAATCTCAAAAGATGGAGGCGGTCGGCCAGCTGACCGGGGGGATCGCGCACGACTTCAATAACATGCTGGCCGTCATCGTTGGGTCACTGGATCTCCTGAATCGCCGTCTTGGTGATGAGGATGCACGCGCAAAGCGCTACGTCGACGCAGCACTGGAAGGCGCAGGACGTGCCGCCACCCTGACCCAGCGGCTCTTGGCTTTCTCACGCCAGCAGCCTCTCAATCCGGAGGTTTTGGACGCGAACAAGCTTGTACCGGGTATGTCCGAACTGCTCATCCATTCTCTGGGAACTGACGTGCGGTTGGAGACGGTGCTCGCCGCAGGGCTGTGGCGCACACACGCGGATCGCAACCAACTGGAAAATGTCGTTCTCAATCTCGCCGTGAACGCGCGAGATGCGATGCCGGAGGGTGGACGACTGACGATCGAAACCCAAAACGTCCACTTCGACGACCGCTATGCTGCCGCGCATCTTGGCGTTCCACCAGGGCATTATGTCCTGATTGCCATTTCCGATACCGGCTGCGGGATGCCGCCTGAGATCATTGCCAAAGCCTTCGACCCGTTCTTCACGACCAAACAGGTTGGTAAGGGCACAGGGCTCGGACTCAGTCAGGTTTATGGGTTCGTCAAGCAGTCGGGTGGCCACGTCAAAATCTATTCGGAGTTGGGACAAGGAACGACCGTCAAGATCTATCTCCCCCGCTTTATCGGCGACGAGATCGAAGCCGAACAGCTTTCAATCGGCGACCTGCCATTGGGTGAGGAGCAGGAGATCATCCTGGTAGTCGAGGACGAACCGGCGGTGCGCCAATTCAGCGTCGATGCGTTGACGGAACTTGGCTATCAGGTGCTCGAAGCCGATGGCGCTGTGGCAGCACTACAGCTAATCGACGCTCATCCGGAAATCTCGCTGCTCTTTACAGATATTGTGATGCCGGACATCAACGGCCGTAAATTGGCGGACGAAGCCCAACGTCGGCGACCCGAACTCAAGGTTCTTTACACTTCTGGCTACACGCGCAACGCGGTCGTGCATAATGGCGTTATCGACCCGGGTGTCGAACTGATCGGCAAGCCTTTTACCATCGAACAGCTCGCCACGAAGGTGAGGAACGTTCTGGAATCCTGATTGCGGTGACATCTGCGCGGCTGCCGCCGCGCAGACCCGGCATTCGTAAGTGGCAGCGGCCTGCTGTAACGGTGGGCTAGCGGAATAAGATGCCCCGCTCGGCGAGGTCGTTGCGGATCGTAACGGCGGCGACCCCGGCCTCGCCCATCGCATGGCTGATCTGATCGAGACCTTTGGCAACATCTCCCGCCGCGTAAAGGCCCGGAAGGGAAGTGCGCTGATGGTCGTCCACAATGAGACACCCAACGTCAGTGCCTTCCGCGCCAATCGCCGTCGCCAGTTCGGATCGGATAACGGAACCGAGCGCTGGGTAGACGCTATCGAATTTAAGCTCGCCGCGCGGCGTCGGCACGACAATCTGCGCATCTTCCAACCGCAGTGGGGCGCAGGGGCCATCGATCAGGACGGCACCAGCCACAGCGAGCCGACGCTTTTCATCATCTGAAAGGTTGTGCTCTCCATCGGTAGCGATCAGCGTCACATCGCGCGTATACATCCGCAGGAAGATTGCTTCCTTGAAGCCGTGGGAACGGGTACCCAAGACACCGACTCGCTTATCAGTGACCTCGTACCCGTCACATATCGGGCAGTATCGAAGTAGTCCGCGGCGCAACGCTGCATCATGGATGTCGGGTGCGATCTGAGGCCGATTGTTGATTACGCCGGTGCAGAGCAGGACAGTCCGCGCAGACCATTCACGGCCCTGTGCACGAGCAACAAAACCCTCTTCGGTCCTCTCCAGTCCCTCAATCAAACCTTCGGTCACGACCGCCCCAAATTCGGCAGCCTGATCTCGCATCAACGCAAGAAGTTCGGTGCCAGCTATCCCACCTGGGTACCCGGCATGATTGTGCGTACGCGGGATCAAGGCAGCTCTGCTATGCCCGGCATCGACAATTGCGATCGAGAAGTGAAATCGTGCGAGATAGATGGCGGCCGTCAGACCTGCGGGCCCTGCGCCGATGACAAGGCAGTCGAGCAGCTGTTTCATTGGATGGGCAAACGACGATGCGGCATGCCGGTTCCATGCTCCTCAAGACAACCTCGCCGGAACTCACGGCTTTGGCAAGGGTTGCAAATCTAGACAGCTGCGAAAGAGGAAATGCATCATGGCGGATGATAAATCACAGCGCGGCGGCGCTGATCGCCGCACGGTCGCCGGCGGCGAGGGCTATGAGGTCGACTATTTTGCTCGAAAGCACGGTCTCACTGTCGAGCAGGCGCAGGATCTCATCGACCGATTTGGCAATGATCGCGCGACGCTGGACGCTGAGGCACAAAAGCTCACCAAGGAGTGAGCGAAATGGGGTCGTCCAGCGCCGACCCCGAATTCATGGCAGGTTTCTATGGATCCCGAGGGCAAGCACGCCGCAAACTCTTCGCCAAACTCCGGTGATCGACCGGCTTTGTTGATCCTGGACATGGTCAACTGCTTCGATTTCGAGGGGGCTGAGGCCCTGGAGCCCCGGGCTCTTGAAGCGGCACGCCGAATAGATCGCCTGCGCCAGGAATTTCGCGCGCACGGTTGGCCCGTCGTATACGTCAACGATAATTTTGGTGAATGGCATTCAGAAGCTTCAAAGCTGGTAGCGCGGGCACTCGAAAAGGATAACCCGGTCACAGAGATGGTGAGGCCGGAGCACGGCGACTTCTTCATCATCAAGCCGCAATTTTCCGGTTTCTACGCCACGAACCTGCCGGTTCTGCTGCCGCAGCTGGGCGTCAGCAAACTGGTGCTCAGCGGAATCGCAACCGACATCTGCGTGCTGTTCACTGCAGCGGATGCTCATATGCGCGAATACGACCTATGGGTGCCTGAAGATGCTGTGGCTGCCGAGAGCGATGAACGAGGCCGATGGGCCTTGGATATCATGGCCCGGAGTATGGGAGCCGAGACGGCTGCTACGTCGCATAAATCCCCCGGGGAATGGCTGGCTGCCCTCACGCAATAGCTGAAATGCTTTCGAACCCAATTGTTTCTCGCGCGTTTCCATCCAAAGCAAATCGGCGAGAGACATCGGCATGCGGCTGTTTAAAGATAACGGGCTTACGATTGCCCTTCTAGCACTTTTTGCCGTTTGCATTGCCGGGCAATATATCACCGGCTGGTATGTCGAGCTGGAGGATGCCCGGCGCCATGCCCAGCCCGGTCTGACGCTCCTGGCCTATGCCGTAAGCCCGCAATTCCTCTCCTCGGTGTTCGAGAATTGGGAAAGCGAGTTCCTGCAAATGGCGGCCTACGTCGTGCTTACCGCTTTCCTGATCCAGCGCGGATCAGCAGAATCGAAGGACCCGGATGCGCCTCCCCGCGACAATGATCTGGACCAGAAAGCCCAAGAACACGGCGCACCGGCGATCTTGCGCAAAGGTCCGCTTTGGCGCGCGATATACGCTCGCTCCCTTGGCCTGGCATTGATCCTGCTGTTTGCCGCGTCGTTCACGATGCATTGGATCAACAGCGCGCATGCCTCAGCGCAAGAGGCGTTGGAACATGGCGAAACTCCCAAGACCGTTCTTGCCTATCTTGGCGATGCGCAGCTGTGGTTTGAATCGTTCCAGAACTGGCAGAGCGAATTTCTCTCGACGGCCGTGCTGGTGGTCCTTTCCATATTCCTGCGCCAGCGCGAGTCTCCGGAATCAAAGCCGGTAGCAGCGCCCAACTCGCAGACTGGAGATTGAAGAACTTAAATCATGTCGGGGGCAGCCGATGACACCAGATACGAAGAGTAAGGAGCCCCATCATGGATAGAATTTTCACCGGCATTGCAACAAAGTGCGCGCAGTTGATGGGTCAGCCTTTGGCCTTCATCATTTCCACTCTGTTCATTGTCGTGTGGGCAGTGAGCGGCCCGTTCATGCACTACTCCGATACCTGGCAGCTGATCGTCAACACCGCGACCACGGTCCTGACATTCCTTGCGGTCTTCCTGATCCAGAACAGCCAGAATCGTGATGGCGCGGCCATGCAGGCAAAGCTCGACGAAATTATCAGGGCGCTGGACAAGGCACGCGTGGAATTCGTCGGCATCGAGCATCTGACGGATGCCCAAATCGCGCGTATTCGCGAAGCGCTCGAAGCCGACATAAAGGATGAAGACAACAAGCAAAAGACTGCAGCGCCCAGCGTGGAACGGCTGCTCGCTCGATATTGATGTGAGTTTCCCGGGCAACGACGCTTCCGATACGTGCAGGAAGGGAACGCGGCGCCATTTTCGGGATTTGAGAAGGTTCTCGATCGGAGCGCATATGGCACGGGCGACAAAGGCGAAACCAACTTCGGCAGAAGATCGGCTCGCGAAATATCGCGAGAAGCGGGATTTCGCGCGTACCGCGGAACCCTCCGGTGCCTCCGAGCCGACGCCGGGTAATGGCTTCGTTGTCCAGAAGCATGCCGCGACGCGCCTGCATTATGACTTCCGTCTCGAGCTGGACGGCACGCTGGTCAGCTGGGCGGTGACCCGAGGGCCAAGCGCTAACCCCGACGACAAACGCCTGGCAGTCCGTACTGAAGACCACCCGCTCGATTATGCCCGTTTCGAAGGGACCATTCCGAAGGGGGAGTATGGTGGCGGCACCGTGATGCTCTGGGACAATGGCACCTGGGAGCCGCTCGCGGGCAAGGATCCCGTCAAAACCCTCGCAGAAGGGCATCTGCATTTCACCCTTCACGGCCGCCGCATGAAGGGCGAGTGGATCATGTTCCGCCTCAAGCCACGCGGAAAAGAGAAGGGAGAAAACTGGATCCTGCGTAAGGTCGACGACGAGTTCGCAGGTGGCTCGGATGACCTTATCGGCATCCATCTCACGAGCGTCGACAGCGGACGGACGATGGAAGAAATCGCTGCAGGCAAGCCGGTCCGGAAACAGGGCGGCAAAGCCAAAGGCCCCGCCGCGAAACGCAAATCATCGAGCGCCGCGCCCCGAAGGGCCGAGAACAAAAGCAAACTCCCGCCATTCCAGCCTGTCCAGCTTGCTGCTCTCGTCGATCACGTGCCACCGGGCGATCGCTGGCTGCATGAGTTGAAGTATGACGGCTATCGAACGCTCATTGCCGTTGGCGGCGTCGAAGGGCGGGCCTATACCCGGTCAGGTCTGGACTGGTCGGATCGGTTCGCAGGCCTTATCACAGAGGCTACGCAGCTTGACGTTGAAAGCGCACTGATAGACGGAGAGGCCGTCGTAACGCTGCCGGATGGCCGGACCAGCTTTCAGGCGCTGCAAGCCGCTTTGAAGGACAATCCGGGGGCCATCGACTATTTCGCGTTCGACCTGCTGGAAATGAACGGCGAGGATCTCACCAGCTTGCCGCTGATTGAGCGTAAGGAGAGGCTGGCGAGCATTCTTGAGGGCCAAAAGGGTCGGCTGCGCTATTCAGATCATATCGTCGGCAACGGTGAAAAGCTGCTGACCAGTTTTTGCGAGGCAGGGCTGGAAGGCGTCATATCGAAACGCGTCGACGCTCGGTATAGCGGCTCGCGGAGCGGAAGCTGGGTCAAGACCAAGTGCATACGCCGCCAGGAGTTCGTTATCGTAGGCTGGACACCTTCTGACAAGCAGCGGGGGTTCCGCTCGCTTCTTTTGGGCGTACACGAGGATGGGAAGCTGCGATACGCCGGCAAGGTCGGCACGGGATTTACCGGCGACGAGATAGAGCGCCTTCTGGAAATCATGGCGCCCCTCGTGCGCAAGGAGCCGACGGTTCAGGCTCCGCGGTCTGCTGTGCGCGGCGCCCACTGGATCGAGGCGAAGCTGGTTGCGGAGATTGCGTACCTCGAGTTCACCGATGAGGGGGTGCTGCGCCATCCCAGCTACCTTGGGCTTCGAGAAGATAAAAAGCCCGAAGCGGTGGTGATCGAGAAGGAGGCCCCGGTGGCGGTTGCCACGGCCGCGCCCGCGAGCACGGTGAAAGTGAGCAACCGGGACAGAGTGATCTTCCCGGAGGGCAAGCTTACCAAGGGCCAGCTGGCAGACTATTACGAATTGGTTGCACCGCTCATGCTCCCCTGGGCAGGAAGCCGGCCCGTCAGTCTCGTTCGCTGTCCGCAAGGCCGGGCGAAGAAGTGCTTCTTTCAGAAGCATGATGCGGGCAGCTTCGGCGATGACGTAAAACACATCGGCATTCGCGAAAAGGACGGGCATGACGAGGCCTATCTCTTCGTCGACACTCCGGCAGGTCTGCTGACCTGTGTGCAGATGGGCACGATCGAGTTCCATGGCTGGGGCGCGCGGATCGAGGACGTCGAAAAGGCCGACAGGCTGGTTTTTGATCTCGACCCCGATGAAGGACTTGGGTTCAAGGATGTCGTCTCGGCCGCTTTCCATGTGCGCGATCTCCTCGCCCAGATGGGGCTTACCACATTCCCCATGGTCACCGGCGGCAAGGGGGTTCATGTGATCGCCCCGCTCACCCCATCGGCCGAATGGCCGCAGGTGAAGGATTTTGCTCATCGGTTCGCTCAAGCGCTGGAGCAGGCAGAACCCGATCGCTATACAGCCGCGTTGTCCAAGGCCCGGCGGACAGGGCGCATATTCGTCGACTACCTGCGCAACCAGCGCGGCGCGACCGCTGTGATGCCCTACAGCGCCCGTAACCGCGAGTTTGCGCCCATCGCCGTTCCTCTGACATGGGATGAACTGCACGATCTCGATGCGCCTTCGCATTGGCATATTGGTGACGGTGGCGAAATGCTGAAGCGCGCGTCGTCCAAAAACCTCGCCCACTGGGGGCGGGCGGACCAGGTGCTGCCCGATTTGTAGCAACTGGCAATGCCCAAGCTCACCAAAGAAAAAGGCCGGCAGAGCCGGCCTTTGAGTCTGGGAGAGGATGCCTGAAAGGCAAAGCCATACTGCATGCGCGAACATATTTGTGCAAGTGCGAAATCGATGGCTGATGAGACCTGTGCGCGGATGGCGTAGACATGGGCTTTGATTGCTGATTCTATAGGCTTTCCCAGCAGGAGAGCGGCAGGTGGCGCGACGTTCGATCGGACAGGAGCAGTTTGGTTTCGCCGGGCGCGAGCAGGCGGCTTCATCGCTCGACGCGCTGGTGCGACTGATCGACTGGAACCAGGTCGCGGCGCTGTTGGATCCACTCTATCCCGCTACAAAGGGCGAGCCGGCCTGGCCGCCACTGGCGATGTTCAGAGCTCTGCTTCTGTCGATCTGGTACGACCTGTCCGATGTGAAGCTGGCCGAAGCGCTTGACGATCGAGCCTCCTTTCGCCGCTTCTGCGGGTTCACCGCGAATGAAGCCACGCCCGAACGGACCGCCTTTGTCAGATTTCGCAAGCTGCTCGTTGCGCACAAGCTTGACCGGGCGCTGTTTGAAGGCGTGACCCTGCAGCTCAAGTCAAAGGCGGTGACGGTCAAGACCGGAACGCTGGTCGATGCGACCATCATCGCGTCCGCCAGTGACGAAGATAACGATGCGCGCTGGGTAAAGCACAAGGGAAAGCGGGCCGTTCACGGCTTCAAGGCCCATGTTGGCGCCGATGCCGATACGGCGCTGGTGGAAGAGGTCTCGGTCACATCCGCCAATATCAATGATGGCAAGGCGGGCCCGGCAGCCGTGCCCGACAATCCCGGCGAGGTGTTTGCCGATAGTGCCTACCGCGGCAATCACTTCCGCGATGCCGTTCTTGCAAAGGGCGGCGTCCCCCGGATCGTCGCCACCGGCATGTGGGGCCGCCACGAAGCCGAAACGCTGCGCAAGCTCCATGCATGGAATAAACCTATCCATCGCGTGCGGGGCCGGATCGAGAAGATCTTCGGAACATGGAAGCGATGCTACGGCCTCCGACGAATGCGATGGCGAGGTATCGCCAATGCCGCCGCCCAAGTCCACCTCACCGCCATCGCCTACAACCTCAAGCGCACCATGAATATTCTCGCAGCCCAAGCATGAAGGCTGCCGCTGCTTCAATCAGAGTGGCGGTGCCACAGGATATTCCACCGCCATAGGATCGAAAAACGCTCCGCTCCAATGGCCTACGTCCATCCGCGCACAGGTCTCATGAGTTATTGGTCGCTCTGCACACTCCAAATCTCGCCAAAGAGCAATGACGCGACTCCTCAGCCGAACAGGAAACTTCTGCCAGCAATATGACGGCAAAAAAGTCCTGCGCCCATCCTGACTGTGGCTCTATGGGCTGCTATCAGCACCTTCGGCCTCTTGGCCACTTCGTGCTGATGAGGTTAATTCGTGACGCAGACCCTTCCCCGCTTTTCAACCGGGATCCCCGGCCTAGACACCGTTTTTGGCGGTGGCTTTGTCGAAGGGGCCTCCTACATCGTGCAGGGTCAGCCCGGCGCCGGCAAAACGATCCTGGGCAATCAGATTGCGTTCGCGACGGCAGCTGCCGGCAAGAAAGTGCTCTATGTCACACTCCTCGCCGAAACGCACGATCGGCTGTTCCAGTCGCTTTCGACGCTGAGCTTCTTCGAAAAAGACCGGCTCGGTAGCAACATCGTCTATGTCAGCGTTTTCCAGACGCTCGCCAAAGAGGGTCTTGGCGCCGTCGTCGATTTGCTGCGCAAGGAAACCAAGCGGCAAGGCGCTTCTCTGATCGTTTTCGATGGCCTGCTCAACGCCCGTGACCGCGCCGAGACCGATCTCGACGTGAAGACGTTCGTGGCAGAGGTCCAGAGCCAGGCTGCATTCGTCGGTTGTACGGTCCTCTTTTTGACAAGCGCCGGAGTTCACGACGACAGCCCGGAACACACCATGGTGGACGGCGTCCTGGAATTGCATGACGAACTGGTCGGTGTCCGCACCGTGCGGCGTCTGCGGGCCCGTAAGTCGCGAGGAAGCGCCGCGCTCGGTGGGTATCATCAGTATGAAATTTCCAATGACGGTATTTCCGTTTTTCCACGTATCGAGGCCGCGCTCCACACTCCCTCCGCCATCGACAAACCAGACCCCAAGCCTTTGCGCTCAGGGATCGAAGGTTTCGATGAAATTACCGGCGGCGGACTTCCGCAAGGCTCTATCACATTGCTCATCGGACCCTCGGGATGCGGTAAAACCTCCTTTGGTTTGAACTTTCTATCGGCCTCCTCGCGTGAGGAACCCGGCCTGCATTTCGGCTTTTACGAATCACCCGAGCGCCTGTTGCTCAAAGCGAGCGCGCTTGGGCTCGACCTCAAGGGGAATGTGGAAAGGGAAGAGGTCGAAATCTTGTGGCAGCCGTTGACGGAAAACCTCATCGACAAGATGGCCTATCGGCTGCTTGATGCTGTTTCGGCACGTGGTGTGAAGCGGCTGTTCATTGATTCTCTGGGCGGGTTCGAGCGCGCAGCCGTTCATCCTCCTCGGCTTGTGGAATTCTTTGCGGCTCTGACGAACGAATTGCGCGCCATGGGCGTTACCGCTGTTGGCACGTGGGAATTGCGTGACCTCTTCGCCTCCGGAGTTGCAGCGCCAGGGCCCGAGATTTCCAGTCTGCTAGATAACCTAATAATGATGCGCCAAGTGGAAATCCGGTCCGAATATAAGCGTGTGCTGTCCGTCTTGAAGATCCGCGACCAATCGTTCCAGGCGGCTCCCCAGGAAGTCTACATTGACGGACACGGCCTTGCGATCCGCGGACAGTTCGAACAAGCTACCGGGATTTCTACCGGGTTGGCAAAGCCCCTCGAAGCGTGACGCTCGTCATGGACAAAAACCCCGGCCGGAGTTCTCCATGAAGATAGTCGTTGCCGAAGACGAGTTCCTGATCGCCGATTTGTTGGTGGTCAGTCTGGAAGATGCTGGCCACGAGGTGCACGACGCGGCACACGGTGTAGACGCGCTGAAGCTTATACGCAGCCTGGCGCCGGATTTGGTCATCACGGACTTCATGATGCCGTTGATGACTGGGCTCGAACTGGCTGAGACCATGAAGGCTGACAGCGTCCTTCAGGGCATCCCCATTATATTGGTGAGCGGGGCCCAGGGTGCCATAGCGAGGTCTCGTAGCGATCTCTTTGACCTGGTGTTCGACAAGCCATATGCAATGGATCGCTTGCTCACTGCTGTTGCAGATTTGGGCGGGGAAAGAGGACAGCCTTAATGGCTGCGGAAGTCGCTACCGGTATGGACGGGGAAGAAGGATCTGGACGACGACGCGCACTAAGCGCTGCCGATCGGCTTGCAGCCATCATTGAATCTTCCGATGACGCTATCATCGGCAAGACGCTTGATGGCATTATCACGGATTGGAACGCCGGCGCCGAGCGGATATTCGGCTATTCCCCGAACGAGATTGTAGGTGCCTCGATACTCACCCTGATCCCCGAGGATCGCAGGTCTGAAGAAGACGAGATCATCGCGCGCCTCAAAACAGGGGAACGGGTCGAGCATTTCGAAACCCTGCGCCGGCGCAAGGACGGGTCGCTGATCCATATTTCCCTCACCGTATCCCCGATCAAAGCGGCTGACGGTCAGGTAATCGGTGCCTCCAAAATCGCTCGTGACATCACCGCGCGCAAACAGACCGAGACATTGCTCGCTCAGCAATCCGAGCGTCTGCAGACCCTCTATCGCGTCGCCAGCGAAATCTCCCGCGATCTTGATCTTGATCGCATTGTGCAGGCAGTGACCGACATTGGCACGGAACTGAGCGGCGCGAAATTCGGTGCTTTCTTCTATAATGTCACGAACGATGCTGGAGAATCCTACCAGCTCTATACGCTTTCCGGCGCAGCCCGGGAGGCGTTCAATTTTGGAATACCTCGAAACACGGCTGTTTTCGCGCCGACCTTTGCAGGCGAAGGGGTAATCCGCTCCGACGATATCCGGAATGATCCGCGCTACGGGCATAGTGCCCCGCACTATGGCATGCCGGCGGGGCACCTCCCTGTCGTCAGCTATCTCGCCGTGCCAGTGACGTCAGTGTCGGGCGAAGTGCTCGGGGGGCTGTTTTTTGCCCATGATGAGCCCGGGAAGTTCACGGTTGATACCGAAAACCTTGTCTCCGCGATTGCAGCCCAGACCGCTGTCGCGATGGATAATGCGCGGCTGCACAAGGCTGCCCAGCAGGAAATCGAGCAGCGAAAGCGTGCGGAGGAAGCGAATGAGCTGCTTCTCCACGAACTGAAACACCGGGTCAAAAATACGCTGGCGACGATCCAGGCGGTGGCCATGCAAACGTTTCGCCAGGCCCCGGGCGCGGAGAAGGAGGCATTCAACGCGCGCCTCTTCGCCCTCTCCGAAGCGCATGATCTGCTCACGCAGCGCGATTGGGAGGCGGTCAACGTCACCCATATCGTACAACGGGCCGTATCCCCTTTCGCTGCTGAGGCCGATAGGCGGTTCGAAATCACCGGGCGAGACGTGGAAATCTCGGCTGAGCGCGCGCTGCAGCTTGCCATGGTTCTTCATGAACTGGCCACGAACGCAGCGAAATATGGGGCTCTTTCCAACCTCACCGGAACGGTGAAGATTGCCTGGGAGCTTTACGTCGAGGGTAATATCGAATTCCTGAAAATCAGATGGCTCGAGACTGGCGGGCCGAAGGTGGCTTCCCCCGACCGAAAAGGTTTCGGCTCGCGGATGATCTCACGCGCCCTTCGCGGCGAGGGCTGCGGGGCCGAATTCGATTTTCGCCCCGAAGGCTTATGCGTTCGACTACGGTTTTCTCTCACCTGACCTGCCTACCATGTGGGGAGAAGGAGGGCTCACCACGATGGTCTCAGGGGTGGCTGCCCATATATCGTGCATATTCCTCACTGTAGCGGGCCGTGACCAACGCTAGCTCTTCAGATGAGGCGGATTCTGCCAGTTTGGTGAACCACGTGCCCTCCTCCGAATAGACGTGGTGGGCAACCGCGCCTTCGATATGCTCGAGCTTGTCGATATAATCCTGGCTCATGGGATCGACGCGCTCCAGCAAGCCCATTTCCATTTTGGCGGCCGACTGTTCCTGATACGCGAGTTCAGCATGACCAACCTGATGGTCGGCTGCGAGAGCCGGGTAGACTGCCGCCTCTTCGGCAAGCGAATGCGCGGTCAGCAACAGCCCGAGCTTCTTCTGCTCGGCCAGTCGGGACGCCGGGTCATTTGTCGCTTTGACCGCCGCAAACTGTGCCTCGATCTCCCGATGGTGTGTAAGGATCTGCGACAGCCAGTCGCCCGGCAGGGCTGTGGCCTCAGCTTTCTCACGGGCTTTAACACGTGCCTCGGCACTTTCAGGTGGTGTGATGGCCGCTATGGCCTTGTCGATTATGGACATGATGGTCTCCGTTCAAGAGCGGGACGTTGATCGCCAGGTGTCAGGCGACGGGAGCCCCAAGCTCGACCTCGACAGGACCGAGTGTCCGCGTGGTCGGCGTGGGCAGACCTTCGGCTTCGAACTGGGCTTGTAGTTCGGCCTTTCGCTCGGCCATTTGAGCGCCGAGTGCATCCAAATCCACGTCCGCCGCGCGCGCCTGCGCGAACATGCCTTCCTTGGGCATTTCTTCTTCATGGACGTGATGTTTGATTTCCTCGGACAGAACGGTCACCTTGGCTTCCCAGAAATCTTGGCCAGGCTCTCCGGCGAGGATCTGGCTAATCAGCAGCTTGGCACCATCATGCTCGACATGCGCCTCGTCGTACATGTCATCCTCGATCTTACCCTTTAGGGCAGGATAGAAGATTTCTTCCTCGATGATTGTGTGAATAATCAACTCGGTGCAAATCTGCTTCGCAAGCGTCGCCTGCTTGGTCGGAGCCTTGGCGCTCTCAAATTTCTCGAACAGTTCTTCAACAGTACGGTGGTCCGCCTTGAGCAAAGCGATCGCATCCTGCGCTTTCTTGGTCATGGTTTTTCCTTCGCTGTTATCTTTCGGCAGGTAGCCTGCCGAAAGATAACCGGCGATCCAGACTTTCGCTCCTGTTGCGGATCACTCTCAAATGGCTTGGCGGATGACCTACTCCGTACACGCGCAAGGGCAGGCCCTCCTGAACGATGAAAAGCGTTCAGCGACGGTCGCCCTGGGCCATCTCCGCGGGTGCGGCGGGCCAGTCTCCGTCAACGAGAGGCGGCAGGCTTTCGAACCAATCGCGAGAGCGCCGCAGCTTTAGCTGGTCGCAAGCGAAGTCGATCTGCGTTCGGTCAACGGCACGAAGTTCCTCGCCGATACCGCCGACACCGTTGGCGGCCACCACGACGTAACTAACGCTGCCGTCCTCACAGGTAACGAGCGCTTCGACCGCCTTGCCGATCGGCTCGCCATCGCTGGTCGTAACAGGCATGCCGGCCATGCCTGTCGCGGTGAACAGTGTGGGATAGGCGGAGCGCCGACTTGCTTCGGTGGCTGACCTACCGCCATCCTCGTACGCCCGCTGCTTGCCCAGCCAGCGCCAGATACCGATCAGGTTGACAAGGGTCAGAAAGCCATTGGTAGCCAGTAAATTGGTCTGCTCCGTCGTCAGGCCGACGAGCGACCATGCGATTGACCCTATAGTGAAGACGACGAATCCCCAGCCTGTGACCCGCGTACCGAGATTGGCTCCGGTCATCATGGCGGCGATCATCGTGGCAGCGGGCGCGATCCAACCGGCGACGTTTTCCAAGCGGCAACTCCTTAGTCGGATAGAACCGAGGAACGCGAAGCGCTGCTCCTGGTGCCAAAGGAAGAAGAGATTTCATCGCGGCGCGTGCCGCGATGGGGTGCAGGACCGTAACCCAGTTGCCCTCCCTGGTTCAGTCCAGGGCGCGGCCACCATGAAGGTGTTCTCAGTCAAGCGTGAAGGCCGGCGGCCGACTGGCCTTTTCACGCCGTCAGCGCCTTGCGGAATGCCCGCTCCAGCTCGTCGTTGGCAAAGGGCTTGGCGAGCACCGAACCGGGCGGGTCGCAGGGCATGCTTTGTCCGGCGTGGCCGTGACAAAGACCACTGGTATGTCGCCGAGTTCATCGTGGATGGTGCGCACGGCGGCGGGCCGGTGCCTTCCTTCAATTCCATGTCGGAGGTGATGAATGCGGGTCGGTGGTCCCGGGCCGAAATTACCGCATCGGTTTTATGTTCGACGGTATGAAAGCTGGTCGCGCCCGCGTCCTCCAGAGCATTCTGTATCAACATGGCGAACAGCGGGCCGTCTCGATAATCAGTACGTGCATGGCATCACCTTTTCAATGCCCTTTCCCAAGCAGCGAACACCGCAGGTTCTTCGATCTTGCGACGAGGGGTGGACACCTTTCCGGCCGTCGTTCGTTTACATCCGGGATGGAGAGAAATGCATGATGGCCGACCCCTCGCTCCGGAACCTGGAGGAAGAATTCACAGCGTTCATTCGCGACCCCGCGTTCCCTTGCGTGGGGGCGAAGTCGGCGCTGGCCAAGGGTTCGCTCAAGGTCGTTGCGGCGCGCGACCTGACCAGCGCCTGGAACGACGTGGTGATCCACCGGGAGCTGCTGCAGTGGAGCCAGGACTATCAGGGCGACCCGGAAGGACTGCGCAGCCTGGCTGTCGTCTTCGAAGGCCCCGACGACCTCACCGAGCGCGCGTTCGAACACGCGATGTGGGAGCGCATCCAGTCCTTCGCGGACAAGGACGCCTGGCTCGGCCAGCCCTACGACGATGCGGTAAGCCCCGATCCCGAATCCGCACTTCTCGCTCAGCTTCGGTGGCAGCGCGTTCTTCGTCGTCGGCCTGCACCCCAATGCCTCGCGGCCCGCGCGACGTTTCACGCGCCCGGTGCTGGTGTTCAACCTGCACGAACAGTTCGAGAAACTACGCGCCGAAGGCCGCTACGAGCGCATGCGCGAGCGCATCCTCGACCGTGACCTCGCCATCGCGGGCTCGCTCAATCCCATGCTAGCGCGCCACGGCGAGGCGAGCGAGGCGCGCCAGTACAGCGGCCGCGCGGTCGAGCCGGACTGGGGCTGCCCGTTCAGGGACCCGCGTGTATGAGCGATGCGAAAGGGATTGAGCCCGAAGTGATCGGTCCTCGCAGTGGCGCCGCCTTCCTGCTCGGCGCGGGCGAGATACTCACCGTAACCGACCCGCAGGGCTGCCAGGTCGCCGACCTGCTGGCCTTCGCGGCGCACGATGTTCGCGAGGTCATCTCGAACGGGCGCACGTTCGACTATGAGGAGACCATCAGGCTCACCACCGGCAACCGGCTCTGGTCCAACCGCTCGCGGGTGCTGCTGGAGATCGTCGAGGACACCGTCGGCCGTCACGACTTCCTGCTGACCCCCTGCAGCGAGGCGACGTTCCGCCACTTTTATCCCGACAAGCCGGTCCATCGCGGATGTTTCGGCAACCTCGCCGCAGCGCTCTCGCCCTACGGGATCGAGGAGGACGCAATCCCCACCGCGTTCAACCTTTTCATGAACGTGCCGGTGGAGCAGGATACGGGGCGCATCTCGGTGATCCCGCCCACCAGCGTCGCGGGCGACCTGATCCGCCTGCGCGCCGCCGAGGACTGCGTGATCGGGCTGACCGCCTGCTCGGCCTATGCATCGAACGGCGGGTCGTTCAAGCCGATCCATTACGCCATACAACCGGCGCCGGCCCCGGTTTAGACCGGCAGGCCGGGGCCGGTTCCGCCCTAGCTCATCGAATCAGGAACAGCGCGTTGCCGATGCGCGGGTAGATGTCCTCGCCCAGGTGACAGCGAAGGAATCAGCGAGTTCGATTACGGCGTGCCGCGGGAACTATGTCAGTGCCCTTGCGCTCTCAATACCTGTAAATGGAGTAGATGCATGTCCACCACCATCAAGGCACTGTTTCCTGGCCGCCGGGAAGTCGAGCTTGCAGTCGAGCACCTCGTTCAGGAATATGGCATAGAACGGACCGACATCTTCATCGAGCCCGCGGGGAGCAAAAACAGCGCTGGCGATCAGCCTGCCGGGGCGGACGTCGCGAGCGGACAAAACCGGGAAACGCCCGATGCCTCTGGCGCGGCATACGAAGGTCAGCTTGTCGTCTCGGTGGATATGAACGAGGATGAAGGCGATGCGGTCACCCAGGCTTTCCGCGAGGCTGGTGCGGTTGAAGTCGCCTGCGGCTAATCTGTCAGCGGGGTGTCCTAAGCGCCGCATCGTAGGTCCGGCGATCGATTTAGCGCATCCAGAGCTGCGAATGGGCGTTATCTGATGATCATGCAATAATTTAAGGGACGGTCCGATGCGAACCAGGGAGAGGCTAGCAGACGCAGTCGCGGGTCAGCCGGGGCGACTACAGCGTAAGCAGTTCGTTCGGTCGCTGAAGGAAACTGCGGTTCGCGCGGTAGTGACGGCGTCTGTCACCTTCGCCGTAGGCTGGGTTCTCAAGCGAATGTTCGAAAATTCGGTTGCCGACGCGGCGAAGGAGGGTGCGGCTGAGGGCGCTCAGCAGGATGTCGTGGAAGAAAGAAAAGGCCCAAGCAAGGCCCCTTACCAGTAGCTGCAGTGACTGGCGGGGCGACAACCTAACAAAGCACGCCCGGAGTTTCACAGGTAGACCTGACATCTTGCGCCTTAGCACCACTCTCACCCTGTTTGCGAGACATGTTTCGGGATTTTGCAGTCCGGACACAGTGTTTGAAAACCGCAAGAGATTTCAGCGCGGGAAATTTGTTCCAGAATTGAAGTGGCGCTTCAAACTACCGACCGCTTATCTAGAACGGTTCGCCGCTTAAGTACAAAAGTGCCCCAACAAAAGTCGCCAAGGACTATTTAATCGCAAGCCGATATAGCCATTATCGGAGGCATGGCTGATCTGACTTTCCGACCCGACCGGCGCGCCATGATGATTTCAAGCGCGGGCATTGCTCTCGCGGCCCTTGCCGCGCCGGCCGCCAAGCCACTTTTAGAATCGTCACCGCCGCGCCGGCCAACCGCTATTCCAGCTGCCCCCCGTAGTTCTTCGGGCATGCCGCAGACGACTTTAGATGCCGCTCGCTTTTCGGTGGACCCGGCGCTGCTGCGCCGGGCTCTATCTGCGCTGGAGCAGCACTCAGGTTCGGTCAAGGCGCGAGACCGGATAGCCATTGTAGATTTTACTGCGCCATCTTCCGATCCCCGGCTGCACTTCCTCGATGTAGTGAGCGGTAAGGCTTCGCGGTTACTGGTCGCGCATGGTTCGGGCTCCGATCCGGGGCATACCGGGTTCCTTGAGCGGTTCTCCAACGCCTTCGGCTCCAATGCCTCGAGTGAGGGCGCTTTCCTTACGGCGGATTACTATACAGGAAAGCACGGTCGGTCGCAGCGTCTGGTGGGGCTCGACCCGACGAACAACAACGCGCTCAGCCGCGCCATCGTAATCCATAGCGCTTGGTATGCGAACGACGACATGATCCCCTCCCATGGCAAGCTGGGCCGCAGTCAGGGATGCTTCGCGGTCGGCGAGGATAAGCTCAGCGACGTGTTCAGCTTCCTCGGCGAAGGACGGATGGTCTTTGCAGCCCGCGCTTAGGGCAGCATGAAACCTACGTGATTTCCATAAGTTGTCATACGGGTCTTACCAGGAGATCCGTGTGCATAGAAGTGTGATCGCTTGCTCGTTGCTGGCCCTGACGGTCGCGCTCCCCGCGTGCCATTCGAAGCCTGACAATACGTCCCAGACAACCGAAGCGCCGCCGATCAACATTGACCAGGTGCGCTGGAATGATGGGGCTGTCCGGCAGTTGCGCGATGCAATCGGCCGCCGTGCCGCGCATGGCCTCGACCGGGTGCGGTTCGCTGTGGATGGCCAGCCCGGCAATGCCGAAGGCGACCGCGCCCTGACGCAAAGCGCGTTGCGTTACGCGTCGGCGCTAGCCCGCGGGGCGTCTGATCCGGCCAAGCTCTATGACGTCTATACCGTCACCCGGCCCAATCCGAACCTGCTGAATGGTCTGGGCGCAGCTCTCAAGGAAGGCAATCTGGACAAATGGCTCGATGGGCTGGCTCCGCAGGACGACGGCTACCGCGCGCTGTCCAGGTCCTATCTCGCGCTGCGCAAGCAGGGCAGCGCGCCCGCCTCCACGATTCCCGACAAGGGCGAGCCGCTGAAGCCTGGCGTCACTGACGCGCGGGTTCCCGCGATCGCGCGCCAGCTTGTCGCCTCAGACTACCTCGATCGCTCTGCTGCGCAGGGAAACAGCTACAACCCAGCGATGGTCCGCGCGGTGCAGCGCATGCAGGCGGACTACGGGATCAAGCCCGACGGCGTCATCGGCACCGATGCGCTCGAAATCCTGAACCTGTCGGACGCGGACCGGGCCCGGACGATGGCCGTGGCGATGGAGCGGTTGCGCTGGCTCGACCGCACTCCCGCCCCCACGCGTATTGACGTCAACGTTGCCGCGGGACGCCTGCTCTACTGGCGCGACGGTAAGGTCGCCGACAGCCGCAAAGTGGTCGTCGGTGAGCCTGAGAACGCGACACCGCAGTTGGGATCGCCGATCTATCGCCTCGTCGCCAACCCAACGTGGACAGTGCCGCGCTCGATCCAGAACAAGGAGATCGCCGGCAAGGGGAGCGCCTACCTTGAGCGCAATAACATGGCATGGAAGGATGGCTGGGTTGTCCAGCAGCCTGGACCGAAAAATTCACTCGGCCTCGTGAAGTTCGACATGAAGAACGAACACCAGATCTACCTGCACGACACGCCCACCAAGCAGATCTTCCAGGAGGTCCAGCGTCAGCGCAGTCACGGCTGCGTGCGCGTAGAAGATGCTCTGGGGTTCGCCGAGATGCTTGCGAAGGACGAAGGAGTACTCGACGAATGGCACAAAGCTCATGCGACCGGCGAAGAGACGTTCGTTAAGCTGCCGCGCGAGATTCCCGTGAGGTTGCTCTACCAGACTGTGGTGCTCGGTGAGGATGGTGAGCCCGTCATCCGCTCCGACCCCTATGGCTGGAATGACCCCGTGGCCGCTGCCCTAGGCTTTTCGTCGCGTCAAGGTTATCGCCTGCGCACCTCTGTGAGCGACGTAGGGCCTTAAGCTACTTTCGAAAAAGGATCGCCCGCATGCGGATGTTGGCGATCCTACGCTACTGGGCGATTGATGCCTTTTCCGTCGTCTGGACCTTCATTCTCTCCGGCATGACCATGAATGACCAGAAGCCACCAAAGCAGCCTTCGTCCGGACGTAGAAAGGCCGCCCATAAACGGGCGGCCTTAATCTTGTCATGCAATGCTGTGCTTTAACGCGCTCATTTTATCGTGACCTTCTTTGACGGATACGAAGGCCTTTTCTACAGCGGAACGCGAAGACGGTTCCAACTCACTGTCGCGCAGCGCGTCTTCGAACTTGGCTTTGATGTGGTCTTCACCACGCTCGACTTCCTGGATGATCGCTTTGTCGTCTTTGCCGGTAATAGCCTGCTTCAGGTCCATAAACGTCCGGTGAGCGGCGGCGAGGAAGCTGCTGTCGTCCTCAGGGGTTCCACCCAATCGGCGAACTTCGGCCTGAAGGTCGCTCGCCGCCGCGCTGCGGTCGCGCGCGAACTCAGCGAACATCGTAGCGAACTGGGTGCTCTCAGCGTCCTTGGCAGCGTCCTCATAGCCCTTCATGCTATCGAGGGTCGTTTTGATCAGGCCGTTGAGCGTTGAGATCGTGCTTTGCGTGGTCATGATGTTATCCTTCTTGAGAGTTGCTTCAACCATCAGCCGGCAAACTTGATCCCTTCGAAGCGAAACATCCTATGGCCTGGCTCTGATGCGACGGTCGGCGACACCTTGATCGGACAGTTGCTACTGTTGAACCGGACCCACCTGCAGCCTTAATGGATGACTCCGTTAATCCAGACTTGCCGTATCAAATTACCCCGCATCGATAAATGACAAGGCGTGGTGGCGATCGGGCCAATTCGGAACTGTCAGCGTCGTGACAGGGCCAGCAGCACGCCGTTCATGAACAAAGGGTATTCTTGTCGGGCAGCGTCTGCCGAAGAACGCCCTGGCGCATCTTCGGCGCCGGACTGGATGAGATATGGAACCAGGCACATCGCGGCTGTTTTGGTTCTTGCCTGCCCGCTTCCGAGAGCGGGCCCATCCAAATGACAGGAGCGTTCATGACCGACCGCCTCGCACTGCAAGATCCTCGCACACAGTATCCGCAGCCCCCGTTTCCAGAACAGCCGCAGACGGCGCCCGGCGTTGCCGCGGAAATGGACCCCAAGCCTGATCATGGCGAGGACAGCTATGTCGGGGCCGGCAAGCTCAAAGGACGAAAGGCTCTCATCACAGGGGGCGATTCCGGTATCGGGCGTGCTGCTGCAATCGCTTACGCGCGCGAAGGTGCAGATGTCGCCATTGCCTACCTGCCTGACGAGGAAAAGGACGCGAAGGAAGTCCTTGCCCTCATCGAAGCTGAAGGCCGCAAAGCCGTGGCTTTGCCCGGCGATATTACCGACGAGGCCTGGAGCAAGCAGCTGGTCGAGGACGCAGTGAGCGGACTTGGCGGCCTGGATATCCTGGTCATCAATGCCGGTCGCCAGCAATTTCGCGAGAGCGTTGCCGAGGTCAGTTCGCAGGATTTCGACAAGACCCTCAAAACCAATCTCTACGCATTGCACTGGATTGCCCAGGCTGCCGTTCCTCACCTGCCCGCGGGCGCATCAGTCATAACGACGGCGTCGGTTCAGGCCTATGAGCCGTCCGATATTCTGCTGGACTATGCCACGACCAAGGCGGGCATCGTCGCCTATACAAAGGCACTTGCAAAACAATTGATCGAAAAAGGCATTCGGGCCAACGTCGTGGCCCCTGGTCCGTTCTGGACTGTGCTGCAGCCTAGTGGTGGCCAGCCTCAGGAAAAGGTCGCCAAGTTTGGCGAGCAGAGCCAGTTCGGTCGTCCCGGGCAGCCGGTCGAAATTGCGCCCGTTTACGTGCTCCTCGCTTCGCAGGAGGCCAGTTACATCACGGGAGAAGTCTATGGCGTGACCGGCGGCGCCGGCATCGCTTAAGATATCCTGGCGGCCCGGCCCTTCGCCGGGTCGCCAGTTCGGAACTTGTGACTGATACCGAATGCGAGACGCACGGGGGGTGTTGCGGAATTGAGCCCGCTCACACATTGCACATCGAGTTGAGTCGTCTCTTTGATCCGCCACGCAAGCGATAGGGCGGCGCTGGCCATGGTCGCCGCATCATGCCGGGTATCGGAACCTGCCGATCGGGCGCAAGCCATTCTTCCCGACGTCAAGATGATCTACACCACGGGATACACCCGCAACGCTGTGGTTCATAACAGTCAGCTCGATCCCGGCACCGAATTCCTCGCAAAGCCATTTGGCATTGACCGGTTCGCCGCCAAGGTAAGGGCTATGCCGGACCAGACCTAAAACGCAGTGGGCCCGAAACCCGCTCGAATGTCAGCTATCCTTATGGTTCGGCGGCGAACCGGACATTCGCCTTTCGGCCAGTCCTGCGCGTTCCGGGAACGATCATCAGTGCTTGAGGAATGGCCGGTGTTGGATTAGGATCTGCCATTCCCGGCACCGCTCGCGAACGGCGGCTTCGTCCCAAGCTCTCCCTATCAAGGCCGACCCATTGTCGCCATTCAGCTGCCGATTTTCCGTTCTCAGGTGCAGACCGGCAGCTTCATCCTGGAGGGCTTGGATGGCCAGATACGAAATGGGCTCGGAGGTGGTATCCCCGGCTTCTACGATATGCTTGAGATCCGGTCAGGCCCCAAGCACGAACAGTACGCCGAAATTAATGATTGGCTCGATGGCTACGACCCGGAAGAACTCGACATCTTGCCGATCGAGGTTGCACTCGGTCTTATCATCGCTAGAGTCGGGGCTCACTGATCAGTGCCGCTCTGGGGGCATGCGAGCCAAAGGGTGAGTGAGCGGCAAGCTCGCCTTCCACCGAAAGTGATGGCTCCGCCCCTTCCCGGCGCGTGTCCTCGTTACTATGGTGCCCCAAAGGGGTTCCTGCTTGTCCGATTCAGCGCTTTTCATTTCCGGTTCTCTATTCACGACTGACTACCTGGCTGAAGCCATTAAGGCTGATCCAGCATATCTGGCGGTCGATCCCGACGGGCTTCGTGTTGCGCTGGAGAAGATCGCCGCCGCATTCCCACGAAGTGACAAGACCAATGAAAGTCAGACGGAGGATGACTTCATTTGGCCTGTGCTTCGTACGCTAGACTGGACGGAATCTTTGCGGCAGCAGAATTTGACTGTCAGTGGACGCGACGACGTGCCCGATGGGTTGCTGTTCGTCGACGCCGGAGCCAAGGCGGCTGCCAACGCGCTGCATGAGCAGTGGAAGCGCTATGCCCACGGTCTGGCTGTCATTGAGAGCAAGCGCTGGGCGCGCCCGCTCGACCGGGCCTCGGGCCGCGACGAGGCCACTGCACCGTCCACCCAGATGCTGCGCTATTTGCGCCGAATCGATGACTTGACGAGTGGCCAGCTCCGCTGGGGCATCCTGACCAATGGTGCCAAGTGGCGGCTCTATTGGGCAGGGGCGCGTTCGGTTTCAGAAGAGTTTCTGGAAATCGATCTCGGCCGCGTGCTTGCACTGGACGGCGGCGATGATCTGTTCGCTGACGAGGCCACACGCGAGCACTGGTTGCGTGTTTTCGCCGTCATGTTCTGCCGCGACGCTTTCATCAAGACAGGCACAGACAATCTCTCATTTCATGAACGCGCGCAGCGGCGGCGTTCTATGAGGAACGTGTTGCCGCCAGCCTTTCCAAGCTGGTGTTCGAACAGGTCTTTCCCGACCTCGCCAATGCCATTGCTCAGGCCGCGCCGCAGGCATCGCTGGAGGATGTGCGGCAGGCCTCGCTCGTCCTGCTCTATCGCCTGCTGTTCCTGCTCTTCGCCGAAGATCGCGACCTGCTGCCGGTGGGCGAGAAGCGGTACGATGACTATGCCCTGCGACAGCAGCGCAGTGAAGTGGGCAGGCGAATTTCCGAGAACGACGTCTTTTCGGATACGGCTACGAAAATCTGGCACCACGTCGCCGATCTTGCCCGGATCATCGATAAGGGCGAGGCGAAGGTAGGCATCCCGCCGTATAACGGCGGCCTGTTCGCCGCCGATGGTACGCCACTGCTCGATACCATTCGCATTCCTGACAGCGTGATGGCCCCAACGCTTGATGCCCTGTCCTGGATTCGTGAAAGTGGCACGGCACGCTACATCAACTACCGCGACCTTTCGGTGCAGCAACTTGGCTCGATCTACGAGCGCCTTCTGGAGTTTGAAATCGTCCGCGACGATTCCGGCGTACTCACGGTCCGGCCAAACTTGTTCGCCCGCAAGAACAGCGGGAGCTACTACACGCCCGACGAGCTGGTGGGCCTGATCCTTGACCAGACGCTGGAACCGCTGATCGCCGAACGGCTCGGCGCCTTCCGCTCCGCGCTGGACAAACTCGATCCGAAGGATTCGCCGGACTATCAGCGAGGCGATCTTAACGACGCCGACCCGGCGGAAGCCATTCTGAAACTGCGGGTCTGCGACCCGGCAATGGGATCGGGGCATTTCCTAGTCTCGCTGGTCGATACGCTGGCTGATCATGTGCTTGATGCGATGGCGGAAGCGCAGGCGCTGGCGACAGAGGCCGCGCCGCGCCTTGAATACGTTTCCCCACTGGCCCGCAAAATCGAAGACATCCGCGCCACCATCCTGCGCAATGCCAAGGCTGCGGGCTGGACCATCGACCAGGCCCAGCTTGATGATCGCCACATCGTGCGGCGCATGGTCCTGAAGCGCTGCGTCTATGGCGTGGACAAGAACCCGATGGCGGTCGAACTGGCAAAGGTGGCGCTGTGGCTGCACACCTTCACGGTCGGCGCGCCGTTATCGTTCATCGACCATCATTTGCGCGCAGGAGACAGCCTGTTCGGCCTGTGGGTGCGCGATGCCATCGACAAGGCCGGTGCTCAGGGCGGTGAGCTTCTGCACATTGGCCCCTTACGGGAGGCGGAGGCATCGGCGGCAGCGATGGGGATCATCGAGCGACTGACCGATGCCGAAATCGCCGAGGCGCACCAGTCCGCCGCGACATGGTATGGTGTGCAATCGCAGATCGGCCCGCTCGACAGCTTCGTGTCGTTCCTTCACGCGCTGGACTGGCTGAACCTAAAGCAGCCGGTAGACAAGGCGGCAGTGCGCGCGATGCTGGATGGCCAGTTCGGCAATCCTGTGGAAATCATGCTGGGGCGACAGGAGCCAATTGCAAGGAAATCCGCTGCCGCCAAATCCGGTGCGACCGACCGGATGAAGAAGCAGCGCTTCGACGCGAACGAGCTGCTGGAGGCCGCCGAGCGCATTCTGGAATCGGCCCGTGCGCTAATCGGCGAGGAACGCTTTCTCAACTGGCAGATCGCTTTTCCTGGCGTTTGGGAAAAGTGGAGCAGCGCGGAACGGGGCGGCGGCTTCGATGCCGTGGTCGGCAATCCGCCGTGGGACCGGATCAAGCTGCAACAGGTCGAATGGTTCGCCGCACGCAAGCCGGAAATCGCGATGGCCCAGCGCGCTTCTGATCGCGCCAAGTCGATCGCAAAGCTCAAGGCCGACGGCGATCCCTTGTGGGATGATTTCACCCATGCCGAGAGTCGGGCGGCGGATACGGCGCGCATGGCGCGTTTCAGCAGCGGCAAGTCAACCAAAGACCCCGAAACCGGAAAGTCAGTTCCAGCGCTTTCTGATAACTACCCGCTGCTGTCTGGAGGCGACACCAATCTCAATTCACTCTTCGTCGAGCGCGCCCATGCACTCGTGAAGCCGGGCGGCATGGTTGGTTTGCTAATCCCGTCCGGCATCGCGTCTGATCAAAGTTCGGCGGCCTTCTTCCGCAAGGTAGTAGGTGAGCGGCAGGTCCACAGTATCATCGACTTCTTCAATAAGCGGTATGACGGGACTCTGTTCTTTCCGGACGTCTATTACCGATTTAAGTTCTGCGCCTACGTCGCTGGTGGGCCGGGACGGACTTTCGATTGTGCCTCGTTCGGCTTTTTCATCCGTGACCTGACCGAAATCACCAACCCTGACCGCGTATTCCCGGTTTCGGCAGATGAGATCAACCGAATCAACCCGAACAGCGGAACTGCCCCGATCTTCCGGTCCCGGCGCGACAAGGAGATCACGTCCGGCATTTACGCCCGACTGCCCGTTCTGGTCGCCAAGGATTCCGGCGATACCGTGTGGTCTGTTCGGTATGCCACGATGTTTCACATGGCAAATGACAGCGACAAGTTTCGAACTCAACCGGAGCTTGAAGGTAACGAGGCCGCATGGCCCATCGGCGGCAATCGCTTCCGGTCCACCGCTGGCGAATGGGTGCCGCTTTACGAAGGCAAAATGGTGCAGGCGTTCGACCATCGCGCTTCCGACATCGTGCTGGCGGCCGCCAACGTGTTCCGGTCTGGCCAAGGCTCCGACCTTACGGATGGCGAGCATCGCGATCCTGCTCGCCTGCCGACGCCACGCTATTGGGTGAAGGCCACCGACACCGGCTGGGACGCGCCGACAGACTGGTGCGTGGCCATGAAGGACGTGACCTCTGTCACCAATGCTCGGACCACAATCACCACGATCATCCCGCGCTATGGCGCAGGCCACACCCTGCCGGTCCTGTTCCCCCGCAAGGGCGATGACCGGGCCAGCTACATCCGTTCGGCCCCGCTGTTGCTGGCCAACCTCAATTGCGTTGTCCTCGATTACCTCGCCCGGCAAAAGGTCCACGGCAACCATCTGGCCTGGTATCTGGTCGAACAGCTTCCGTTCGTATTGCCTGCCGAATATACCCGCGCCTTTGGCCCCAAGACTGCCGCCGAGATCGTGCGCGAAGCGGTGCTGGAACTGACCTACACTGCGCATGACCTCGCCCCGTTTGCCCGCGACATGGGGTATGTCGATGCCAAGGGCGAAGTCATGCCTCCTTTCGTATGGGACGAAGCGCGCCGTCTGAACCTGCGCGCCAAGCTCGATGCGCTATATTTCATCCTCTATGGCGTGTTCGATCCGGCCAATTCGGCGCGGAGCCGGGAGGACATACGCTACATCTATTCGACCTTCCCCATTGTCGACCAACAAGAGCGCGACAAATGGGGCGGAAGCTACAAGAGCGAGGAACTGTGCCTCGCGTGGATTAATGCGCTGGTTGCCGGTCAACCCGACGCGGCCATAGGCGTCTGAAGGAAAACCGGGGCAACAATGAAGCTGAACCGCCAACAGATTCAGGCAAAGGCAATCGCTGTTCTTGAAGCCAACCCGCAGGGCATCCGCTGGTCCGACCTCTTGCGCGCTGTGGAAGCTCAGGCTCCCGACACCCCTCACAACAGCATTCATGGGGGCATTCACAACCTCCTGACCACGCGAAGTACTGAAATCGTGAAAGTCGCGCGCGGCACTTATCAGCTTGCGCAATACGTTGCCGAGGATGATGCCGCCGCAAGCGCTCACGAAGCCGAAACGGTTGCAGCACCGGTCAAGGCCGAAACCCCCGGTTCCGAGCCGCTGACCGAGCAGGATTTCTACGCCAGCTTCGCCGAATGGCTGGAAGAGAATGACGAGGCCACCGTCGCAGCCGCGCTGGGCGGGGCCAGCCTGGGCGGCAAGTGGGGCACGCCTGATGTGATCGGCGTGCTCAAGCCCCGCGCGCAGGACATTTTCAAGTTTGAGCCGCAAATCGTGACAGCCGAGATCAAGGCCGTGCCCAGCCAGCCGGTTGTCGCTTTCGGCCAGGCGGTTGCCTATCGGCTGTTTTCCCACAAGAGCTACATCGTGGTGCCGAACTCCACCAGCAGCGACGACATGAATCGCCTGAAGTCGCTCTGCAGCATCCATGGCGTGGGGCTCGTGACCTTCGCGTTGAACAAGGCCCAGCCTGACTATGTCGTGGTCGTCCTGCCGGTGAACGCCGCGCCGGACATGTTCTATGTGAACAACATGCTGGAGCGGCTAAAATCGAGCGAGCCAAAGCTGTTGAACAAGCTGTTTTGACGGGGGCACGAATGAGGGGGCTTCTCGCTGGACTGGTGGGTGGAACCCGTCCTTCGCAGGCTCGATCCATGAACGAAGAAGCAGTTGCGGGAGCGGCGTCCCAGGCCGGGAACGATCGGAATTGTTGGCGCCAACAGACCATTAGGGGGGGCGCCCTTCTAGAGTCCGATATCGCCCTTCGGCGCTCCAAGCGGACCGGGGCAACGTCCCAAGCTCTATCGGCGCCTTCAGTTCAGCGAGCGCGCAGCACGCTGATACTGGCGTCCGACGACGAGGTCTGGTTGATCAAGCTCGGGGGCGATCTTAGACGTTGTGTAGATGATCTGATGTGGCGTCTTCGAGCGCTTCGATAAATTCACAAGCAAGCGCTGAAAATTCCAAGAACGTTCTTCAACCATTCCTTTGTCTTCTACATTATCGAAAAGCATCCAGCGCGGCAGGTTGAAACGCTTGTCGAGTAGAGATGCGCTCAGCAGGCCAGCCGCAAAGCTATTCTTCAAGATTACCATGCCGCTCGCACTGCCGGCGCGATTCTTCTCACCATTGATCGCAATCCAGTCTCCCGAGAATTCAAAGGAGACGTTTTCGACCTCGCCAAAATCGCTGTGCTCCTGAAGGTCTTGGTCGAGGAACGCCTTCGTCTCGTTCGAGATAAGCGTGTACGCCTCGAGCTTTCGCTTGCCCTGCGCACGCAAAATTGCCTCGATTTCTGCCTTTAATCGCGTAACGCGGGCACTGAGATCCTCTTTGGCATCGGACGCCGCCTGAATTTTCTTTGCCAACTCAAGGCGCTTATGAAGACTTTCGAGTTGGCTGTCGATGAAACCAACTTTGCGGCTCAGCTCAGCGATCGCGCTTTCGCGGCCTGTGACCGTGCCGGATTGGCCAAGTTCGATTGTCGACGATGCGCGCCTGAGCACCTGACGAGCAACGCGCAGCGCGCTCTGCTTTTGGGAAAGCTCCTTCAGTCGATCGACCTGGAGAGATTCGGATTCCTTCAGTTGCATCTGAAGATCTAGCCGAACAGCAAGCGCACGGCTGTCGTCAGCGCCATCAACACGCTTCGTGTCGCACAGTTGGCAATGCGCCTCATCCTTGGGTGTCACCGGCGCGAAGCATGACGGGCAATACTCAAAAGCGAGATGGCCAAGCGCGAAGAATGTGGTCGATGCATTGTCAAAATCAGACAATGATTGACCTAGATGTTTTATGAAATCTTCAGCGTCGGAAATCTCGTATTCCAGAACTTCGATTTCATTGGTCAGGTGGGCAACGGCACGCCTAGCGCGATTATATTCCTTGATCGCGTCAGAGCGGATCTTTTTCAGATCTGCACGCTCAGATTTTTCTTCAGAAGCGGAGACCAGCTCATCGATCAATGAGAGCAGACCGGTACGTTCTTTGCTGGCCTTCTCGATGGCCGCGCTAATGTGCTCGGAGAGGATGTTCTCTCCATAGCCAGACGCCACCACTACCAGGCTACGGTATTCCATCACGGCAGCGGCGTACAGTTTCTCGGTCTCGCGCAGCGCTATCTGCTTTTCGTAAAGGTCGTACCCTCCAACGCCAGACAGCAGGTCACCTACCGCTTGCCTTGTTTGCCAAGTATCGAAATTCTCGACGCGGAAGATCCGCTGCACGGGCGTGAGTTGATCCACGTACAGCAGCCGAAGCAACTGGTGCATGGTGATGTTGCTGCCGCCGTCACTGATCGACTCGGGCAGGCCGATCGCATTGAACAAGACCTGACTAAAGCTGTAGCCGTGATCTGGCCGGCGATACGGCAGTGTCTGCCAGCTTTCGTTGGGCGACGAGAGAGCCTCGTCCAGCGTGCCGAAGTAAATTGACATCGGACGCCCCCCGTCGGTCGACACATCGCGCCTGAGGCTGAGGATACCAGACTTTGTGATGAGCTGGATGGACACCTGCTCGGCTCTGGAGGCAGACGCTTTCCAGTCCTTCAGGTCCCCCCCGAGGCCGAAGAATATGAAGTCGGCGATCGTGGATTTTCCCGCTCCGTTCGAGCCGTGGATGATGTTCACACCCGCGTGAAATACTTCGTCATAGAGAACATGGGAGCCGCGGCTGACGAGCATGCGCTCGATCCGGAAAAAGGCGATCACGCTATCGGCCCCCGCGATGGAAGGCCTGCCCGCTTGGTAAGGCTGTCTCGGCCGGTCAGCGGCAGAGAGGCCACATCTTCGACCAAAAAGGCAACCAACACCTTATCGGCGGTATTCTGCTCAACCGCTTGCTTCATGATTTCTGCCGGAACCATAGACTTTTCGAGGCTGGCGTATCGGTCACGGAGGGCGTCTCGCTTCAACAAACCTAGACCAGTCAAACGCTTGAGCGCCGTCGTCTGATAGAGTTGCAGCTCCTGCCAGACTGAGGCCGTCCCTGGGAGGCGCACAAAGGAGTTCGCGGGCGTCGGAATTCCAAGAGCACGAAAGCGCTCCTTCATGTTCGCCGGCAGTGAGAGGCGGTGAAGCAAGGGGGGAAACATCAGGAACATGTCGAGGATTCTAAGCTGCTCCAAGGGCATCGGTTCGTCCTTCGCTGTCATCAGGCGAACCATGCGAAAAATGCAGTGATAAGGGTCGCGAGACGCGTACCAGACACGCAGATCAGCCATTGTCCCACGCCAGATGGCAGTTGCCCGCGAGATAGTACAGCGCCCCATCGACTAGACCCGCCGTGATCTCGTTCTCGCCTGACGAATGGTTGGCAGCGCACGGAGCGATCACCTGATCCTGCACCGCTTGATCGACTTCCGCAGCGCTGCCATCCTCTGCGATTACGCGCGCGACATGACGGCTGAACCGGCTCTCAACGTCAGCCAGCAGCTGTGTGTACCGGGTCACAGCGGACGGCTGCGCAATATGGCGCTGAAGCGCCATATTGAACCGCTCCTTCTTTCGCTTTGCAGCGCTTACGGCATAAGCGCGCCCTGAATCTGTCAGCTTCTGACTGAGGTCGCGGCGGTCATGGTCCGCCTCGGTCGTGTAATACTCGTAGTCGGCTAGGACTTCAGCCGCGACTGAGGTTGTAGGGGCAGCCGTAACGCCATCAGCTTTAGTATCAATGGCATCGCCGGTCGAGCCGCATCCCTCGGAGCCGGACGCACTCGGCTCGGGCGCAACCTTCTTTAAAATCCCGCGGATCATTGCGCACATGGAAGCGTAGACCGGAGCTGTTTTGCTGGCAGGCTTGCAAATATCGATGTGATTGCTTTGGACGGCAACCGGGTCGCTTCCAACGATGCCCGGATTTGCCGAAACCTTATCGACTATCTGAAAACCGTACGTTTTCTCGGTCTCATAGAATGACCGAACCACAGCGCTCTGTCGGGAGATCCAGGTGCGGAAGTGATCGTTGAGATCGATCAGACCATCATCACTATAGGCCAGCTGCTTCGATTGCTTGCTCTTGAACTGCCGCAGGAGGACGTCAAGCGACATTGAAAACTGGGAGCCCTGATGGGGCGTGCCGAGAAAGGCGACCCCGGCCACCGATCGGCCGATAGCGTTGTAATCGATGTTGGCACTGTCAGCGCAGCGCCTCAACACCTGTTTAACGATGAGGCCTCCGAGGCTATGGGCGACGAACAGCACATGCGGCGCGCTTTCCTCGCGACTGACGATCTGATCAAGCATGGCCAAGGCTAAGTCGTGGATCGATGCACCCTCGCCGGACAAAAAGCCTGCAAGTTTGTTGGAATCATAGCTGAGCACATACACGCGGCAGTTAAGGAATTGCTCCGCGAGCCAGCGCGGCCAAAACGTGTCCTCGTCCCGCTGCCAAGTTCCTATGGAGTCTCCACCCAGGCCGTGGACGAAAAAGATATCCAATACAGCAGCTAGCGGAGTTTGCGCGCGTGGTGTAGCGCGACGATTACGGAGTCCGGCGCATTGCCTCAATAGAATTGTTCCCCAAGGCATAGTCGTTGCCTCATCAAGAATGCTCCCGAAGATATTGATTGTGGAGCAGACAAATGAGGAGGGTCAGCATGATGACGCGCGACGACATGATTGCAGCAACTGGCGAGCGGTATCGAAAAGGCGATCGCGCGAATCGAGGGAAGATCCTCGATGTATTCACGGCCATTACAGGCTTTCACCGCAAGCATGCGGCCCGGATCCTGCGCGCTACAGGGCGGCGTGAGCGGGGCGCGCCAAGACCGGAGATGCGTCTCTACAACGACGAGATGGACGGCGCGCTGGTGACGCTGTGGGAGGCCTCTGACCGGGTCTGTGGAAAGCGGTTACACGCAATGCTGCCGCTGCTTGTCGAGGCCATGGAGCGCCACGGACATATGACCCTGCTACCAGCCATTCGGGCTGGGATCCTTACCATGAGTGCGGCGACAATCGATCGCCGTCTGGCGCCGTTCCGCGAAGGGGCCAAGCGGCGGCGACGGGCACCACCGTCGGCGGCCGTGAAGGCAGCGGTCCCGGTCCGCACCTTTGCAGACTGGGGTGACCCGTCACCGGGGTTCTTTGAGGCCGATCTAGTGGCCCATTCGGGTCCGTCCGCAGATGGAAGATTTGTCCAGACCCTGACTCTCACGGACATTGCCAGCGGGTGGACCGAAACGATGCCGATTCCGTTTCGCGAGCAAGAGTATCTGGTGCAGGCACTGACCAAGCTGCAGCGATCACTTCCGATGCCGATCCTTGGGCTGGATACTGACAACGACACGGTCTTTATGAACGAAACTATTCAGGCTTGGTGTGCAGTTCATAATATAACCTTTACCCGTTCTCGCCCGTATCACAAAAATGACCAAGCGTGGGTAGAGCAGAAGAACGGATCCGTGGTCAGAAAGCTGGTTGGATATCGTCGATATGAAGGGCTCGAAGCCCTCCAAATTCTTGAAAATCTCTACGCCGCTTCGCGCCTGTTTGTAAACTTGCTTCAACCATCCTTCAAACTGATCTCAAAGGAACGTCATGGCGCCAAGGTTATCAAACGCTACGATAAGCCGGTCACGCCCTGTCAGCGTCTCCTTGCAGATGCCCGAGTCAGCAATGCTATCAAGACACAGTTGTCGACCATGCAGGCGAGCCTGGATCCCATCGACCTGCTCGCACGCATGCGTCATTGTCAGCAGCAACTGCTCAATCTTTCACAGGATGAGCAGGTTGAGGGGGCAATCCAGCCGGACGCGCGGCTTGGGGACTTTCTGGCGAGCCTCAAGGATGCTTGGCATTCCGGCACCCTGGAGGAACCGGCGCGTCCACAGCGTACTTGGAGGACCCGCGTCGATCCCTTCGCGGCGACGGCAACCGAGGTGACCGCCCTGTTCGAAAGCGCCATGGGGCAAACGTCTCGTGATTTGTTTGAACAGCTTTGCGCGGACCACCCCGGCCTGTACCTCCCAGGCCAGTTGAGGACTTTCGAACGACAGCGCAAACGGTGGCGAGCAGCGAAAGCCGACGCACTGATCCTCGGGGCTGCCGCAGTGGCGGCTGAATAGTGGCGCGAACGGCGCTCCATCCATTGCCTGTTCGCGCGCCGCTTCGCTACGCTCCGCAACCCGCGAACAGGCAATGGATGGAAAGATCTGGCCCAATCGGCTATGGGAACCATTCTGATGAGGCAACGGCAAACGCCTCGGGAACATCTTTGCTTGAGGCAACACGACCGGCCATCGTAGTTGTCGCCGCGCACGTGGCTCCGCAAAAACTTGACTTAAGCCTTCGACCGACATGCGGGCCCTACACTCCCCTAACGATCCGAATTAACCGACCGGCTCATTACCGTACGAATGAATTCACCGTCCTGTCAAAATGAAAAACTAAGCCGGATCGTGTAGTTATCCGTCACGGCGCAAATCATCCACCCTGGCGCACGGCAACTTTCAGACGCCGCGACATTACTCGGGAACGGCCAAGACAGAACGCATCGCGGACGAGCTGTTTGCCCAGCCAATTGTAGCAATGAAGTGGCCCCTGTTCAAAATTGACCGTGCGTGAGCAGGGATACGTGGCCGCTTACCTGGAATCCAATTCCATAGCGGACAACCCAGTAGGTCTCATATGTCGTCATTCACTTTCGCCCACAGTCCAGTGAACGGAGGGCAGCTTTTGAAGGGCCGATTTAGAGTCCTCTTTCGGGGAGGAACCCCTCCGACTTCCAGTCGGATACTGGCTTCAGCCGTAGACTCGCGTGCAAGCCTGTAACCTCGGGAAAAACGGAAGACCGCCTGAAGGGCGTAAGTCTTCCGTTTTTCCCGAGGTTACAGGCTATGCGCTACAAGAGCGGTTGTCACACGACATTCCATCATCGCTATCATCTCGTCTGGGCACCCAAGTATCGCTTCAAGGTGCTCCATGGCGACGTGCGCCTGCGGGTCCGGGAAATTATCAGGCAAGTTTGCGCCGAGATGGGCGTGACGATCATCAATGGGGCACTGTCGAAGGACCACGTGCACATGTTCGTCGAAATCCCGCCGCACGTTTCCGTCAGCGATTTCGTCCGCCGTGCCAAGGGGCGATCGTCACGGAAAATCCAGCAGGAGTTCGAGCACATCCGCAAGCGGTATTGGGGGCAACGCTTCTGGCAACGCGGCTACTTCTCGACTACCTCCGGCAACATCACCGATGACATCATCATGCGGTATCTCGAAAAGCATACCCACAAGGATGGCTTCAGCCCCGCCGCATGATCCTACCGGCGTCAGCCGGTCAGTCATTCAGCCCGGTGAACGACCGCTTTTCAGGCCACAGTTGACACCAGCATCCTCAGGTTCGAACGTCCGCTTTTCTATCATCGCAGCTCTGAAGCGGACCGAGCCCAAAGTCCCATTGTCACCATTCGGTTCGTGGATGCGGCCGCCCCCGTAGTTCTAGCTGGCTCATATCAACAGATGTCAGAAGTTAGAAATTCGCCGAGTATGCTGCATTACTGCCTTGCCATGCGATAGACCTTGGATCGCATCCGAAGCACTTCAGTGAGCGCCGCTTCAAACGCGCAAAAATCGTCGGTGACGTCGCGCTTCTCAATGAGCGCGAGCGTGACCCGCTCCTGGATGGCCAACGCTGCTTCCTCGGCGCGGTCTAGCTGCTCGACGACCGCTCGACCTTCGGGCGAACGGCGTGCCAGAATGTCGGCCCAGGCTTCGCCGCCTTCATAGTGCTCCCCGTCATGCTCTGCCATCGCTCGCGCCTTCCAAATCCACCTGCGATGAGAACGATGCCAAATTCCGATGCTCCAGCCAACGACGCGGTTCTCCTAAAAGCCCGCCGTTCCTCTCGTTAGCCCTCGGTGAGTTCGGCCACGACTTTCTTGACGCGCGGCTTGCGGGCAGGCTTGTCGGCGACGACGGGCTCGACGGGGGCTTTGCGCTTACGACCGAGACCGAGGGTCTTGGCGATCTCCCGGCGCTTTTGCGAATGGCTGGCAGCGATCATCGGATAGTCGCTGGGCAAACCGAACGCTTCGCGGTAGCTCTCGGGCGTGTAGCCATGCAAGGTCAGGTGCCGCTTGAGCATCTTGTAGGGCTTGCCGTCGATCATGCTGACGAGATGCTCGGGTTTGATCGAGGCGCGGATGGAGACGGCACCCTTGGGCTTCTCGACCACCGCCTGGGTCGGCACACCAAGCTTTTCTAGCGCGTCGTAGACCTTTTCGATCAGCGTGCTGACCTCTCCCACGGCGATGCTGTTGTTGCTGACATGTGCCTCGACGATCTCGGCGGCAAGCGTAATGAGTATTTCGTTTTCGATGGCCAATTTTGGCTCCTATCAAGCGACTGTCTGCAGGATAACGCGCAAGTCGGTATTTATCCACCCATCGCAATAATAATATCATCAGGTGGGTACTGTGCGCTGCCTTATATTTCACGATCCGTGAAGCCGATGTTAATCGCCCGCCAGCGAAGATGCGATTGGCCGGATTTTCTAAGTGAGATCCGAGGCAGGGTGCGCAGATACGAGCATTCGAGTTCCGCACTACGACGCCAGACGAAGTTTATACTCTGTCGCCATCGATAGAGGTTTGCGCAGTTACGGTAGCTCACACTTTGCAATCGTCATTATCGATGGCGGCGAGATGACGGGTCCGCCGCTGGTCGTCTTCCAGTCGCGGTCTGACATGCGCTGCCTCCTCTCTGTTCCGCAGGCGCGAGGTACTTGCTCGTTCCAGGCGAGGGCGAGTAGGAAAGGGAGTGGCGTCTTAGGGCCATGCCCTGACCGCGCTCTACTTCCGCTCCGCTTCAGCCAAGCCGCCTGATGGCGTCTTGTCGGCATAGCCGTGACGATCGCATGACGCGTGTCGTCCTGCTCGAAGCAGGCCGGGCGAGCGGCTTTGCCGCTCTTCAGCGGTCGCCGAGCCTGTGGCCCGGCGGCGTGGGCCTTTGGCGGCATCAAGGTGACGGGGGGCGTCGCAGCCCTGTAGCCCCACCTCGCCGGGGCGCAACCCGTCCGTTTCACTCCCGGGTCCTCCACTTCGTTGCGGCCTTGTCAGGTGCGCCCCGCCCTGGCCGGCGGGGCTGTTGGTCCGCTCCTGCCGCCCCCCGCCACCCTGGCGCCGGTCAATGGCGGTTGAGGAAGGAGTGAAGGAGCCGTGAGCCATACCGAACGTCAGAGCCTCTATGGAGAGGTAACTGCCCGGATCATCGCCGAGCTGGAAGAGGGCCGGTTGCCGTGGGTGCAGCCGTGGGATGCGTCGAAGTGTCCATGTACGATGCCGGCGAACGCGGTGTCGGGAAGGTTTTATTCAGGGATTAATGTGCTCATTTTATGGGCAGCAGGGATCGGCGGCGGGTTCGGCTCGCAGCGGTGGCTGACGTACAAGCAGGCTGCAGCAGCAGGTGGGAACGTGCGGCGCGGTGAGAAGGGGACAGTTGTCTGCTATGCCGATCGCTTTACCCCCAAGGACGAGGCCGCCAAGGCGCAGGGCGAAGACCGCGAGGCGCGCACCGTTGCGTTTCTCAAGCGCTTTGTCGTGTTCAACATCGAGCAATGCGAGGGCTTGCCGGACGACCTGCGAGGGGAAGCAGCCGTGCCTGATCCCGTCATGGCGATTGCCGAGGTGGACAGGCTGATTGCCGCGAGCGGTGCGGACTTCCGGATCGGCGGGAGTGAGGCGTTCTATTCGCCCGGGCAGGACTATGTGCAGGTGCCGCCGCAGCCTGCGTTTCATGAACCCATAAACTGGTTTCGCACGGCGCTTCACGAGATGGGTCATTGGGCCGGGGGTAAGGGGCGGCTGGAGCGCGATCAGTCCGGGCGGTTCGGCTCGGTGGCGTATGCCAAGGAGGAACTGGCGGCCGAGATGACGGCGGCGTTCACCTGCGCAACGCTGGGCATCCAGCCCACGGTTCGGCATGCAGATTACATCGGTGCGTGGCTGGAGGCAATGCGCGCCGATGAAAAGGCCATCTTCCGGGCAGCGAGCGCGGCCAGCAAGGGCGCCGACTATCTTCTCGCATTCGGGGAGGGCCGGTCATGATCCAGCGCATCGCAATGTGGCAGCAGCGCAGAAAAGAGGCGCGCCTGCGTGACGCCTTCCAAGAGATCGAGGATCCGACAATGCGCCGGATGCACCGGGCGATGGCATCGCTGCCCGCGCTGCACCGCGAAGTATTCCGGCTGGCGCGCGCCGAGGATTTGAGCACAGACGAGATCGCCCGCCGCCTCGGCCTTTCAAAGCGGCAGGCCCGGAGGCATTTTGTCTACGCGCTGTTGATGCTCGTGCGCTCGATGGACAGGCAGGAACGGGACGGTTGGTGACAGCTGTCGCTGCCGCCCGGCACGCCGGGCGGCAGCATCCTTTCGCCGATGGCGATGGCAGGGGCGACCATCGCCAGAACGGAAGACGACATTCGGTGAAGCAATCCTGCGCGTCATGTTGCGGTGTACGATCACGAGCACGATCGCGCCGCGCGCCGTCTCGGCTTCAGGGTGTGCCCCGTTACCTCCGCGACGTGCTCCACCAGCGCGGTGATGATCTCGGCGACGCTCACTTGCGTAAAGCCCCCATCACCCGGCTCGATGCCCTGCATCTGGCTCATGGTGTTCCACTTCCAATAGGGAGACAGCACCTCCATCAGACGTTTGGTCTCGGCATCCTCATATCCGAAGCCGGTAGCGTTGGCGTAGGCGAGGGAACGGTCGACGTGCAGGCCAACATATTTGGCGCACCACATGTCCGGAAAGCCGACGTCGAGCAGATGCGATGACAGAGCGAGCTGAGCGACGATACCGGCCGAATAGAAAAAGCGGGACATGCTATTGTCGAAGCGGCGCGCTATGTTCTCCATTCCCTCATGAAATTCGTGTGCACGCTCGAAGCGAGAAAAACTCAATTCGCGTCCCTCACGTGTACGCACGAGCCGTACCGGCCGTGCATCGTAGCGGCGCCACAGCGCGCCAAGCTCGGAGCTCTCGCCGGGCAGGGTGATGATAGCAGGGCTCGGCGCTACGGCGCCAAGGCCAGATGAAGTCGCAGGAACGATACTGTCCATATGCACCTCCGGTCCGCGTCAGGAGCGGTAACGGAAGACTTCAGGGCATCACGCGGACCGACCCCGAACTCCCGCACGCTAACGCGCGGGAGCCGCCGGAGCTGGTAACATGCAGATCACATGCGCCGCCGCCTTTCACCCGAAGGTTTGGACATGCGCGACGGCACCCCGGAAAACTGTGTTTTCCGAGTTTTTTCTGATCTGCGGGATTACCAGTCCCGGCGCCGCCTTTTGCGCAGCGCGCGGCAACGATACCAGACGCGAATCCGCTCGCCAAGTTTTGCGTAAATGATGCGCAGCGCGCTGGCCGTTGGCCTGCCTTGGGCGGCGACATCGGCGGTCTTTGATTGGGCGTTACTTGCCGCGACGTCTCGCAGAACGACCGAGCCGGAACCGCAGCATGGCCCAACGGGTATACCACGTAAGCTTGGGTTGCGAGCCAACGTATCCAGGCTTCAATCCCGCCCGCCGACACATCTCGAATGTGCTGCGACGGTGCTTAACCGTCTCGATATAGCGCGAGACCTCGGCGATCGCCGCACGCGTCCTATCGATATCTGCGTCGTCGGGAAGAACAGGCATCCAGGCCCAGATACCGAGCTCATCGGCTTCCTTGAGCGTGAGCGAAAGGTGAAACCGGATGTAGTCGTTCGCGGTGCGGTGGCTTGCATCGAAAATGACGGGCAATGACCGGCGCAGCTTGTCGAGCTGCTCACGTTCTTCCGCTGTCAGGCTTGACCAGTCTCTTACTTCAAGCTCGCGCATCATCGCATGAGCCCGGTCCCACTTCGCCTCCCAATCGGGATCGTAGGTCTCCAGCAGCTTGCTATTGAACCGGACCAACACTCGCACCTCCCTCCACCTTCGCGTCAGCGTTCGTGCCCTGCGTTCCGGTCTGCGCCTGGCGCTGCGACACCGATGATGTCGAGGCGAGCCGCAGATTGACGGTCTGCCCGTTGATCCGGCCATCGCCGAACCAGACGCCTCCGGCCCTGGTCCAGGTCAGCCCACGCGGATCGGCGACAAAATCGCCAGCCGGAATATGCGTGAAGTGGATGTTGCCCGAGCCGGTGAGGTCGGTGGAGAAGCGGCCACCGACCACCTCGTTCGCTGCCTCTGTAAGCGCTGCTTTCAGGGTATCCATCGGGATCGCCTGAAACGTGATCAGCACCTGCCTGCGGGCAGCCTCCGGGTCAGACAGGCGGGAGGAGCCAAGCTCTTCGTCAATCAGCGCGAACACGGTGTTGGTGTAGATCGCCGAGATCGCCAGCATCTCCATGTAGCGGATGTGGAGTTCCTCGTCATAGGTCGACGGCCGGCGATGAGCGCGGAAGAATGGTGTGTCGAATTGCGGATCGACGCGGCGGTCGTCGATCGCCTGCACCTCCCAACCCTTGCGCGGCTGCATGGCGAGCGCGATGGGAGCGGCGTAGACGATGTGATCGGGATCGAGCGGGGTTATGCTACGCATCTTGTCGATGCCAGTCTCGGCAATCTCTGCGCGGGTGGGCACGACATGCGCCTCGACGGCCACGTCGAAGCGTGGCCGCCCTTGTTCACCCGGTGAGAGGAGGATGCGCGCAAGGGCATCGAGCGGCATGCCGCGCGCCGCGATATCGGTGAGGAAGGCATCAGCCATGATGCCGGCCGCCGGCATCTCGTAAGTCTTGCCGGTTTCAAAGCCGAGCGCGCGCACCTTCTCCCACAGGCTCGACAAGCCCGAGCTCGAGCCCGAACTTTCCGAAGCCGATCCCGAGAGCGATGGTCCGCCCGAACCACATGCCGACACCACCACTAGCATCAGGCAAGGACCGGCAAAACGCACCGAGATCATCGGTCGTTCTCCTTCATCAGAGCGCGAAGCTCCTGCGCGTCAGCAGCGCGGTTCGCGGAGCTTCCCGCCAGTCTTTGCTCGAGCTCGCTTGCCCGCTGGCGCAGGCGCGCGAGCTCGGCTGCGGCCTTCGGATCGCACCCGGTCGACCCTGATGCCGGCTCCGCTTCCCACTCCGTCCGCCGCCCCGCCATCGCCTGCCAGTCGCGCTTGAACCCCGCGTCGAATGCGGCCCTGTCGGCGCGCACGACGGCGGTGTCGCGCTCGACCCTGACGTCGACGTGCTGCTGCCAGGTGACCGTCAGCCACGTCAGCACCGCCGCCATCGGAGCCGCCACCAGGGCGCCGGAGGCGAACCCGCTCAGCGCCATGATGAACGCCCGGGTAAGTATTCGGAAGGAAGAAGGGGCGAGGCTTTGCCTCGCTCTGTTTTTGTCCACACCCTACGCACGTGTGCTGCCTCCATAGCGTAGTCGATATGTGGTCGCAGTGACCAGATGACCAATGGCAACATACATGGAAAGCGGTGTCAACGCAGTCTGTACTTATTTTCAAAGTCGCGTATTCTCTTCGCATACTGTCGAGGTGGGCGGCTATGGCACGTGTGATGCTGACAGGCAGAGTAACAGATACTCAGGCTGCCGCGTTAAAAGGCTACGCGGCGGACGTTGGCTTGCCGCTCTATCAGGCGACGGTGCGCGCGCTGGAGCTTGGCATCGCAGCGCTGGTCGGGGGCAGGGGCGCCGAGCCGGCTGGTTCTGACAGCACTGCCGCTGCGCTTCCCACGAACGCTGAGGTGGAGGAATTGCGCGAGGCGATAGACCGGCTGGCGACACGTTCGGAACTGACCGATCGATTGATCCAGCGCACCCTCTACGCGGCCGGTGCTGCCTATGCGGCGGCGCTTGCAGAGCCCGGACAAGGCGAGGAGCGCCTGAAACAGATCGCGCTCGACGCGGATCGGATATTCGATCGGCAGCTCGCCAAAGCGAAGGCCGATTTCTGATGGCGCTACGTCGGGGCAAAGTCTGATCGATGACGCGCCGCGCAGAAATTCTCTCGCGCGGTCAGGCGAGCCAGAACCGGATCTGGGCCGGCATCAACGCCCGGGCCCAGGTGGCGGCGATCCTGATCCTGGTGTGTGCCGGTGTAGGCGCCTTTGCGGGATGGAAGACGGCGCCCGACCTCACCCGGCGCGGGGCCAGCCTTTATCTCAAGGTTCAGGGACGTGAACTCCTGGATCCGTTCGGCCGCAACCTCCAGACATACGAGGCGCGCGCCCGGGTTGCGGTGCGTGATGAAATCCTCGCTCCCGAAAGTCCGGCCACCCGTGCCTTCAAGCGCCTGCTGTGGCGGATGGGGATCTGTGCGATGCTGTGCGGGATCGCCATTGGCGTACCGCTGTACCGTTGGCGTCGCCGGGCCTGGTTGGCGGAAGGCGAGCGCGCCGGCCGCGACCGCACGGTGCGCGGCGCTGAGCGGGTGGATGCAAAGACGCTCGCGCGCATGGTCTCGGTTGGCGCTGGGACACGTCCGGTGACGATCGGCAGGGTGCCGGTGCCTGAGAGCGAGGAGGCGCGGCACTTCCTGTTCGCCGGTGCGACGGGCACCGGCAAGACGACGGCGATCTGGGCGCTGCTCGATGAGGTGGAACGGCGAGGTCAGCATGCATTCGTGCATGACGTCGATGGCGGTTATGTCGCGCGCTACTACCGTCCCGAACGCGGAGACCTGATCCTCAATCCCTTCGACGAGCGGTGCGCCTACTGGAACCCGTTCGATGACGTGCGCTCCGCCTCCGATGCCGACAGGCTGGCGGGGTTCATCGTGGCGAAACCCGGAGGCAACGCGGCGGGCGATGATGTCTGGTACGACCAGGCCCGGCTCGTCGCCGCTGCTGTGATCCGGCGTCTGTGGGAGCAGGGCAGGGGCAGTATCGGCGAACTGGTCTATGCCCTTCGCGACATGACGCCCGATCAACTGGCGACCCTGACGCGCGGGACCGAAGCATCGCGGGTATTCCAGAAGGATGCCGACAAGGCGACCGCGAGCGTGCTGTTCTGCCTCGCCGAAGCGGCGAAGATCGTCGGCTCATTGAAGCGGGCGCCGGGGGATGGGCCCCGCCTCAGCTTCGACGACTTCTATCAGCGGCTGCCGGATGTCGAAGGCGCCAAGCCCTGGATATTCCTGGCTTCGCGCAAGCGCAATTTTGCTGCGGCAAAACCGCTGCTCGGCTGCTGGCTGGACTGCGCCGTTGCCGCGATCCTGGACCGGCCGATCCACGGCGCGCCCCGGGCGTGGCTGATCATGGACGAATTGCCGGCGCTGCCGCGCGCATCGGGGTTGCTGACCTTGCTCCCGGAGGGGCGCAAGTTCGGGGCGGCGGTGGTGATTGCCTTTCAGGCGATCGGTCAGCTGCGGGAAACCTACGGCCAGCATGCGACTGGCACGATCGTCGGTCAGACCGGAACACAGCTTGTCATGCGTCTGGGCGATCCCGAGAGTACTCGATGGGCGACCGAGCTGCTGGGGCGGTCCGAGATCGAAGAGCATCGCTCGAGCGCCTCACTCGACAGCGACGCCATGAGCGACAAGGGTTCGCTCTCGACCTTACGGCAGACCAAGCAGATCGTGCTCGACAGCGAGATCGGTCACTTGCCGCCGCTGACCGGCTTTCTGCGCTTGTCCGGCTTGCCGATCGCGCGCGTGGCGATCAGTCGATCGCATATGGAGCGGCCTGACATCGCGGAGCCTACGGTGCCTCTGGGGACTGCGGCGGTATCGGGACAGGGGCCGGCGCCAGACCCAAAGTCGGAGCCGACATCATCGCCTGCTCAAGGGGCAGCGACGCGGGAAACGGGCGAGGACCGCACCGCCGGGGGAGCGCTGTAAGTGGTTGCCAGCGTCGCAGCTCTGAAGAGCGCCGCGCAGGCTTCCAGCTACTACGAAGCAGACGATTATTACTCGGAAGGCGGCGAAGCGCCGAGCGCCTGGTTCGGCGAGGGTGCCAAGGCGCTGGGGCTGGTCGGCGAAGTGGACCGCGCCGCCTTCAGAAGCGGCCTCGAAGGCCAACTGCCCAATGGCCAGAAGCTTGGGACCATCCGCAACGGTGAGCGGGAGCATCGGCCGGGCTGGGATGTGACTTTCTCCGCGCCCAAGTCAGTGTCGATCATGGCCGAGGTCGCCGGTGACCGGCGGCTTGTTGGCGCTCACGACAAGGCGGTGCGCACGGCCCTCGACTATATCGAGCGGCACGGCGCGGCGACCCGGGTTCGCGAGGGCGGCGAGATCAAGACGGTTGAGACCGGCAAGCTGGCGGTTGCGACCTTCCGCCACAACACCAGCCGCGCACAGGATCCCCAGCTTCACACCCATGCCGTGATCCTCAACGCCACCCAGGACAGGGCCGGCGTGTGGCGAAGTCTGGAAAGCCTCTCATTCTTCCGCATCTACAAGGATGCAGGCGCGATCTACCGGCAGGCGCTGGCGCAGGAGGCGCGCCAGCTCGGCTATGCGCTGCGGGAGGCCAAGGGCTCGATGTTCGAGCTGGCAGCCGTTCCCGAGGCGGCGATCCGGCAGTTCAGCGCGCGGGGTGATCAGGTGGAAGCCGCATTGGCCGAGCGCGGCAAGACCCGGGCCAATGCGACCGCTGCCGAGAAGGCGACGCTGACGCTGGCCACCCGTCAGGCCAAGGAAGAGATCCCGCGCGAGGCGCTGGTGCCGGGCTGGCGGGCCCAGGCCGATGCGGCCGGGTTCGGGGAGGCCGAGCGCATCGCGGCGATCGCAGCTGCGGAGAGCCGCGCGGCAAAGGATGGGCCACGCGGGTTGGCGGAGACGGGCAGGGCGGAGGTCGCCGCTACGCTGGCTGTCGCGGCGGCGGCGCGTCAGCTATCCGAGCGTGAGGCGGTGTTTGGTGCCGCCGCGCTGGAAGCGCGCGCGGGCGAACATGCGGGCGGCAAGGCGAGCGCGGCCGAGATTGCTGCAGCTGTCGGTAGGGCACGAGCAGGTGGTGAACTGGTTGCACGCGAACGGGGGGCGGCGGGGCAGGGCTTCACGACACGTGAGGCGGTGGCCACTGAACGCCGGATGCTGGCAATCGAGCATGCCGGGCGGGATGCAGCCGCAGCGCCGCATGCGCGAAAGGACGCTGCCCGGATTGTCACCACGGCCGCGTTCTTCGCCGAGGCAGAAGGGCATAAGTGGACGCAGGGCCAGCAGGCTGCTACCATTGGCCTGCTGGCGGGGCACGACCGTGTCGCGGGCGTGCAGGGCTATGCCGGCACGGCGAAAACGACCACGGTGCTCGCGACATATGCAGACGGCATGCGCAGTGCCGGATACCAGGTCCGCGCCTTTGCGCCCACGGCTGCCGCTGCAGCGGTGCTGGGTGAGGCAATAGGCACGACAGGCGAGACGGTCGCCAAGGCTGTGCTGACGGGCGAGCAGCTCATAGCCGAGGCGGGCAAGTCCCGCGAAGCCTGGATCGTGGACGAGGCCTCGATGGTCGGTGCGCGTGACATGGCGCGTCTGCTCGGCATGGCCGAACGGGCAAATGCGCGCATGGTTTTGGTCGGCGACGTGAAGCAGCTTGGCAGTGTCGAGGCCGGTAGGGCGTTCGGTCAGCTTCAGGACGCCGGCATGCGGACCTTCGTGCTCGACAAGATCGTGCGGCAGCAGAACGACCTTACGCGCGAAGCGGTGGCGGCGACGATTGCTGGCGACGGGAAGCGGGCACTGGAAGCCCTGGACCGAGGCGGTGGGCGCGTCGCCGAGCTTGCCGATGTTGCCGATCGGCGTATCGCTATGGCCCGGGACTATGCAGCGCTCTCCGTCAAAGAGCGGGAGCGGACCTTGGTCATGGATACGACGCGCGAGGGTCGCGAGCTGCTGACGCAGGCTATTCGGGCTGAACTGCGCAAGGACGGTACGATCCGGGGCGAGGCGGTCTCCGTGGCGACGCTGGAGAGCAAGGGGCTGACCCGCGAGGAGGCCCGCCATGCGCGCGGGTACGAGATCGGCGATGTGGTGACGTTCCGGCGCGGCTATGAACGTCATGGCGTTGAGAGGGGGAAGGCTTACCGGGTTGCGCGCGTCGACGGCGATGCCAATCGGATCGCGCTTCACGACCGACACGGGCGTGCCATCGATTGGCGCCTCGATAAGTGGGGGCGGGGGCAGGTGGAGGCCTTCAGTGAAGTGCAGCGTGAATTTGCGACTGGCGACCGGGTCCAGTTTACCCGTAACGATCGTCAGGCTGGCCGGGTGAATGGCGCGACCGCGGCGGTGATCGGCATTGATACTGAAACGCGCACTTTGACAACCGTCGATGCCCGCGGGCGCGAGCATACCTTGTCGCTCGACAGCACCGGTGACCGGCATATCCGGCACGGGTGGGTAGGCACTGTGCATGGCAGCCAAGGCGCGACGGCTGATCGGTCGATGACGCATCTGGAAAGCTTCCGCGCGAATACTGTGGATGCAAGGTCCGCCTATGTGGCGATCAGCCGTGCCCGGCAGCACGCTGCTGTCTATACTGACAGTAAGGAGAAGCTGGCCGGTGCGATCGAGACCAGGACCGGGGAGCGGCAGGCTGCCGTTGCGTCATCGCGCGGGGCAGGCATTGTTGCCAGCGACAGCCCAGCGCAGAGCGGCGGAATCGGGCTCGGATGAGCAAGCTATCTTGAGCAGTGTTATCTGGATGAAAACGAGGCGATACCGGTCCGATGTTGGGACTTGTACGAACCCGCTGCGCGGGATTGGCCTATGACCTTGATGTCGTGCGGGCCACGCCTGCGATGCGCCTGACTTGAGCGCAGGCGAGCGCAGGCAGACTCTATCGGCTCCTTCAACTGAGGAGTCGAACAATGAACACTACCGTGATGACGCCGCCCCGGACCCTGCGCGAGCGCATGGTCGAAGATATGGACCTGCGCCACCTGTCGCGTGCCACGCAGCGCAACTACCTGCGAGACGTAGAGCGGTTCGCTACATGGCTGGGCCGTCCTCCCGACACGGCCAGCGGAGAAGATCTGCGCCAGTTTCAGCTGGATCAGCGGGAGGCAGGGCTTGGTGGGCCAACGTTGAACAGCATCGTATCGGCGCTGCGCTTCTTCTACACGCATACGATTGATCGTCCGGACCTGACCCGCAAGCTCTACCGGGTAAAGCATCCCCGATCCTTGCCCACGGTGCTCAGCCGCGAAGAAGTGACGCGGATGTTGGGGGCGACGACCAGCCTCAAGCATCAGGCAATCCTGTCCGTCGCGTATGGCGCAGGCCTGCGCGCGTCAGAGGTATCCAAGCTCAGGGTCAGGGATGTTGATGGCGAGCGCATGCTGCTCCGGGTGGAATGCGGCAAAGGCGGCGGGCATCGCAATGCCATGCTCCCGAAGGACCTGCTGTATCTCCTGCGCGCGTGGTGGAAGGAAGGACGGGACCAGGGCGTCATGCACCGCGATGGCTGGCTGTTCCCGGGACAGCATTACCTCAAGCCCATATGTTATCGCCAGATACATCGTATTGCGGCCGAGGCAGCACGTGCTGCCGGCATCACGAAGCGGGTCGGGCCGCATACCCTGCGGCATAGCTTTGCCACCCACCTGCTTGAAGACGGCATCGATATCCGCATTATCCAGGCGTTGCTCGGACACGCCAAGTTGAACACCACGGCGCTCTATACCCAGGTGGCCACCCGCACCTTGAGAAACGTCGTCAGTCCACTCGACAAGCTGGCCGTGCTTCCGGCCCCTCGACCTCAGGCATCGCCAGACGGCTGAGGCGTGCGCACCGACCATGAGGTCGCCGACATCTTCCGCGCTGCTGGGCCGGCCTATCGGGCGGCCCACATCGGCCATCTGAGCCTGACACAGCTCAAGGTGATGACCGCGATCGAGAACTGCCGCACCGCTGCCTTGGGCGGTCATGTCGAGACCTGCGAGGACTGCGGGCACTGGCGCATCGCCTACAACAGTTGCCGCAACCGGCACTGCCCCAAGTGCCAGGGTGCGGCAGCGCGCACCTGGCTGGCGGAACGCGAGGCCGATCTGCTGCCAGTGGGCTACTTCCACGTCGTCTTCACGCTACCAGCGCAGATCGCCGAGATCGCCTTCCACAACAAGGCGCGGCTCTACGACCTGCTGTTCCGCACTGCGTCCGAAACCATGTTGACGATCGCGGCCGATCCCAAACATCTCGGCGCGCGCATCGGCATCACCGCGGTGTTGCACGCGTGGGGTTCGTCCATGACGCACCACCCGCATGTTCACATGGTCGTGCCGGGTGGAGGCCTGGCCTCAGACGGGACGCGCTGGATATCCTCGCGTCCCGCCTTCCTTCTGCCAGTTCGGGTTCTGGGCAAGCTGTTCCGCCGGCTGTTCCTTACCCGGCTGACCCAGCTCCACGACAGCGGCAAGCTGGCCTTCTTCGGAACGCTCCTGCCGCTGAGCGATCGCCGGGCGTTCCAGCGTCATATCGCTCCGGTCCGCAAGAAGCGCTGGGTGGTCTACGCCAAGCCGCCGTTCGCAGGACCCGAGGCCGTCTTGGCCTATCTGTCGCGCTATACGCACCGGGTTGCCATATCGAACCGGCGGATACTGGCCTTCGATGGCGCCAACGTCACCTTGCGCTACAAGGATTACCGCCGCGATGGAGCCGATCGCCAGCGCGTCATGGCCCTCCCGGTCGACGAGTTCATCCGGCGCTTCCTGACCCATGTCCTACCGCGCGGCTTCCACCGCATCCGGCACTACGGCATGCTTGCTGGCGCATACCGAAAGGCCAACCTGGCCCTTGCTCGCGATCTGCTCAACGTTGCGCCCGAGCCTGAAGATCTCAGTGAGCAAGAACCGGCGGACCTGCGCCCACCATGCCCGTGTTGCGGCGGTCGCATGATTATTATCGAGACCTTTGAACGCTGGCGGCAACCGCGCGCGCCACCGGGAAAGCTTCTACCGATCCGGGAAACCGTGTCATGACCCGGCATGGCTCGACTGCCATCCCTCCCGCAAAACCTGAGTTGCGGGACACGAGCGCACTCGCGCCCACCGCCACTTGCCGCGAGAAGAGTCGCCTGGCGCCGAATAAAAGTCCCTCAGGAACGTCACCGATCACGATCGCCTTGCATCAATGGCGGCCCAATACCCGAGCCGACAACGATGCCCGGAAGGCTCCAGACCGCGCCGAAGCTGAAACCCCCATAGCTCATCTCTGAACCATCCGCGGGTCGTACATGTCCGGGTTTACGTACGCCTGACGGCGCCCGAAACCCTTCGACTTTTCGGAAGGGCGGCTTTCGAGAACTTGCCCTAGAAATGCGGCCATTCACAGGATTGCAGAAGGCTTCCGTCGGAGGGCAGCAACGCGCCCTTTGCGGGCGTCCAGGGGCGTTTCGCGCGCCGGTAAGCGGTCATTCGTTCAGGAAGTGCGGCGCCATCAGGCGGGAGAAAAACCGTCGTTCTGCAGACGCCCCCATTGCGGTCATCAATTTCGACCGCCATCTTACGGCGTTATGAAAACAGATGCCTTGGAAATTTACTCTGACGCCAGCAACGCAGCGATAATTCGGCATCCAAGCCGAAAATTTCCCGGCATGCTGATCCAAGGCGATACGCTGAATAGTCTGAGCGTTATGGCCGCTAACGCGCTCGCGAATGCTGAGCCAGATTCAGACCTTTGGCATGACGTGAAAGAGTTAGCGGATGACCTTCAGGCTCGCGTGGATTTCTATGCGAAAGTAATGCGCGAGCACGGACTGGAATTGCCATTTTAGATGCTGGCGAGGTCTGCTTCCCATCTGTGGACGCCCGCACGAACGCAAGCGGTATTTAGGAGATCAGGCACGTAGTCGGATGCTGCCATCTGTCCGGCCTCTGATGCAGCACCAGAGGCTGCGGGCCCGTATGGGAGTTCGCGGACTGGAACCACTTCACCCTAAGCGTGCATGTGGCACGGTGGTTAGCACTGGTTCTTCCAGCCCCGTCTCGCCGACTGTTGTGCCATACCCTCCTTCGACCGACTACGTCCTCCGACGACCCCTGGTCCGCTGTGGCTTACGCCGCAGTTGCGACCGGAACTCTGTAATCCTCTTCGCTCATGAGCAACGCCCAGATGATCCGCGCAGTCTTGTTGGCAAGCGCGACGGTCACCAACATGCGCGGCTTCCTGGCCAGCATCTGTTCGAGCCATGATCCTGCCGGAGCGCCTCGTTTGCTCGCCTGTAGCACGACAGCGCTGCTACCGATGATGAGTAGCCGCCTGAGTGTTCGCTCGCCCATCTTCGTGATCGAGCCCAGCTTCTGTTTGCCTCCCGTCGACAATTGCCGAGGTGCGAGACCGAGCCAGGCGGCAAAGTCGCGCCCCTTTGCAAAGGTCTCGGCCGGCGGGGCCAGCGCCGCGATAGCGGTGGCCGTGATCGGGCCCACGCCAGGGATCGTCATGAGCTGTCGCGCGATCGCATCCTCGCGTGCTCGCCGTGCGATCTCTTTGTCGAGATCACCGATCCTGTCGTTCAGTTCCTCCAAAAGATCTAGCATCGTGCGAAACATCGCCTTGGCTGCCTCAGGAAGCGAAGAGCCAATCTCGTCTTCGAGCAGGTCACCAAGCATCGCAACGTGCGACGGCCCCTTTGGCGCCACCCAGCCATACTCAGTGAGGTGCCCTCGGATTGCATTGATAAGTTGCGTACGCTGACGCACCAGCAGATCGCGGGTCCGGAACACCAGGCCGGACGCTTGTTGTTCTTCGCTCCTGATCGCCACAAACCGCATGTTTGGCCGCTGCGCCGCCTCGCAGATCGCCTCGGCATCTACCGCATCGTTTTTATGTCGCTTCACGAACGGCTTCACGTAAGCTGGAGGAATGAGCTTCACGTCATGCCCTAGCCCCGTGAATTCGCGGCCCCAGTGATGCGCGCCTCCGCAGGCCTCGAGCGCCACCGTGCACCGCGGCTGCTTGGCAAAGAACTCCAGCAGCTTGGTGCGGCTAATTTTGCGACTGAACAACGCTCGCCCACGCGCATCCGCGCCATGCGCATGGAAAACATTCTTGGCGATATCCAAACCGATTGTGGTAACTTCCGACACGGACGCCTCCTCAAGTGGTGTTCAACACCTCCACTATGGCACATCGATGCCGTCGGGGGGCGTCCACCCCATCACCCTTCCTCGCCGTGCGGGATTGCCGATGGCATCGCGTGGCCGCGTAAAGCGGCCCGGCTGCTTCCAGGCGTGTAGATATCCACCGTCAGCGGCTATGATGGGTGGAGGGCAGGCGCTGGAAAACTAACCAAAGAGTTGGACAAAATTGTCGATCTCTTCATCAGAAGCCTGCCATGCCTCGCCTCTAGCTTCCGCCATCGCTATCAAACCGAGAAGAGCGACAGGGCCGTCGGCTGCGAACGAGTTTTCCGCACGTTCCGCGAACATTAGTCCGCCTTTCGGACCGCACCGAATAGCCCCTCGACAAGATCGTCAGATAGGCTGGGGTCATCGTGTTTATAGCGTCAACTAGGCGCATGTAGGTTCGCTCCGGTAGAATATGAACAACGTAGCAGCAGCAATCATAAAGGCCCGCAATGGGGCGATGGCCGACCGGCAGGGAATTTCTTTTGTCGGCGATGCCCCAAACCGAAGGCGACGGGCAGCTATCCGCCGATCTGAGCCGGTAAGCCGCCATTCCGCTATCGTTTAGAGTTTCGGACGCCGAGAGGCGTCGGAAAGTCGGCGGTGCCCGAACCCGCGGGCCCCGCGCGATGGTCTATGGGGATTTCGACTTTGGGCGGCTCTGGGCTGTGGCGGGCGCAGCGGATAAGCGGACGTATTTGAAAGCGGACGGTCTGCTTTCCGGCGGTCGCGAAGGTCGCTCACGGTCGGACGGTCCGCTTTCGGGCAGTTGGCGTCCGTTTTTTGACAGGCGGGAAGCAGACTCCGGCCTTCCCGGGAGCGTGGTCGTCACGGGGTCTGTCGATGATGTGCCGTGCCGGGTCACGACGCCTGTCTCTCGGATGATGCTGCGAAGCATGGAGGCGCGCGAGGCTGGTACCGGCGTTCCAGGATCTCGATGACGATCATGCGTCCACCGCAGCACGAGCACGGCGGCCGGGCATCTGGCGGTTCGGCGGGCATGTCATCGCCAGCAGGCGGCGCGATCGCGAGCAGTTGGCGGGCCCGTTCAAGACTGTCCTTGCGCATACCGCTGGCGAGCAGGCCATAATGGCGGATGCGGTGAAAGCCCTTGGGCAAGTCGTGGAGCAGGAAGCGGCGGATGAACTCGTCGGCACCAAGCGTCATCACCTGCTGCCGGTCGGCGCCGCCGCGGCGATAGTCCTTGTAGCGGAAGGTGACGCCGTCCTCGTCGAAGCGGAGAAGGCGGCTGTTCGAGATGGCGACGCGGTGAGTGTAGCGCGACAGATAGGCGAGGACCGCTTCGGGCCCGGCGAATGGCGGCTTGGCATAGACCACCCAGCGCTTTTTGCGGACCGGCGACAGGTGGCGCAGGAATGCGCGCCGTTCGGCGAGATGCGCCATGCTGCCGAAGAAGGCGAGCAGGCCAGCATCGTAGAGCGCGAGCAGTCGTGTGAGGAACAGGCGGCGGAACAGCGCGCCGAGCACGCGTACCGGCAACAGGAACGCCGGACGCGCCGAGACCCAGCGCGTGCCGTCTAGCGCGATGCCGCCGCCGGGGACAATCATGTGGATGTGCGGGTGGTGGGTCAGCGCCGAGCCCAGGTGTGGAGCACGGCGGTGATGCCGATCCGTGCGCCGAGATGCTTCGGGTCCGCGGCGATGATCTGCATCGTCTCCGACGCCGCGCGGAACAGCAGATCGTAGATCAGCGCCTTGTTATGGAAGGCGATGGCGCCGACCTCGGCCGGCAGGGTGAAGACCACGTGGAAGTAGCCGACCGGCAGCAGGTCGGCCTCGCGGTCGGCGAGCCAGGTGCACGCGGCAGCGCCCTGGCACTTGGGACAGTGCCGGTTGCGACAGCTGTTATAGGCGACACGCCAATGGCCGCAGTCCTCGCAGGCCTCGACGTGGCCGCCTGTAGCGCGACAAATTGGATGATGATCCGTGTTGCCTCACGAAAGAACGTTCCCGAACGGCGCGACCGTTGCCTCACGTAATTGTTCCTTACAGGCCCTCGAGCATCATTGCCATTGCATGGGACGGATTGCCGTGCAGCTGAGCCGTAGGCGAGGCGGAACGGCAATCCGTCACATCGCCGTAAGAATGGTTTCCGCGTCGACTGGCGTGGCGCTGGCCTGTCCGGAAGAGTGGCTGAACACAAGTGCGCGCGCGTGTTCGGTACGCCAACCTTTCAACCGGCGCTGGATAGTTCGCAGAAGGCCGTCTGGGTAAATGTCCGGCTGCTGGGCCTGCAATTTCTCCAGCAACTCGCGCCCGGTACGCCAAGGCTCCTCTTCGAACCAGGCCTTCAACTGGTCGGTAACCTGAAGCAGTGGATCCGGCCGGCGCCGCTCTCGCTTGCGCGGCGCCTTATCAACGGCCGTGGGCCGCGCCTCACCATTCTGCCATAAAGCTTTCAGGCTCAAGAGGAAGGCCCCCAGCGGTGGGGGTGACGTTTCGTTCGGATTTGCCAAGACGACGGCGTCGGCCAGGACCACCAGTTTCTGCTGCGCGGTCCGGATATCTCGCAGCAGTCGAACCGGATCCAGTCTGCCAGCCAGGTCCCGTAGCCGTTCGCGTGTCTGCTCGTTGGTCCGCGGGTCATCCATCAGGCGCTGGAACGGCGTCGCGGGAGCGTGATAACGTTTGTGGACTTTGGCGCCGTCGCGGCGCTTTTCCGCCAATTTGAATGAAGGCTGGAAAAAGTTCACGAACAAACGCGCCGCCGCATACAGCTCAGCCAGTAACCCGGCTGCTTCCAGCCCCTCGAAGCGGCGATAGCCCACTAGACGACGCACAACCGAACCGTTCTTCTGCTCGACCCAAGCCTGATCGTTCTTCCGATAGGGACGGCAGCGGGTAAAGGCGATTTCCGTCGCCGCGCAGTAATCCCGCACGGTCTCATTGATAAACACGCTGTCATTGTCGGAATCGAAACCCAGCAACGGGAACGGCATCAGCTTGCGCAGTTCCTTGAGGACCTCCACCAACAACGTTTGCTCGCGAACCAGTAGCGGAGCGCATTCGGTCCAGCCTGTTGCGATATCCGTTAACGTTAGCGTCCACGCCCAGCTCCCTTTCGCCACCGGGCCGCTATGCGAAACAAGGTCGGCCTCCATATATCCCGGCGCCGGATCTCCCCAGTCGCTGAACGTTCGGATCGGAACACTGCGCCTGAGTTCGGATCCTGCCACGCCGCGACGCCGGACCTTCTGATTGTTTCCTTTCGCGATCCGAAGAATACGGTCAATCGTGGCGGGGCTCATCTGCAACAATCTCGCCTTGATCGCCGGATCGAGATCAAGGTGGCCATGGCCCTCCATCGCCTCGATCAGAATCGGAATAAGCGGCCGCAACCGCTTGCCGCACAGGCGGTCGCTGGCCTCCCATAACACGAGCAACGCTCCGCGCACCGCCTCGTTGTAAATCCTGCGCTCCGGTCGCGTCGTTTCCCTGATCAACGGCTCCGCACGCAAGAGTCGCATTGCATGCTTCCGGTGGAAACCTGTGATCGCGACGAATTCGTCGAGAACCTTACCCTTGCTCGCGCGATCGGCCGAGCGATACCGCGCGCCGACAGCTTCAATCAATTCCCTTCGCGTCGCCATGCTCACCTTCCGCATCGTTCCCTCCCGGCCAATGCCGGGAGCAGTTTAGATGAGGCAACGGCAGCTTTGCCGGGAGCATTTCAGGCGAGGCAATGCGGCATTTCAGGCGAGGCAATGCGCGCGCATCGTCTTGGTCGCTACCTGGGTGTAAAAGGCAGTGGTGTTGAGCTTGGCGTGACCGAGCAGCGCCTGGATGACGCGGATATCGACACCGTCTTCGAGCAAGTGCGTGGCGAAGCTATGCCGCAGGGTATGCGGGCCGACCCGCTTGGCGATATCGGCTGCCTCGGCCGCCTCGACGACGATGCGATACAGCTGCCGCGTGCTGATCGGCACTGTCGCGTTCTGGCCCGGGAAGAGCCAGCCGTTCGGAAGCATGATCCCCTGCTGCCGACCAGCGCGCCACCACTCGCGTAGCAACACGAGCAAGCCTTCGGGCAGCATGGCGTTACGGTACCGCCCGCCTTTGCCGCGCTCGATCCGTAGCAGCATGCGCTTGCTGTCGACGTCGCTGACCTTGAGCGCCGAGACCTCGGAAACGCGCAGTCCGGCACCATAGGCGACCGACAGTGCCGCCTGATGCTTGAGGCAGGTCGTGGCATCGAGCAGCCGCTTCACCTCGGCCAAGGTCAGCACCACCGGGATCTTACGGGCATGCGCGGTGCGGACCAGCTTGCGCGCGAGCTCGGGGCGGTCGAGCGTGTGGGTGAAGAAGAACCGCAGCGCCGCGACGATGCTGTTCATGGTCGGCGCCGGAACGCCAGCGTCCTGCTGCTCGATCTGGAACCGCCGGATATCCTCGACGGTCGCGGTGTGCGGCGAGCGCCCCAGCCAAGTCGCAAACCGCCCGACGTCGCGCAGGTAGTTGCGCTGCGTCTCGCGTGAGAACCGGCGCATCGTCATGTCGTCGATCAGCCGCTGGCGTAGCGGGCTGATCGGGCCAACCGGAACAAGTTCGTTCATCGTTCGACTCCTCATATTGAAGGAGCCGAAAGGGTCTGCCCGTTACGGGCACTGCTCAATCCAGGCGGGACGTTCTCGTTGTCACGGGTAGCTCACCACAGGCACCACTCCCGCGCAGCGGGTTCGTGCAGCGGCCCTTGTCGGTCATTTAGCGGCCGATTTTGCGCTCCCAAGTCCGGACCGGCAGCTGTCCCATTTTGGATACCCTGGACTAGCCAATAGGCGAACGTTGGGTTTCGAGGACGAATGGCGGAATAGCTGCCGCTTATGCGCCGCCGGCTGCCGACGCATAGCCGGTCCCGTCCGATAGCCAACTGGCCGTTTGCTCCCGCCGAAACCGGTAGTAGGAATCTGCGCAAGCGTCTGAGCCGCGGCCGCGATTAAGCCAGCCATTGGCTGGCGAAGGCGTATCGCCGTATCCTTAAGCCCTTAAACGTTTCCGCCGCTCAATAACGACGGAACGCAAGCTCACTGGCACGGTTGGCCGATAGCTGCCCATAAGTGTGGCGCATCTCGGACAACGCAGACTACCGGTACGTATTCCGTTTCGCAAAGAACGTCTTGAAACTTACGGCGATCAAAAAGCTCTCCGTTACATGGGGCATTTAACCTGACAGCATGACCGGGACAGATGCCGCTAGAAGAGTAGAGGGCTCCCGTACTATAGCCATGTACGATATTAACGGCTTTGCATAACTTTAAATGCCCGATCAGCTGTCCTCATGGTGAGATAGGCGCGAGGCCACTCAAGTTCAGAAGAGAAATTCCGAAACACTGCGACGGTCGGCGATGAGGAATGTATCGGCCACCAAACGCAACGGCCGAAGATCGACGTCAATCGCCCGCTCGGCAACAAGGTGGGCAAAGCGCTCGTAAAGGCGAGCATATTCAAGGTCGAGATCCGTTTGCTCTTTTTCGCCGGGGCGCTGGATCACGCTGCCTCCCTCCGTGAGGCGCAGGGTGCCATGGTCGGTGTCGACTTCGATCGACCAGGTCTGCGGGCCGGTTTGGAGAAAGTCGAACTCGGCGCGCACGTCAGCGCCGGCACTGCGCATTTGTACGCTGGCGGCAATCGGCGAAGCGCGGCCCGCAGGCACGTCCATCGTTGCGCTTTCGACACAAAGTTCGTTGGGTAAGATGCTGGTCGTAATCGACAGCGCGTTGATGCCGGGATCGAACACGCCGAAACCGCCGGGCCCTAAGATCCACTCCTGACCCGGATGCCAGCGGCGGATGTCTTCTTTCCAATCGATCCGAACCGCCTCGATACGCTTGTCGGCGAGCCAGGCACGGGCCGGGCCGACGCCTGCCGCCTCGCGCGAGTGCCATGTGGTGAACAGGGCGACATCGGCAGCGCGCGCGGCTTCAACGAGTGCCTCGACCTGAGAAAGCGTCGTGGCAGGCGGCTTTTCGAGCATTACGTGCAGGCCCGCTTCGATCGCGGCGAGCGCCTGCTGGTAGCGACCGTCAGGCGGCGTGCAGATCGAAACCGCGTCAAGCGGACAGGCGGAAGCCATCTCTGCAATGTCGTAGTACCCGGGGACGCCATCGACACGGCCTTGCCGGCTGGCGGTGGCGGCAAGAACGAAGCGGTCATTCCCCGCGATGGCGGGCAGGTGCTGGTCGCGCGCGATTTTGCCGATCCCGACGAGACCTAATTTGATAGGCTCCACATCCATTCCTTTTGCAACATTTATCGTATACTATATGGGGCCGGCAGCGGTCAGGCGGTCAGATCTGCTCAGGGCACTGAGTTAGCCTGAATTTCAGTCGGCCTGATGCTGGCGTTCTTCGATCAGGCCGAGCACATCGCCGATGATCCTGCGCATGGCGATCCGCGCCGCGTCTGGGTCACGCGCGACGATCGCGTCGAGCACCTTGGCGTGTTCGTTGACGTCGGCGGTCCGGCCTTTGATGCGGTTAGTGAACCGGATCGAAGTGCGCAGCGCGGTGCTGACCACATCGCGCAACTGGATATAGAACGGATTCTTGGACGCGCGCAGGATTGCGACATGGAAGGCGATGTCGGCTTCCAACGGATCGTCCAGCCCGCTTTCGGCCGCGCGCATCCGTACGAGGCCCGCGTCGATCCGGGCGATATCATCATCTCCGGCGACTTGCGCTGCAAGGGCCGCACCTTCGGGTTCTACCGAGACGCGCAGTTCGTTGAACTGCCGTAGCAGGTCGACCGAGAGCTGGCGCTCGAGCATCCAGCGCAGGACGTCGGTGTCGAACAGGTTCCATGAAGACGTCGGCTGGACGGTCGTGCCCTGACGCGGGCGGGCGCTGAGAAGCCCCTTGGCGCTCAACATCTTGACCGCTTCGCGCGTGACGGAGCGGCTGACGCCGTGCTGCTTGGCCAGTTCGGCTTCGGTGGGAAAGACTTTGTTCTCGAACTGGCCCGTGACGATGGCGCGGCCTATGCTGTCGAGGAGGCCGTAAGTCAAATTGCGGCCCAACTGTGCCGCTGGCTCATCGACGATGAGATGGGGGAAGCTTGTCACTGAGCAGTCCTTGTACCTGCCGTCGTCCGCGCGCGCGGACCGGTCCTGTCCTGTCGCTCCATTACCGTAGTGAACCTACACGGCGAGACAAGGTCCTTTAATATGATAAGTCGTTTGCACGATGACCCCGGACCGTCGCCCAACGCGGAGACGACGGTTCAGGGAGAGTTTCAGCGCGGGTTCGGGTACGCTTTCACCAGCACGTCGTACTGCGCCTTGCTGATCTCGATCATCGAGCCGTGGCGCAGGCCGTCAGGCATTTCGTAGCGGTTCCATTCGGGAACGCCGGAATTTCCGGAGACCTGATACCATGGTCCCGTGAGGCGCGGCGCTTTCGACAGGCCATAGCTGGTTCCGGCATACTGCTCGTAATACATCAGCCAGTCCTGCCCGCCCGGCGCGCGGATGACGGTGGGCGCCTCGCGGAAATTGGGGCTGATCGAGGGGCCGGGCGCCGGATAGGGGCCGAGCAGGTCCTTCGCGCAGGAAACGCGCACGGTCTTGCCGGTCGTCCAGTTGTAGCTGGGATAGCGTTCGTCCTTGATGACCGCGCAGTAACCGCTGCCGTCCGCCTCGGGCTGGATGAAGGTGTCGATCGTCGCCATGTCCCAGTCGAACAGGCGCCTGGGCGCCTTGGCGAAGGTCTTGAGGTCGCTCGACAGGGCGTAGAGCGTGCGCTGGCTGGCCCAGTAGCGCTCGGGGTCTTCGGGTACGCCAGGGACGGTCGCGGTATGCCAGGTCAGCAGGAACCGGCCCGAGAGCTTGTCGAAGAACAGCTTGGGCGCGCCGATCCGCTGCATTGCGTGGGGCAGGCCGGGGACATGCAGCACGTCGGGCTTGTACGTGCCGTAGGGCTTCCAGGCGACAAGGTCGTCCGAAACCCAGAAGCGGATATAGGGGTCCTCGTCGCTGCGGTTGCCGACAAGGTAATAGCGTCCGTCGGGTCCGCGCGCGATCGACGGGTGCCCGTGATAGTCCTCGGAAACCGGCTTGCCGCCGTTTATCTGCGTCCAGTGCAGCCCGTCACGACTGACCGTGTAGTACAGCACTCCGTAACGTTCCTTGGTCATGTGCGCGAAGAGATACGCCTTGTCGGGATCGACATAAGGCGTCTCCGGCGCGCCCGGCACCACTTCTGCCCGCACCGGCCTTGCCGGATCCGATTGCGCCGCCGCGGCCTGAGCCGCCAGAACCGTGATAGCCGCAACGGCGATGCCTGCGGCGATGCGCGAATTGCCCCGAGCCAAATTCCATCTCCCGATATTCTTACGTTCGTCCGTCAAAAAGCAGCGCTTGCAGCCCATTGTCAAGATTCATCTTATAAATACGGTTTTAGACGTTATGGAGGGGACGGACAGGTCGGGCCGGGCGATTCGACGATCGCCCCGCCGGAGCAACGTCGTCCGCGATCGCACGCGGGGCGACCCGGGATTACGGCACAGGATAGTGCAGGGAGACGAGATGGGACTGGCAACGATCGACATCGCAGTGGTCGTGATTTACGCGATCGGCATATTCGGGCTGGCCCAGTGGGTAAGCCGGGACAAGCCGGGTGCCGGGCCGAAGGGATCCGCCGACTATTTCCTCGCCTCGAAGAACCTGCCCTGGTGGGCCATCGGCGCTTCGCTGATCGCTGCGAACATTTCGGCCGAACAGATCGTCGGCATGTCCGGGTCGGGCTACGCGATCGGTCTTGCCATCGCATCGTACGAGTGGATGGCGGCGGCCACGCTGCTGATCGTGGGCAAGTTCTTCCTGCCGATCTTCCTGCGCAACGAGATCTACACGATGCCGCAGTTCCTGGAGCGCCGCTACGGCAGCGGCATCCGCACGCTGATGGCGGTGTTCTGGCTGGTGCTCTACGTTTTCGTGAACCTCACCAGCATCATCTGGCTCGGCTCGATCGCGGTGACGCAGGTGGCGGGCGTAAATCAGGACGTCGCGCTCGTGGTGCTGGGCGTCTTCGCGCTGCTCTACCAGCTGCGCGGCGGGCTGAAGGCCGTGGCGCTCACCGATATCGTGCAGGTCACGCTGCTGGTCATGGGCGGGCTGATCATTGCCTTCCTGACCCTGGGCAAGATCGGCGGCGAGGCCGGAGTGATCGCCGGGTTTTCGCGCCTGGTCGACGCCGCGCCGGGGCATTTCCACATGATCCTTGCAAAGGGTGACCCGCACTACATGGACCTGCCGGGCATTTCGGTGCTGATCGGCGGCATGTGGATCGCGAACCTCAGCTACTGGGGCTTCAACCAGTATATCATCCAGCGCGCGCTGGCGGCCAAGTCGATCGACGAGGCCCAGCGCGGCATGCTGTTCGCCGCCTTCATCAAGCTGATCATGCCGATCATCATCGTGCTGCCGGGCATCGCCGCCGTCATCCTCGCGCCCGATCTCGGCAAGCCGGACGAGGCGTATCCGACGATGATGGGCCTGTTGCCTCCGGGTCTGCTGGGCCTTGTCTTCGCGGCGCTGGTGGCGGCGATCATCGCGTCGACCGCATCCAAGATCAATTCGATCGCGACGATCTTCACGCTCGACGTCTGGGCCAAGTTCAAGGGCCGGCCGGCCGGGGACGACGCCGTCGCCGCAGATCGCAAGCTGGTCCGCGTGGGCCGGATCGTCGCGGTCGTGGCGATCGTGGTCGCCATCCTGACCGCACGCCCGCTGTTGGGATCGAGCGAGCAGGCGTTCCAGTTCATCCAGGAGTTCACCGGCTTCTTCACCCCGGGCATCACCGTGATCTTCCTGCTCGGCCTGTTCTGGCGCCGCGCCAACGAACCGGGCGCGATCAGCGCGGCGGTCGCCTCGGTGCTGCTGTCGTGGGGGTTCAAGGCCTGGGCGCCTGCGGTGCCGTTCATGGACCGCATGGGAATCGTCTTCCTGGCCGCGCTGGCGCTGGCGGTGGTCGTCTCGCTGCTGACGCCGGGCCGACCGGACAAGGACACCATCTCGACCGGCGACGTCCGCTATGCCACCTCTACCGGGTTCAATGCAGGAGCGATCGCCGTGGTTCTGGTGCTTTGCGTTCTTTACGCGGTGTTCTGGTGAGCGCGCCCTTCATCGCCGTCGACTGGGGCACGACCAACCGCCGCGCCTACCGGATCGAGGATGCCCGCGTTGCCGCCACCGAGCGCGACGACATGGGCATCCTCGCGGTCCCGGCAGGCGGATTTGCCGCCGAAGTGGCCGGGCTTCGCGCGCGTCTGGGCCAGCTGCCGGTGGTGATGGCCGGGATGGTCGGGTCCAACCGGGGCTGGCACGATGCAGGCTATGTCCCCTGCGCCGCCACGATCGAGGCCGTTGCCGCCGCCATGGCGCGCCTCGACGACGACGTCGCCATCGTTCCCGGCGTCTGCGTCGATGCCCCGACCCGCGCCGACGTGATGCGCGGCGAGGAAGTGCAACTGCTCGGCGCCGTCGCTGCCGGTCTCGCGCCAGCAGACGCGCTGCTGTGCCAGCCCGGAACCCATAACAAGTGGGCGGTCATGAAGGACGGCGCCATAGCCGACTTCACCACCGCCATGACCGGCGAGATGTTCGCGCTGCTCAAGGCCCGTGCCCTGATCGGCGCCGAGATGACCGGCGAAGTGGATGCCGACGCCGCGTTCCGCGAAGGGGTGGAAGCCTGCGCCGATGCCGATCTGCTTTCGGCCCTGTTCGAAGTCCGGGCCGCCTCGGTGCTGGGCAGGCGCCCTCCCGGCGCGGCGGCGGCCTGCGTCAGCGGCCTTCTCATCGGCAGCGATTGCCGCGCCCGCATCACCCGCCCCGGTCAGGTCGTGCACCTGCTGGCCGACGGGCTTCTCGCGCGGCTCTATACCGCCGCCATCACCATTGCCGGGGGGCAGGCCGTCGTCGTCGACAGCCATGCCTCGTTCGTTGCCGGCATCACCCGCATCAGGAACCTCATGTCATGATCGATTTCGCCACGGCACTCGCCGGCCTGCCTCTGGTCGCCATTCTGCGCGGCATCCGCCCGGACGAAGTCGAGGCTGCCGGCGATGCGCTCGTCGAGGCGGGCTTCACGCTGATCGAGGTGCCGCTGAACTCGCCCGATCCGCTGGCCAGCATCGAGCGTCTCGCCAAGCGGGTGGGCGACCGGGCCGTCGTGGGCGCGGGCACCGTGCTGACGGTCGCGCAGGTCGCCCAGCTGCAGGACGCGGGCGGCGCGATGATCGTCTCGCCCAATACCGACGTCGCGGTGATCGCCGAAAGCGCGCGGCGCGGCATGGTCTCGCTGCCCGGCTACTTCACGCCCAGCGAGGCCTTCGCGGCGCTGGCGGCAGGCGCCACGGGTCTGAAGCTGTTTCCGGCCGAGGCCGCGACGCCGTCCGTGATCAAGGCGCAGCGCGCGGTGCTGCCCGGGGACGTGCCGTTGTTCGCGGTGGGCGGCATCACGCCGGACAACATGGGACCATGGCGCGCGGCGGGAGCCAACGGGTTCGGCCTCGGCTCGGCGCTTTACCGCTCGGGCGCGGCCACGCAGGAGATCGCGGCGAACGCCCGCGCCTTTGCAGCGGCCTGGGCCGAACTGGAGAAGGGCGCATGATCCGCGCGACCGGTGCGCTTGGAGCCATCTCGCTCGCGGCGCTGGCGCTCGGCGGCTGCGCCGCGACGGGTACGTCGGGCAAGACTGCCGCCGCCACCTTGACCAACCCGCTGCTGGCGAGCGGCCCCGATCCGTGGATCGTCCATGACGGCGGCACCTTCTATTTCATGGGGACGAAGGGCGACCGCCTGGCCATCCGCCGCACCGACGACCTCGCGAAGCTGGCCGATGCGCCCGAGCATGTCATCTGGACCCCGCCCGCCAGCGGTCCCAACGCGATCTCGATCTGGGCGCCCGAACTGCACCGGTTCGATGGAAAGTGGTACGTCTACTATACCGCCGCCGCTGCGGGACACGACGATGACGCGCATCGCGGCATCTTCGTGCTGGAGAACGCTAGCGCGGATCCGCTCAAGGGCGAATGGATCGACCGGGGCCGCGTCGTCACCGGCATGACCGGCATCGACGGCACCGTGTTCGAGACCGGCGGCAGGCGCTACTTCATCTATTCCGCCTATGACGGCCCCGACAGCGTGCTCGCCATCGCGCCGATGACCAATCCCTGGACGCTAGGCCCCGGCGAGACCGTGATCGCCCGGCCGGACCAGCCGTTCGAGCGCCAGGGCGGCCGCCAGATCCTTGAAGGACCGGAGTTCCTTGCGGGACCGAACGGAGACCTGTTCCTCACGTATTCGGCCAGCGCCTGCTGGTCGGACGACTATGCGCTGGGCCTGCTCCACGCCGCGCCGGGCAGCGATCCGCTGAAGCCGGAAAGCTGGACCAAGTCCCCCAGGCCCGTACTGGCCAAGGCGCCGCAGAACGACGTCTACGCGACCGGGCACAACGGCTTCTTCACAACCGACGGCGGCCGCCGGACCTGGATCGTCTATCACGCCAACACCGGCGCCGACCAGAAATGCACCGCAGCCCGCTCGCCGCGCGTCCAGCGCATGGAGTGGACCGCGCAGGGCATGCCGGTGTTCCCGGTGCCTTCGCGCGCGGGCGACCCCGTACCGGCCCCGCAGCCCTGAGCCGGGGCCTGCCCCTTCCTTGCAAGGGAAGGGGCAGGCCCCGTCGCTTCAGCGCGGCGTCAGCAGCGTGAGGTTCACCGCGTCGCCCGTGGCGCGCAGGCCGGCATCGTTGGGATGGAGGTGGTCGCCGGGGTCGAACTCGGGGCGCAGCTCCGCCGGCATCGCCGGATTGCGCACCGCCGCCTCGAAATCGACGACGCCGTCGAATATCCGGTCGTTGCGGATCGCCGCGTTCACCGCCATGCGGGTCTGCTCCTTCATCGGCGACATGTAGCCCGCGCGCAGCGCCGGGGTCATCGTGCCGCCGATCACCTTGATGCCCAGCGCATGGGCACGGGCGACGAACTGGCGATAGCCGTGGATCAGGTCGTCCGGTTTGACCGCGCCCGGCCCCTCGTCGCTGCCTGCACTGATATCGTTGATGCCCTCCAGCAGGATGACGTGCGTGACGTTCGGCACGCTCGCCAAATCGCGCCAGAAGCGGTCGAGCACGGACACGAGCGACAGCCATGAGCGCGCCTGCCGCAGCGCTGCGGTGCAAAGGGCGGCAAGGTACGTCGGGTTACGCATGCCGCCCTCTTTTCGGACCGTCAGGACAGTTGTCCCGCGTTACTTCCTGGACGTCGGCACCACGCCCTTCGGCGCGGCGGACAAGCGGCGGATCAGATCCACTTCGGCCTGGCGATAAGGCGTTCCGTCCGTGTGGAACACTTCATGGAACCAGATGGTCGGCTCTTCCATGGTGTAGGGCTTCTTCCACGAATCCCAGGGCAGGCGGGTCTGCGTCCTGCCGTCGACGAAGCCCCAGTTCATCATCGCCACGTTCTCGCGCTTGCCGATCGGCAGCGACCCGTCGAACGTCGAACCGTTGCCGCGCGCCATGTATTCGGTGCAAAGGATCGGGCGGCCATAGACCTTGAGCTGGTTCACCCGGTCCTGGAACTTTTCCGGCCAGTTGTAGTCGTGGAACGAGATCACGTCCGATTGCGTCAGCTGCAGCTGTTCCATCGGGGTCAGCGCGCCCGGCCTCTTCCAGTCGTCATGCTGCCACACGCCCGAGGTGAGGGGCTGCGCCGGATCGACCTCGCGCGCCCAGCCATAGACCTTGGTGAGCAGCGCGAGCACCAGCTCCTGCTTGCCGTCCTGGTCCTTGTACTGGTCGGCGCCGTTGTCCGGCTCGTTCCACAAGTCCCAGCCCAGGACGCGGTCGTCCTTGCCGAACGCGCCGATGACACCCTGGACGTAGGCCTTGAAACGCGGCTCCTGCGACGGGTCGCGCATGGCGGGCAGGCCGGGGGCCTGCACCCAGCCGGAATTGTGCACGCCGGGAATCGGCGGATGCTGCGGGCCGAGCACCGGCTTCGGATCCCAGCAGCTGTCGAACAGCACGAACAGCGGCTTGATCCGGTGCTTCGCGGCGATCGCCAGAAACGCATCGATGCGCTTCTTGAAGCCTTCGGGATCCTGCTGCCACAGCTGGTCGTGCAGGAACACGCGCATGGTGTTCATGCCGATGCCTTCGGCCAGCCCCAGTTCGTAGTCGATGCGCCGGGGATCCCAGGTGGCTTCCTGCCACATCTCCAGCTGGTTGATCGCGGTGGCCGGCGCGAAGTTCGAGCCGACCAGCCAAGGCTGCTTTGCGTACCATGTCTTCGCCTGCGCGGGCGTCCACTGCGGGCGGGCTTCGGCGGATGGGAAGGGTGCCTGGGCGATCAGCGCGGCAGCGGTCGCCAGCAGGCAGGTTGCGAATGCTTTCATGAGGGATCCTCTGTTATTCTGGGGTGACGAAGAACTTGTAGGTCATGACGTTCCGGTAGGTCTTGCCCGGAGCGAGGCGGATCGACGGGAAGCGGGGCTGGTTCGGACTGTCGGGGAACAGCTGCGGCTCGAACACCAGAACGTCGCCCTCGCGGTAGATATGCCCGGACTTGCCGGTGATGGTCCCGTCCATGAAGTTGCCCGAATAGAACTGCAGACCCGGCTGGTTGGACCACAGCTCGAAGCCGCGCCCGGAGGTGGGTTCCACCACGCGCGCCATCAGGTGTTCGTCCGCGGTGACCGCGTCGCCGACGACCCAGTTGTGATCGTAGCCGCGCCCGTAGACGATCTGCGCATCGCTGCCGTCGCGCACGCGGGCGCCGACGGGGGTGGGCTTGCGGAAATCGAAGGCGGTGCCCTCGACGCTGCGATGTTCGCCGAGGGGGATCGAGGTCTCGTCGGTCGGGGTGAAGCGATCGGCGGGGATGGTCAGCAGGTGGTCCATCGCCGTGCGCCCCGGTCCCGCAAGGTTCCAGTACGCATGGTTGGAAATGTTCACCACGGTCGGCTTGTCGGTGGTGGCGGTATACGTGATCGTCAGCCGGTTCTGCTCGTCGAGGCTGTAAGTCGCATCGGTGGTGAGCGTGCCGGGATAGCCCATGTCGCCGTCCGGGCTGACGTAGCGCATGGTGACGCTGGCGGTCTTGCCGGACTTCACGGCGCGCACGGTCCAGATGACCTTGTCGAAGCCCTTGGTGCCCCCGTGCAGCGAATTGACGCCGTTGTTGACGGGAACCGTATAGCCCTTGCCGTCCAGCGTGAACCTGCCTTTGGCGATCCGGTTGGCGACGCGGCCCACTGTGGCGCCGAAGAACTCCGGCGCCTTGCTGTATCCTTCGAGGCTGTCGTAGCCGACCGCGACGTCGATGGTCTTGCCGTCGCGCCCCGGCACCATGACCGACTGGATCGAGGCACCCAGCGTCATCACGCGAACCGACATGCCTTTGGCGTTGGTCAGCGTCACGGCCTCGACGGCGGCGCCGTCAGGCATCCGGCCGAAGCCTTCTCGCCTGGCTTCGGCGGCCAGCGCGGGTGTGATTGCCGGAACGCAGGCCGCTGCCAGCAAAACGGCGGGGGTGATGACCTTGAGCATTCTCTCTCCTTTGAACTCGTTGATCGAGCCTGTTCAGTGTGCCGGATGGTTAATCCGTCTCGTCCGCGTTACCGGCGGATGTCCCGGCCCCGACCGGCGGGCAGGGCCAAGGCCAAAACCAAGGGCAGGGTACTTCTCAACCACGATACAGGCAGGCCGCAAGACCCGCGCAGCCGGGGTCCAGTTCGAACAGCGCCCCGCCGTGTGCCTCGTCCACGCCGTCTGCGGCGCTGGTGACGTAGAGCCGGTCAAGCCGGTCGCCGCCGAACGTGACGTTGGTGATCTGGCTGGCGGGAAGCGCGATGCGGCGAACCAGCGTGCCGTCGGGCGCAAAGCGGCGCACGGCGCCGTCGCCCCAGCATGCGACCCACAAGTGACCCTCGGCGTCGAAGGTCATGCCGTCGGGCGAGCCCCAGCTCTCATCGCCGGGAAAGGTGATGAACGGTTCGCGCGCGCCCAACTCGCCCTGCTCCAACGCGTAACGGAAGATCACGCCGAGCGCGCTGTCGGTATGGAGCATGAAGCGGCCCTGCGGATCGATCGCCGGGCCGTTGGGGATGGTGCAGGCCTCCGGCGCGGCGCGGGTGACCATGCCGTTTTCAAGCCGGTGGAAGGCGCCCACCGGCTTGTCGCAGGAATAGGGCATCGTGCCCAGCCAGACCCGCCCCTGTTCATCGGCGGCGGCATCGTTGACCCGGTTTCCGGCAGGCTCGCCAGCGATCTGCGCCAGCGTTTCCACCGAGAACGGATCGAGCGTGACGGCGGCGACGGTGGTGCCGATGCCCGCAACGAACCCGCCCTTCTCGCGGCCGATGATCCAGCCGGTGGCGTCGCCGGTTTCCCAGCTCTCCACCCTTTCTTCGGCCCTTTCTTCTGCGGGAACAAGACGGTTGATGCGTTGGCCGAGGATGTCGGTCCACAGCAGCGCACCGTCGCGCACCGACCAGAACAGGCCTTCGCCCAGCACATCGACGCGGTCTCGCGGGATTACGCGTATTTCGGTCATCAATGGCTGTCCCGCGGCAGGCCCTTCGTCTGGGCGATACGCTGGTACTTGACCGCGGATTCTATCACCGCGCCAGTCGCGAACTGGCCTACCAGATCGCGCTGGATTTCCTGCCATGGCGTTTGCGAGCCGGGGGTGACGCTCTGTTCGATCGCGGCGAGATCCTCGCGGCGGCGGGCAAGCTCGGCATCGTCCACCAGCATGTCGGCGCTGCGCGCGCCCAGGTCGATGCGCACGCGGTCGCCGGTGCGCAGCAGCGCCAGCCCGCCTCCGACCGCCGCCTCGGGCGAGGCGTTGAGGATGGACGGGCTGCCCGACGTGCCCGATTGCCGTCCGTCGCCGATGCAGGGAAGGGCGTGGACGCCCGCGCGGATGAGCGCGGCGGGCGGGCGCATGTTCACCACTTCGGCGCCGCCCGGATAGCCGACCGGCCCGGCGCCCCGGATCACGAGAATGGTGTTCTCGTCGATGGCGAGTTCGGGGTCGTCGATGCGGTGATGATAGTCTTCAGGCCCGTCGAAAACGACCACGCGGCCCTCGAAGGCATCGGGGTTCGCCGGGTCGGAAAGGTAGCGACCGCGAAACTCCTCGGAGATCACCGACAGCTTCATCACCGCGCCATCGAACAGGTTGCCGCTGAGCACGGTGAGGCCCGCAGCCTCCTTCAGCGGACGTTCGAAGGGACGGATCACCTTGTCGTCATGGATGCGGGCGCCGACCTGGTTCTCCGCCAGAGTGCGGCCGTTCGCGGTCAGCACGTCGCCGTCGATCAGACCGGCTTTAGCCAGTTCGCCGATGACGGCGGGGACGCCGCCCGCACGATAGTAGTCCTCGCCCAGATATTCGCCGGCGGGCTGGAGATTGACGAGCAGCGGCACATCGGTGCCGTGGCTTTCCCAGTCCTCAAGCGTCAGGTCCACGCCCATGTGGCGCGCGATGGCGTTGAGGTGGATCGGCGCGTTGGTGGAACCGCCGATGGCCGAGTTCACGCGAATCGCATTCAGGAACGCCGCGCGCGTCATAATGTCGGAAGGCTTGCGATCGGCCTGCACCATCTCGACGATGCGGCGGCCCGTTTCCCAGGCGCATTCCTGACGGTCGCGGTAAGGGGCGGGAATCGCCGCGGAGCCGGGCAGTGACATGCCGAGCGCCTCGCACAGCGAGTTCATCGTTGTTGCAGTGCCCATCGTGTTGCAGAAGCCGGTGGACGGCGATCCCGAAGCGACCAGCTTGAGGAACCCCGGATAATCGAGTTCGCCCTTGGCCAGCAGTTCGCGCGCCTTCCACACGATCGTACCGGCGCCTGTGCGCTCTCCCTCGTGCCAGCCGTTGAGCATCGGGCCGACCGACAGGGCGATGGCGGGGATGTTGACCGTGGCGGCGGCCATCAGCGCGGACGGCGTCGTCTTGTCGCAGCCGACCGTCAACACCACGCCGTCGAGCGGGTAGCCATAAAGCACTTCGACGAGGCTGATATACGCCAGGTTGCGGTCAAGGCCGGCCGTCGGGCGCTTGCCGGTTTCCTGCAGCGGATGCGTCGGAAACTCGATCGGGATGCCGCCTGCATCGCGGATGCCTTCCTTGACGCGCTCGGCCAGGACGATGTGGTGGCGGTTGCAGGGAACCAGATCGCTGCCCGACTGCGCGATGCCGATGATCGGGCGATCCGACTGCATCTCCTCTATCGACAGCCCGTAATTCAGATAGCGCTCAAGATAGAGCGCGGTCATGTCCGGATTGTCGCGATTGTCGAACCACGCGCGCGAACGCAGGGCCGGGCGGGGCGCGGAGCCGGTGGTGTTGCCAGCGTGCGTGGCGGTGTCGTTGGCGAAAGAGATGTCGGCCTCCCTAGAGATCGCTTGTTTCCAACAAGGCCGCAACGCGCGGCCCACCCTACCGGGTGGCTTTGACGAGCGGCTACCATCACGTTTTTTTAGTGGCAACCTATTTATACGACAAATCGGTCTTGTCTGAGCAGAAGTGGAAAGCTATGAGCGCCGGGAAGACCTGATCAACGGGTCGACTGTTTCTGGAGGGAGGCACTAATGAATCGCAAAGCCTATTCGCTTGTCCTGACGTCGTCGGTCCTGGCCATGCTGGCCTGGGCGCCGCTGGCCCATGCGCAGGACGCACAGGACGCCGCCGCGCCCACCGTAGCCCAAGACATCGGCAACGAGATCGTCGTCACCGGCCAGCGCGCCAGCCTGGAAGCCGCGCGCAACGTCAAGAAGAACTCTGACCTCGTGGTCGATTCGATCGTCGCCGAGGACATCGGCAAGCTGCCCGACACCTCGGTCGCCTCCGCGCTGCAGCGCGTTGCTGGCGTCCAGGTCGTCAACGGGTTCAACAACGAAATTCAGAGCCCTATCGTGCGCGGTCTGGGCGACATTCTGACCACTTTGGACGGACGTGAGATCTTCACCGGCGTCGGTCGCGGTTTCTCGTTCCAGGATCTTCCTGCAGAAGCCATCGGCGGCATCGACGTCTACAAGTCGAACTCCGCCAACCTCGTCGAAGGTGGCGTTGCCGGCGTCATCGACATGAAGCTGCAGAAGCCCTTCAACTTCGACAAGGGCCTGACCATCGCCGCGAACGGCCGAGTCTACAACGGCCGCGTTTCGGACAAGACGAGCTACACCGCCGGCCTGCTCATCGCCAACACCTGGGACGTGGGCGAGGGCCGTCTGGGCGCGCTGATCGACGTGTCCTATGCGCGCAACAACTTCAGCCGTCCGGTCTCCTTCAACTGCGATCCGCGCTCGACCAACAATGGCCCGGCGGGCGCCCCGAACCTGGTCCTGCCGACCTGCGTTGGCGGCACCACCGACACCGGCCACAACAGCCGCCCGCAGGTCAACGCAGCGCTGCAGTGGGAAGTGACCCCGGAACTCGAACTGTACCTGGATGGCATGTACAGCGGCTACCGTTCGACCTTCGCAACCAACTTCATCTTCGCCGACCTGTTCGCGGGCAACAGCATCAGCAACGGTGTCGCAGGCGACGACTGCTTCTCGGCTCCGGTCAAGGGTGACGGGTTCCTGGGCGGCGGCAACGATCCGGTCCAGAACCTGTGCATCGCCAAGTCGGCCACCTTCAACGGCGTGGATGCGCTGACCAGCACCCAGGCCAAGCGTCAGCGCACTGACCAGTACGTGCTGGGCGGCGGCGCGAAGTGGAACACCGATACGATCCACGTCGTCTTCGACGCCAGCTACATCCAGTCGAAGAACTCCAACCGCGCGATCATCGTCGACGTCGCCAAGCGCAATGCCGCCGTCGACGTGGTGGTGGACGACAACGGCCACGGCAGCACGGTGATGCAGGGCAACCCGCTCGGCAGCGCGGACGGCTTCGTCTTCGCGAACACGCTGTTCCAGGATCTCAACAAGTCCAACAGCCGCCAGTACTCCTTCAAGCTGGACACCGCATTCGACATCGATAGCAGCTTCCTGCGCCAGATGCAGTTCGGCGCGCGCTACAGCGACCGTCAGGGTTCGTTCCGCGCCGTCGCCGGTGGTCCGGGCTTCCCGGGTGCAAACCGCGCGACGCTGGTGGATTCGGTTGGCCTGCCTTCCGACTTCATGGTTCGTTCGCCGGATTCGATCCCCTACATCAATGGCGGGGAGCACTGGTACACGCCTAACGCGAGCTATCTGCTCAATAACACCGATGAACTGCGCGCGCTTTACGGCGCCCCAGCCGGCGACCCCGACTGGGATCCGACGCGCAACTACGATGCGGCGGAAAAGACCTTCGCGGCTTACGTTCAGGGCAAGTACCAGCTCGACATCGGTGATGTTTCGGCGATCGACGGCCTCGTCGGCGTGCGCGTGGTCAGCACCAGCCGCATGATCGACGGCACCTCGCGCGTAATCGGCGGTGCCCCCGGCGGCGGCGACCTGTTCGTGCCGATCAACCGTGACACCACCGACATCTACGTCCTGCCCAACGCCAGCCTTCGCTTCAAGGCGACCGACCAGCTGCAATTCCGCGCGACGTATGCCAAGACCGTGTCGCGTCCGACCTTCGGCGATCTCAACCCCGGCCTGTCGCTGGCGGCGCCGGGCGGCAATCCGAACGTCATTCTGGCAGGCGCGGGCGGCAACCCGGACCTCAAGGCCCAGCAGTCCGACAACTTCGACGTGACGGCGGAATACTACTTCGGCCGCTCCAGCTACGTCTCGCTGGCCGGCTACATGCGCAAGCTGAAGGACCGCGTGGCTCCGGACACCTCGATCCAGGTGATCGACGGCCAGACCTACCAGATCACCCAGCCGCGCAATCTGGGCTCCTCGGAACTCAAGGGCATCGAGGCTGCAGGTCAGTTCTTCCTCGACTTCCTGCCGGAAGGGTTCGATGGCTTCGGTCTCATGGGCACCTTCACGTATGCAGACAGCAAGGTGACGACCAAGGGCGATCTGCTCGAAGGGCAGCAACTGCTCGGCGTCTCGAAGTACAGCTACACCGCTGGAGCGCTTTACGAGAAGTACGGCATCACCGCGCGTGTGGTCTACACCTGGCGCTCGGGCTATAACGAGACGGCGTTCGGTGCGGGCACGTTGACCGGTTCGGCGGACGCGGTGCAGTTCAACAAGGTCAAGGCCAATGGACGCCTCGACTTCTCAATTGGCTACGACGTGACCCCGAACATCACTGTCACTTTCGATGGCGTGAACGTGAATGGCGGCAAGTATTACAGCTACTTCGACACACCTGCCTTCCCGCACGACATCCGCATCGACGACAAGTTTTACGGTGCCAGCATTCGCGTGAAGTACTGATCGCATAAATTCGGGGAAGGGCTGAGCGCATCCGGCTCTTCCTTCACGCACGCAAGGTGGGACGGCGATGGTGCTGTCCTACCTTTTGTCCTGAGGCGGCAGCCGCCCTCGCGATGGTCGGCGGCATAAGAACCCGATGTGAAAGTTGTTGAACTATACTAGTATGTTGTGATCCAGCCGCCTTTGCAAAGAGATGGAATGGATCATGACATGGACTGGTACCGCTCGTAAGGAGCATAGCCGCAATGGCTATCAGGTCGGCATAAGCAGCCAACTGACCGGAGCGGAACGCGCGCATCTACTAGGTGTTTGATCCCATGGTTTGATGGTGCGATCCTTTCGTTGGAATGGAAGGAAGCTTTATGGGACAGGTTCGTCAGGGGAGCGCCACGACCACGCACGCCGTCCGAGCAGCAGTACAGCGATCGCAAGCTTCGCTCGCGACGCTGAGCCGGGAGTTGGGGATCAATCCCAAGACGGTGGCAAAGTGGCGGAAGCGAGCGACGGTCGAGGACCTGAAGACCGGGCCGAAGGCCCCTCATTCGACGACCCTGACAGAAGCCGAGGAGGCGATGGTTGTCGCGTTCCGACGTCACACCCTGCTACCCCTGGACGACTGCCTCTACGCGTTGCAGCCGTCGATCCCGCATCTGACACGGTCAGCTTTGCACCGCTGCCTTCAGCGGCACGGCATCTCCCGCTTGCCGGACGTTGAGGGCGACAAGCCGAAGCGCCAGCGCTTCAAGCGCTATCCCATTGGCTTCTTCCACATCGATATCGCCGAGGTGAAGACTGCCGAAGGCAAGCTGTATCTGTTCGTTGGTATCGACCGCACCAGCAAGTTCGCGGTCACACAACTGGTCGACAAGGCTGATCGGCGAACAGCATGGGAGTTCCTGGAACACCTGCTAAAAGCCGTGCCGTACCGGATCCACACGATCCTGACCGATAATGGCATCCAGTTCTCCGAGCAGCCGCGCAACCGGAACACCACATGGTCACGCCAAATGCGCTTCGACATAATCTGCGACGCAAACGGCATCGAGCACCGGCTCACCAAACCGAACCACCCGTGGACGAACGGTCAGTTCGAGCGGATGAACCGGACCATCAAGGAAGCGACCGTCAAGCGCTTCCACTACGAGAGCCACGACCAACTTCGGACGCATCTTGCCGAATTCATGGCCGCCTACAACTTTGCCGGCCGGCTCAAGACGCTGAGCGGTCTCACACCCTACGAATACATCGTCAAAATCTGGACGGCAGAGCCAGAACGGTTCATCGTCAACCCGATCCACCAAATGCCGGGACTAAACACCTAGTGCATGCATTCACGGCGCGGTTGCCGCCATTGAACGATATGGAAAACATGGCATCTTGGGGCTAGCCGGGCACTGGCCCCGCCTTCATAAAATCGCGGAATGCCTTGCAACCTTCGTGAAGAATGCGTCGCCCCGGAGCGATGAATCTTTCTATACTGCAATCGCATTGGGAGGCTGACCTTGCCCACATGCGCTGCCATTACTACGATGGTCGCTTCGATTTTATATGGCCACCGGCGTAAAAAATGGCGCAATCGGGGCTAGAAAAGTGTCGGTACACTCGCTCCGCGGACGGCTCGTTTGCGATCTTGGTATGTCCGGAATAAATAAGTCAGTATTCAACACCAGACAGCCAAGTTAGTCCCAATCCACGCCTTCGAATTTGAGGCAGACATTGACCAATTGCTGGCTCGCGAAGAGCATGCATTTTCAACGACCCGAGCGCGGGACCGTCAACTGCCGGATAGACGTTGGTCTGCAGTTCGCGCCGAGAAATGATGGCCCGCTCGATAGATGGATAGAGACCCTTTCCGAATCGGAAGCGGAATGACGCGCAGCCAAGTGATTTGCGCCTCAAATCGAATCTGAGATTTGATTGGAGACCTCCTGAATTCCATGATCGCTGCAAATCTAGGCTGACGTGCCCATACCTTTTTACGGCCATTTCCGGCAATCAGCGGCCATTTTGTGCGCGCACGTCCGCAGGCTATTGGTTTTCGAGCTCTAGGACCATGAACGAAACCGGTCACAGCCTTGAGGATACCGGTAACGTCGTGACGGCAACGTCGGACTATCTGCTGGCCGATGGAACATCGCGTGATCTCGCTGATGTTAGCCTTTCGTACGATCCGGTCGCAGATAGCGAGGAAGAAGCATCTGCTTCGGATACTGACGTCCCTTTAAACCAGGGTGAGACCCCGGCGAATTCCCCATCGGAGCCGGCTACCAATAATCAGGGCGGCGGTGTTTCAAATTCGGCCGGCGACGCCGATCCAGCGGGTGAACCTGAAGAGGGCCAGTCTAGCAGCAACGTGATACCGTCGGAAGAACCGGAGCAGACTACTCAGCCCAGCGGCGTTGCCACCCCCATCGTCCTCGACTTCGACAACGACGAAAAATCGCTCGTTGCGCTGGCTGACAGCCTGACCCGTTTCGACATGAACGGGGACGGGGTCGCCGACAGGGCGGGGTGGATCGAAGCCGACGATGCGTTTCTTGCCCTCGACCGCAATAGCAATGGCGAGATCGATGACATCAAGGAAATCTCGTTCGTCTCCGACAAGCAGGGAGCGAAGACCGACCTTGAAGGGCTTGCCGCCTTCGACACCAACGCAAATGGCTTGCTCGACAGCGGCGATGTGAATCTCACAGGTCCCCAGAGAGATACGTCCGGCGACAGGGCTACCGTTACTTTGCGACTTATCTCCAGCTCCACCGTATTACGGTGTATGGGCAAGAGCGGCCTAGCTACCATGTGTAAGAACAGGGTCAAAATCTCTGCGGAAGCCAGCGTGACGCACGCTGACAGCTCTGTGGATGCCGTACCGCTGGTAGTCCAGGTTGAACGAGAAGGGCGGGTTCTGTGGCAACATTGCTCGCTATACGGGGATTGTTACGCGGGAAGCCGCGATCGAACTGCTTCGGCAGGCCCGCGCACTCTGACTTCCTGCGTTCTACCGGTCGGAGCGGTCAGTAGGTACAGACCTTTACCGACTGGCTTCCGATGATAGGCGCCGCAAAACGGATGAGGTCGATTGCCGACGTGCCCCAGCATTTGGCGCAAGGATATGATTCGTTTTGATAGCAGCCGTGCTGATGCAGCAGCCGGGGGGTGGGTTCATTACCATGGCGAAGGCTCCGAACTGGATCCACCGGCTAAGCAAACAAAAAGAGGACCTGCAGCGAGACCCTTGATTTAGCACAAGTACTAACACATAACGCAAAAGTTATTAAATAACTTTATAATTTCAATCTTTTATTGCTAGGCGTTCCTTCTCATAACCTGAAGGTCGTAGGTTCAAATCCTACCCCCGCAACCAAACAATACAATAACTTAGCAGACATACGCCGCGCTCCACGAAGCACCGTGTCCGCAATAGGTCCGTTCTCCAGCACAACATTTTTGAACAGAAGCGTGCCAGAACGTCCGGTTCTGGGCGTCGGCTTGCCGTCGCTTTACGACCGGAAGGGGTGGTTAGCTGCCGGGGCGTATGACAATGTCAGACTGATGTTTCATCATCAGCATCAACATCAAAGTCGATAGTGCGAAGCCGATGAAAGCGAGCAGCGCAAAGTGCTGACCTTGATTTCCGGTAACGATGAAGGCCAACATTTCCAAAGCGATTAGCCGATTGATGACGAGCAACCGGAGATCGCCGTAGCTGCGGCAAAACAAGCGCTCACGCCACGACATGTCACGCCACTGCGCCTTGGACCGCTGATTAAAGGTGTCAACCGCTTGACGTGTTCAGACCAACCCGGCCACTTCTGACCACCAGCAGTGCAGCGCGCCGGAGCCGAAAGCCTTGCGGATCCCGACGACCGGCAACGTCACATTTGCGGCATTGAGCTTGGTCCAAACCCGCGATAGTCGCGCGCCATGATGAACATTCCCTGGGACCAGCCCGCAACGCTGATCGATCTGGATGGCAAGACGCCGGTGATCGGATCGATGCTCGAATGCGTGATGCACTTCTCTCTCTTCAAACCTTTCGCCAAGGAGCAGCCGCGCATCCTGCTGACGCGGCCCGTGTTTCGCGAAGGGCGCAAGACCCGCACCTGGGTTCTCAATCCCGGCGAGATCGAAAAACTTGTCGAGCGGCTCGATGCGGAGAGGCAGGCAGCTCAGTAGCCCCCCCCCCCCGCGCGATCAGTCGGCATCCCGCGCCGTTCGACGCCGTACGGCGCGGGATGATCCGGCATCAATATTCGAAAGTCATCGACGCCTTCACGGTGCGCGGCGAGCCCTGCAATAGATAGCCGCCGAACGCCGATGACCAGTAGCGGCGATTGGCGATGTTTTCGGCGCTCATACGGAAGGTGACGGGGTGTTCGCCGATCACTGCGACATAGCGCGCGCCGAGATCGAAACGGACCCAGTCAGGCAGTTCCTGAGCGGCGGCCGCCGCGCTGGGGATGTTGATCATCTGCTTGCCGGTCAGGACCACGCGGCCGGTCAACGTCAGGGCCTCGATGAAGGACGGCACGACCTCGGTGCCGAAATTGACCTGGTAGTCGGGGACGCCGATCGCCTTCTTGCCGTTGTTCACCCCGTTCAGCGATTTGGTAATCTTGGCATCGTTGACCGAGAACCCGCCGATGAAGCGAAGCCAGTCGGCGGGTTCGCCGTTGAGGGTGACCTCGACGCCGCGATTGCGCTGCTCACCGTCTACCACGAAGGTGCCCAGGCCGCTTGCAGGCGTCGTGGTGAAGGTGCTCGGCTGTTTCGTCTGATAGAGCGCGACGGTGCCGGTAAGGCCGTGGATCGCCATCTTGCCGCCGAGTTCATACTGAACTGACTTGTATGGCGCGAACACTTCGCCCGGATTGGTGACGTTGGTGAGCGGCGCGGTGGGGCCTTGGGCCAGGCCCTCGATACGGTTGGCGTAAAGGGAGACAGTGCCGGCCGGCTTGACGATTACACCTACCACCGGGGTCGTCCGGCTTTCATCGTAGCGGCTGGTCCGGGCGAGCGTGGTGCGATTGTAGGCGTTGACTATCATGTTCTGCCGTCGCGCGCCGACGGTGACGAGGATGCGATCGCCCAGAAATCCGATCGTGTCCGATGCGAACAGGCTGGTGAACGCGCCGGTCGAGACGCGCGGCAGATCTGTAAAGGAGCCGGAGACCAGGCCCGGCGTTACCGAGTTCGGCGGCCGATCGACGATCGGGGCATTGTAGAGATTGGTGCAGAAGGAAGTGGCACTTGCCCCGCAGGCTGTGCGGACCGCCGCTGGGAAGGCACCGAAGGCAAAGGCATTGCGGTTTTCCGTATAGGTGGCCGATCCACCGAAGTTGATTTCGTTGGTGATGCCGCTCACGGCGAACTTGCCGCGCAGGCCGAACTGGCCGCTCTCGTTATTGTCCTCGCGCGGGACGTAAAGGCGCGAGCCGGTGCCGGCACCGGTGGCCGCATTGGTGATCGTGAGCGTCGAATAATCGCCTTTTTCGGATCCGTCGCGCATTCCCGCGGCGAGATAGACCATCCAGTCCTTGGCGATATCGATTTCGACACGCGCCAGCGCATAAATGTCTCGCAGCTTGGTGAAGGTCCAGGGCTGTCCGTAATTGTCGTTGGCGTCCGGCGTCCTGGGAACCGCGATGTTGTTCGCCAGCCGTACTGTTGGCCGGCTATAGTTTGCCGCCTGCTCCTCGTAGCCGAAGTCGAGGAAGAAGCGCCCCGGTCCCTTGCGGAAGTCGAAGCTGGCGCCTGCGACCTTTACCTCGCGGTGCTCGTTATCGACCGCAGTGTCGCCCGAACGATAGACTCCGTTCACGCGGATGCCGAATTCCCGGTCCGGGCCGAAACGTGTGCCGATATCGACATTGCCGCCCAGAATGCCGTCGGCGCTGTAGCTCGCGGTGCCGCGGATCAACGTCTTCTGCGCGCGCTTCGGCACCAGATTGATGCCGCCGCCGATGCCGGACCCACCCGGAGCAGCGCCGAACAGGAAGGCGCTGGCACCGTTCAGGACCTGGACGCTCTCATAGAGTTCCGGCGAGACGAGTTGGCGCGGTGTGACGCCATAAAGGCCGTCGATCGACACATCGTCCCCGTTCAATGCGAAGCCGCGGATGACGAACAGCTCGGACTGGTTGCCCGAGCCATAAGTGGTGCGAACCGAAGGGTCGTTTTCGAGAACGTCGCCAATCGTCTCGGATTGTTGATCGAGGATCAGCTGCGCCGTGTAGGACGTGATGTTGAACGGTGTGGAGAGTGCGTCCTTGTTACCCAGGACGCCGATATTGCCGTCGCTTACGACCTGCTTCTGCGCCTGCTGACCCGTTACGATGATGTCGTTGCGGCTCTCCTCGCTCTCGGCATCGCGGGGAGCATGCTGGGCGAAGGCGGGTGAGGCGATTGCGAATGTCGCCGCGAGCGCCGCGGCGCTGGATCCCCGAATGATGGAAATGCGCATCGTTCGTACCCCAAAATGAGTTGACTCGATCTGCCGCGACGGATTTTCCCGTCCGCTGCAAAGGTTCCTTCCTGCGCCCGCGCCGAGCCGCACGGTCCAGCATTCCATCTGACTGCGGCCTGGAGCCGAAAACATCCAGTTTGTCCTGAGGCAGGGGACCAGGTGATGCTGGCCGCATTCGGAAAACTCCCGCCGTCGATGCGTGATCTGCCCACCTCGGGAAACATCGCCCGGCGGGCTGAAATGCCGGTGTGCGGCAGCGCCGCTCAGCCGAAGCGCTGTTTTCCGCCGACGACGGTGCGCAGCACGCCGGTTTGCGCAATCGTCTCCGGATCGATGGCGAACAGGTCGCGGTCGAGTACGACGAAATCGGCGAGACGGCCCGGGGCGATGATGCCCATCCGCTTATCCATGAATCCGGCATAGGCTGCCTCGCGGGTATAGCCTGCCAGGGCCTGAGCCAGCGAGATCCTCTGCTCCGGGTGCCATCCGCCGGGGTTCTTCCCGTCGAGCGTTTCGCGCAGCACCGCCGCCTGGATGCCGATGATGGGATCGAGCGGGGCCACCGGCCAATCCGAGCCCAGGCAGACATGCGCGCCCGAGGCGACGAGCGAATGAAAGGCGTAAGTTCGGGTAAGGCGTTCCTCGCCGATGCGCCGGATCGCCCACCGGCCGTCGTCGATCGCGTGGTAAGGCTGGACCGAAGCGATCACGTTCTGCTTGGCGAAACGGGGGATCGCCGCCTTGCTGAGCGATTGCGCGTGCTCGATCCGGAAACGACGGTCGCGCATGCCGTTGGCGTCAGCGACTTCGGCCATGACGTCGAGCACTTCGTCATTCGCCTCGTCGCCAATGGCATGTGCGGAAACCTGAAGCCCTGCCTTGTCGGCTTCGCCGATCCATTCGCGCAAGTCGGACCGCCTGGTGACAGCGATGCCATGCGTGGAGGGATCGTCCAGATAGGGTTCGTAGAACAGCGCGGTGCGTGAACCGAGCGATCCGTCGTAGACTGCCTTGCATGCCCCCCAGCGAACCCAGTCGTCGCCGCGCCCCTCGGCCTTGACCAGCGCGACCGCGCGCTCCCAGTCGGCGATTGGCGTATAGGAATAAAAGCGGATGTCGGTCTCGCCGCGCGGGCGCATGCGGCGGAGCGCGTCGTGGGTCTCCCAATCGACATCGGTGTTATGTACCTGGGTGACACCCTTGCTGAGGCCGAGCGTGATGCCTCTGCGGATCGCGGCCTCGACCTGTGCTTCGCTGGGCCTGGGAATTGCGCGCGTGGCAAGGTCCCGTGCCGCGTCCTTGAGCACGCCCGTCGGCTCGCCCCGTGCATCCCGCAGGATTACGCCGCCCGGCACGTCGGGCGTGTTGCGATCGATGCCTGCCAGCTTCAGCGCCAGCGAGTTGAGCAGCAGCATGTGCAGATCGTAGCGGATCACGGCTACCGGAATGTCGGGGGTGACGGCATCGATCCATTGCCGTGTCGGCATTTCTCCTCCCCAGCGGTCGGCGTCCCAGTTCCCGCCTTCGAGCCATTGGCCTTTGGGCAAGGCAGCCGCAGCCGCGCCGATCCGTCGGACGAATTCTGCCGGTGTGTCTGCATCGCGCAGCGACGGGCGCGACAGCATCAGCGAGGCGCGGGCGAAATGCGTGTGGCAATCGACCATACCCGGCACGACGAACGCGCCTTGCAGGTCGATCATCCGGGTCCGCCTGCCGCTACGCGCTCGCACCGCCGCGTCGCCGATTGCAACGATATCGGTGCCGATCACGCCGAGCGCATCGCTGTGTTCCGAGGGGCTGCGGCCGGTCCAGACACGGGCGTTGACATAGGCCGCGTCCAGTTCCGCCTCGGCCGCGAGGGTGGGAAGCGCGCCAATGGCCAACGCGCAGCCGGAGCCCCCGATGAAGCGTCGCCTGTCGATCATCTCTTCGTTTCCCCCGCGATCGTTACTTTTGGGCTGGCTGAGGGTTTTCGGCCCGCCACTTGTCGAGTTTGTCGAGCCACTGCGCCGCGCTGAGCAGGCCGTAGGCCTTGCTGTCGGTATGGGAAGCGATGGTCTCGCGGATACCGAGGAAATAGGCCGGGCCGCTCTCCATATGCAGTTCCTTGCGCTTGGCGGCCATTGCGGCTTCCTGTGCGGTCGTGGGCTTGAAGCCGGTCACCGGCTTGAACAGCAGCACATCCCAGTCGGCGCCATCCTCGTGGACGAAGATCTGGATCGGGGGAAGGCCGGCCGTGGCAGCGACCTGGTCGGCGCGGTCGATGCGGCGTATGAATTCTTCCTGCTTGCCGGGCGCGAGCTTGAAGATTTCGAACCACGCTTCCGGCCAGGGCGCCGCTGCGTTCGCGGTGCCGGACGCCGATGCAGCGGGTGCCGCCCCTTGCGCGAATGCAGCAGAGGCAAGGACCGTCGCGGCGCCTGCCAACAGGAACTTCAAGGTCTTCATCAAGGGTATCCCCGTTTTGTGCGAAAGAATTCCGGTTATTAGTTCCCCGCCTTTGGCTGCGCGAGAACATCCAGTTTCGCCAATATGACTGGTCCACTTACCTCGCGGCTGCGGCGGCGAGCGTAGAAAGGGCCTGGCGTGCTTCGTGTTCGGTCAAGCTGGCAAAGCCGATGCGCAGCCCGCGCGGAGCGTCTTCGTTCGTCATGAAGGATTCTGACAGGGCGAAGCGCAGGCCGAATTCCGCGCCGCGCCGCTCCACGCGGTCGAGGTCGGCGCGATCGCGGAACCGGAGCCAGAAAGCGAGGCCGCCATCGGGAACCGCGTAATCGACCAATCCGCCGAGCGTCGCGTCCAGCATCGCGGCGAATCTCATGCGGCGCGCTGCATATATCTGGCGCACCTTGCGGCTGTGACGGCGCAGTTCGCCGTTCTCAATGAGCTGTGTCGCGGCATCTTCCGTGAGGATATTACCCATGCCGTCCACCAGCGAAACACGGTGAGCGATCGCGTCGATGACTTCTTCGGGCGCGGCGATGTATCCGATGCGCAGGGCCGGGAGCAGGAGCTTGGACAGCGAGCCGACGTAGATCACGCGGTTCGGAGCATAGCCGGCCATCGGCAGGAGCGGCTGCGATTCGAAGTGGAATTCGTGGTCATAGTCATCCTCGACGACGGCAAAACCGAACTGGCGGGCCAGTTCGAGCAGGCGCAGGCGTCGTTCCGGGCGCAAGGCGACGGTGGTGGGGAACTGATGGTGCGGCGTCACGAAGGCGGCGCGCACACGTTCCTGGCGGCAGGCCCGCTCGACCGCCTCGACATCTATTCCGCCTTCGTCCAGCCCGATGCTGATGATGCGAGCGCCGCATGCCCTGAAGGCGGCGACGGCCGGTTCATAGGTCAGGGCTTCCACGAGAACTGCATCGCCCGGCGTGATGAGGACCTGCGCCGCAAGGAAGATCCCGTTCTGACTGCCACGCGTAATGCAGATGTTGCGGGCAGTGACCGGCAGGCCGCGCTGGCTCTTCAGCATCGCTGCAATGCTTTCGCGCAGACCTTCCGAGCCGCGGGGATCGCTATATTGAAGATGATTGGCCCGCGATGCCCGCTGGGCCGCGACCCGATAGGCCCGCACCAGGAGTTCCGGCGGGAACAGTCGGCCATCCGGAGAGCCCTCGTCGATCTTCAATCCTTTGCCGCCCGGCAGCGCCAGAGCGCGTATCGGCGGCCTTGCGAACCGATACTCGGCGCCGCCGTCCATATGCTCGGCGACGTCCGGGCGCGCGGCTTTCCCGGTTGGTTCGGGCAGCGAAGTCGACACCTTGGTGCCGCGGGTGCCCGCCGAGGCGAGCCAGCCTTGCGCGATCAGGTCCTCATAGGCGAGCACCACGGTCTTGCGATTGACGTTCAGCACGTCCGCAAGTTCTCGGCTGCTGGGAAGAAATGTGCCGGATGCCAGCCTGCCGCTCTCGATGTCGCGGATGAGTGCCTGGATGATCTGCATGTAGACGGGCGTACCGCGCGAAGAGTGCACGATCCGCTCGCTCAAGCTCATTTTCCATGGACGCAGCATTGGACCCGGCTCCTGGTGCAGGAAGAGATAAAATCGAGGCCAGCGTATGGGTGTTGCAGTTCCAGGACAATCGCCGATACCCTTGGCCCAGCGAAATTTTAGCTCTTGGTGCTTGCAGCTGTCCGGCCCGCAGGGAAAACAGATACCGTAAGGCCAGGAGGACGTGATGTGGCAGGCGAAAGCGGGGCTGGGGTGAGCGAACTCTTCGAGCGCTTCGACGGAGGCGATGTTCGCGATTTGATTGCAGAATTCCCTCTCGCCTGGGTGTGCGCGGCAGCCGGCGGCGCGGACCATGCGAGCCTGCTTCCCTTGCTTGGCGAGTATGATCCCGAGGGCAGGCTGACTCACCTCGTTGGACACATGGCTCGGCGCAATCCGCTTTACGCGGCTCTTTCGTCAGCTCCGCGTGCGCTGGTCCTGTTCAATGGGCCGGACGGATATGTTTCGCCGGCCCAGGCCGGTCTCGACAACTGGGCGCCGACTTGGAATTTTGCCCAGCTGCGGATTGAGGCAGAGGTGACCTTCGAGCCTGACAGAACCGAAGAGGCGCTCGATCTGCTCGCCGCGAGGATGGATGATGGTACGGGTTGGGGAAGGACGATGCTCGGTCCCCGTTACACCGGGATGCTCGAAGCGATCGTTGGCTTCAGGGCGCAGGTGACCCGCGTTGCAGGCAAATTCAAGCTGGGCCAGGACGAAAGGCCCGAGACGCTTCGCTCGATCGTCGCTCGTCATCCCGATCCGGTTCTCGTCCGCTGGATGCGCCGGTTCAACGAGGAGCGGATATGATCCGTCGATTGCGCATCATGGCTGTTGCTGCCGCCAGCGCCAGTCTTTGTGCGGCGCCGATCGCGGCCAGAGACCATGCTCATCATGAACAGGCCGGGCCTTTCAACAAAGTCGGCGAGATCGATCCCTGGCTGCGCGATCCATTTCCCAGCACCTACAAGCCCGGACCACGCTCGGATGTGCTGTTCCGCCACGCCACCGTGCTCGACGGTGCAGGCGGCCGTCTTGACGATGGCGATGTTCTGGTACGGGACGGCAAGATCGCCGCCGTCGGGCAGCGCCTGGCCAACCCGGGCGGCGTGCGGGAGATCGACGCGCAGGGCCGCTGGGTCACGCCGGGCGTTATCGACGTACACAGCCATGACGGCACTTATGTACTGCCCCTCACCACCATCGATCGCCAGGCGGGCGACGTTGCCGAGGCCAGCGACGTCAACGTCGCGGACACCTGGATCGAGACTGCGATCAACCCGCAGGACGTAGCCTTTTCACGCGCGCTGCAAGCCGGCGTGACGACGATCCAGGTGCTGCCGGGCTCGAGCCCGATTTTCAGCGGCCGCGCGATCACCGTCAAGCCGGTCCACGTCACCACGGTCGCTGCGATGAAGTTTCCCGGGGCACCACAGGGTTTCAAGATGGCCTGCGGCGAGAACCCCAAGTCCGAGGGGGCGGAAAGCCATCGCGGGCCGACGAGCCGGCAAGGCGTGGTCGCCTATGTCAGAAAAACCTTCATGGATGCCCAGAAGGTCCTTCATGACTGGAGGGATTTCGACGGCAAGCCCGCCAAGCGACGCGGGCCGCCACCAGGGCGGGGCCAGGATCTGAAGCGCGAAGCGTTGGCCGGCGTGCTGGCCGGCGACCTGAGGCTCAACATGCATTGCTACCGCGCCGACGACATGGCCACGATGCTTTCGGTCATGCGCGAGTTCAACATTCATCTCGTTGCGTTTCATCACGCAGGCGAGGCTTACAAGATCCCGGAACTGCTGCGCGAGAACGACGTGTGCGCGGCGGTGTTCGGTGATTGGTGGGGGTTCAAGATGGAGACGCTGGATTCGCTGCGGGCAAGCGCGTCGATGCTCGACAAGGCGGGGGTATGCGTGACGATGCACTCCGATTCCCCGGCTTCGGGCCAGCGGCTGGCGATGGAGGCGGCCAAGGCGGCCGGGGCGGGCAGGCAGATGGGCATCGCGGTGCCGCCTGAACGGATGATACGCTGGATCACAAGCAATCCTGCGCGCGTGCTGGGTCTCTCCGATCGGATCGGCACGCTTGCACCGGGCTTCAATGCCGATGTCGTGCTTTGGTCCGGCAACCCATTCAGCATCTATACCAAGGCCGATCTCGTGCTCATGGATGGAGCGGTCGTCTCCGATCGCAGCGCGCCATCCGAGGAGCCAGACTCCGATTTCGAACTCGGCCGCGCGGCGGTGCGTCCATGAAGCGGGGCCTTCTTTCGCTGGCCGCCGTACCGTTCGCCGTTTTGGGGGCCGTGCCGGTGGCCGCGCAGGAGATCGCCATCGTCCATGCGGAGGCCTGGACGATGACCGGCGACACCCCGCTGAATGACGCGACGGTGCTCATCGATGGTGACAGGATCGTCTCGGTGACGGTCGCAGGCGGTGTACCAGCGGGGGCGCAGGTGATCGATGCAGGCGGCAAGCCGGTAACGCCCGGTCTGATCAATGGTGCGACCCAGCTTGGCTTGGTCGAGGTCTCCGCCGCAAGTGACACGCGCGATTATTCTGCGGCAAAGGATGCCGGGACAGGTCCGTCGTTCGACGTGTCTTATGCGCTCAACGGCAATTCAACGCTGGTCGGGTTGGCGCGCGCGGATGGTGTCACCAGCGCGCTCAGCTTCCCGGGGCCGTCGGGTATTGCGCCTTTCTCCGGCATGGCCGCGATTGCGCGGCTGCGTCCGGGGGCCGACATTCTCGGCAAGGCACGCGCAGCAATGTTCGCGGTGATCGGTGGCGGCGCGTGGGATAGGCAGGCCGGTTCACGGGCAGCGCAATGGGGGTTGTTGCGCGCCGCCCTTGACGAAGCGAAGCTCGCCACTTTGCCCTCTGGCGACGAATTCGCGCTCAAGCGTCAGGATCGGCTGGCGCTTCGTCCGGTGCTTCAGGGTGCCATGCGGCTGGCGATAGTCACGCACCGCGAAAGCGATGTGCGTCAGGCGGTCAGGCTTGCCGGAGACTATCGAATCAAAGTGGTGATCGTGGGGGGCGCGGAGGCGTGGCGCGCAGCGGACCTGCTCGCCAAGGCACATATTCCGGTGGTGCTGGATCCTGAAGCGAACCTGCCCAGCACTTTCGACCAGATCGGCGCGCGGCAGGAGAATGCCGCGATCCTGACCCGCGCAGGAGTAAAGGTGGCGTTCGGACTGGTCGGCGGAGCGGTAGAACTGAGCTATAATGCAGGGCTGGCGCTGCGCGAAGGCGCGGGGCTTGCAGTCGCCGCCGGACTTAGCCGGATCGACGCGCTGCGGGCGATCACTGTCAATCCGGCGGCGATCTGGGGCGGCCGTGCCACTACGCTTGCGCCGGGCAGCGCGGCCGACATCGTCGTCTGGGACGGGGATCCGCTGGAGCCTTCCACCGGTGCCGCCGTTGTCATCATCGAAGGCAAGCGCGCCAGCCTCACCACGCGGCAGAGCGAATTGGAGCGCCGCTATGCGCCCGCCGTGCCGTGATTCACTGCTTTCTTGTTCGCCATTGCCGGTGCGTTGGCAGGTCTTGAACGGCAATGGCACGAGCCGCCAGAACGGCAGGCGGTTCCGACGGCTCGACTTTTTGACAGCAAGGTTTCAGAATTTGAAGCTCACCGAAACGCCATAGGTTCGTGGAGCGCCGTAGAGATTGAGGAGCCAGCCGAAGCCCACGAGGTCATTGGTATATCCGGGCCATGCCGCCGATCGACTTGTTGTTGATGGGGTGCACGTGATGGCCGTTGGACGTGTAGGGATCGGCGTCGCCGGGGTTGCCGCCGTCGTTGCCGCGCACGCAGCCCGGGCTGGCGCCGTTCACGTTGCCGTTCAGATAGGCGCTGCAGAAGGTCAGCGCAGGAATGCCGCCGAAACCCCCACCTGAATTGAAGGCGGCGAAGGATTCGGGGGTATAGACGCCATCGCTTCGATCGCCGTTTTCTGCCTTCCCCCAAAGAAAACGAGGATGTGCTGCTGCAGGCGGGGGGCCGCCTCGCCGTGCTGGCGGCCTCGGAAGTCTGGGGAGGGCAGGGGTAATGACGGTATCGTTCGGCTTGCGGCCCGGCACCTAATCGAAGCGTTTCCATGCTCGCCAGCTTGAGGTCGCCGCCCAAAGGCCCGTGCGGATCGCGTAATCGTAATGCGCCGGCGATGCGGCGCGCTGCATTCCACCTGCACTGCCGGAAGCAACGGCAGTATCGTATCCTCGCGCCTGACACTGGGACGCATCCGGCATGTGAAACGGGTTGTCGGTTTGACAAATTAGAGCAATGGCGGTTGCATGACGGAAATGGGCACCTCCGGCCGCTATTCGACCTCGACCAAGGGGGAGGCGACACGAAACCGTATCCTTGATGCGTCCGAGGTGCTGTTCGCGCAAAGCGGCTATATCGGCACTTCGCTGCGCGACATCGCCAGGGCAGCGGACGTGAGGATGGGGCTGGTCCATTACCACTTCGGCAACAAGCACCTGATCCTCGATGCCGTGCTGGAGCGCAAGCTCGACCTGTTGCGCGGCACCATCGCCGCCAGCTTCGCGCGTGCCGAGGCGGGCGGGAAGTTCGGGCTGGAGGAGATCGTGACCGCTTTCATCCTGCCGTTCCTGCAGGCGGCCTCGCGCCTCGACGACCCCTTGCGCAATTACATGGTCATGACCTCGCACCTGATGAGTTCGTACCGCTTGCCTGAACTGCGCCCGATCCTCGCCAAGCTGAGCGTGGTGTCGCAGATCCTGATCGACCGGCTGCGCGAATACCGGCCCGACATCGCCGAACGCGAACTTCTGGCGGGCGTCTATCTGATCGAGGCGGCGCTGATCTTCATGGTGCAGGACCCCGGCTTCCTCGACGACATTAGCGCGGGCCACCATTCGGTTGCGCGGCTGGAGGACATGGCGGCCCCGGCGCTGCGTTTCTTCGCCAGCGGACTGGAGAGTCTGAAGGGCACCTGACGACCGTGTCGGGCCCTGTCTGTTTTGTCAGGCAGGTCGATCGACCAGTTTTGTTATCCTGCTCCGTGACGAGACGGACCCGGCAAGAGGTCCCGAAAGGAGCAGAGATGGGAAGGCAAGACATCGACGCGCTGATGATTGATGGGCGCAACGCCGACAATCTTCGCGGCGACCCGATCACCGGCGACCGCTACACCTCGGTCGAATTCATGCAGCGCGAATGGGACCATATGTGGACCCGCATCTGGCACGTCGCCGGCCGCACGGCCGAGCTGGAGGAGCCGGGCGACTACGTCGTGCACAACTTCATGAACGAGTCCGTCTTCTGCGTCCGTCAGGACGACGGCTCGATCAAGGCGTTCTACAATTCGTGCCGCCACCGCGGCATGCGGCTGGTGTGGGACGCCAGTTCGCAGGACTCGTTCCAGTGCCCTTACCATGGCTGGGTCTGGGGCAAGGACGGCGTGCTGAACTATGCGCAGGACCCGCAGGACTTCCCGCAAGGCAACCCCTGCGGCAAGCTGAGGCTCAAGGAACTGCGCTGCGCCACCTGGGGCGGCTTCGTGTGGTACACGATGGACGACGAGGCGCCCGAACTGCTCGACTTCCTGTCGCCGATGCCGGACCTTTACAAGAACTACCCGATGGACACCGCCGTGCGCGTGTTCTGGATGAAGATCGACCTCGAAACCAACTGGAAGTTCGCCACCGACAACTTCTCCGAAAGCTATCACACCCGCACTGCGCACCCGCAGGTGCCGCCATGGATCGACCAGGACGTCGACACCGCGCGGCACGAGATGTGGGCGAACGGTCATGGCCGCACCGTGCAGCCGATGCGCCCCTCGCTGTCGGATCGCCTGCCAGACGGCGTGGTGCATCCCTTCGACATGATCCTGCAGGCGTGGGACATCGATCCCGCCGCCTACCCGGACTACGAGACCAAGGCGATGCAGGGCTGGCTCGACCTCAAGGCCGCCAAGAAGCGGCTGTGGAAGGAGCGCGGCTACGTCCACTACGAGCACATGGACGACGAGGAGATCACCGACAGCCCGCATACGGTGATGTTCCCCAACGTCACCATCAGCTTCCTGCCGGACAACCTGATTTTCTTCCGCACCGAGCCGCACCCCACCGACCCGAACAAGTGCACGTTCGATCTGTGGTGCATGGCCTTCCCGGTCGAGGGACAGGCCGTGGTGGAATCGATCATGGCCGGTCCCCAGCCGCTGCGCGAGGCCGAGATGCAGCACCGCGCCTTCGACAACGGCCGCGGCGTGCCCGAGATCAAGGACCAGATCGTCTATCAGGACATGCTTCTGGCGGAAGGCCAGCAGAAGGGCATGTATTCTCGCGGGTACACCGACGCCTATCTGGCCGCGCAGGAGACGCGGGTGCGCTTCTTCCATGAAGTGCTGAACGATTACCTCGAGGGGCGGCGCTAGGCCGTCCCCCCCCATCGGCATGTGCTCCGCACTTTGGCCTTGCCGGGCAACTGACGAGACGAAGGAGACTCGATCCATGGATGCGACCCGACTGGACGGCGCGATCGCGCTGGTGACCGGTGCAAGCGGTGATATCGGCGCAGCCGTGTGCAGCCTGCTGGAAGCACGCGGCGCCATGGTAGTGCGCTCCGACTTGCGCGCGCCGTCCGGGGGCAAGCAGGAATTCCTCGCGCTCGACGTTACCAGTGAAGGGAGCTGGGCCGAGGTGCTGGGCGTCATAGAAAGTCGCCACGGCGCGCTCGACATCCTGGTCAACAATGCGGGCATCGCGCCGATGGAGCGGATCGATGCCATGGCGCTGGAAGACTGGCGCCGCTGCCAGCAGGTGAACGTCGAGGGCGTCTTCCTCGGCCTCAAGCACGCCTCGCCGTTACTGGCGCGCAGCGGATCGCGGCGGCCCGGCGGTGCCGCGGTGGTCAACTTGTGCTCGGGCGCATCGGACCGGCCTGCCGCGTTCAGCGCCGCCTATTGCGTCAGCAAGGCCGCCGCACGGATGCTCACCCGGGCCGCTGCCGTCGAATTCGCCGCACTCAAGATGCCGATCCGCGTCAATTCGGTCCATCCCGGCGTAGTCGAGTCCGCGATGATGGACGATATTCTCGCCACTTATTCGCGGATCACCGGCGGGACCCCGGTGGAGACGCTGCGCGCGGGCGTTGCCGCAGGCAACCCGATGGGCCGTTTCGTAGACCCGGCCGAAGTTGCGGAAGCCGTGGCATTCCTCGCATCGAGCGCGGCTCGGTACGTCCACGGTGATGCGATCCACGTCGATGGAGGCTACGCCGCGGCCTGAAAGGCTGGGCATATGTGCTGATCCGTCCGGGAACGCCTCCTGGGGCGGGGAGTGCCGGTCCGATGGCGCTTTGGGCTTCGACGGGACATGCCGATTTCGCCCGGTTTCGGCGCAGGGACAAATCCTATAATTCGGGCCTGATTTCCAGCGGCAAGCAAACTTCCACACGCAGCCCGTCCCCGTGCCCGTCCAGGAGCCGGATCGTGCCGCGGTGCAATCGGACGACTTCCTGCGCGATGTTGAGACCCAGCCCGCTGCCGGACCCCGATGGCTGAGCGCCGCGATCGAAGCGGTTCAATACGCGTTCCCGGTCATGTTCGCTCAGGCCCGGACCACTATCCTGTATGATGAGGCGCACCGTATCGGTCTGCTTCGAAAGCTGGATCAGGATGACGCCGAATTCCGGCGTGTAGCGTATGGCATTGTCGACGAGATTGGAAACGAGCTGTTCGATCGGATGTTGATCGCCGTGAAACGGAATATTGCCGTCGCCCGCCTCGAAGCAGATCTCGATATTCTTTTCCAGCGCGGACGGGATCGCCCAGGACACGACATCGGCCACGACCACGTCGATCGGGAATGACGCGAAGTTGGCAAAACCGTCGGACCCTGCCTCGATCCGGCTGAGGGTCAGCAATTGACCGGTCAATCGAACCAGGCGGGTGCCTGCCGCATCGACCTTTTCCAGCATCGCGCGCATGTCGTCATAGGTGGTCGTGCGGAGAGCGAGTTCCACCTGGGTGCGCATGTTGGTCAAAGGTGTGCGCAACTGGTGCGAGGCATCGGCAATGAACCGCCGCTGGGCTGACAACAGAGCCGCAAGACGTGCGATCAGGCTGTTGATCACGCCGACCTGCTGGTGCAGTTCCATCGGCAGTGCATGGTCATCGATATGCCGCAGGTCGTTGGGGTCGAGCCGCGCGATCGCGTCGCGAACCCTGGCTAGCGGCGCGATGCCTCTTCCGACGCCGATCCAGATGAGGAGGATGATCCCCATGAGGAACAGCGATTGCGGCGCGACCATGTAGGCCATGACCTCGCGCGAGAGCATGTTGCGCTTCTGCCTGGTTTCCGCGACGCGCACCAGCATGAAGCGGCCCCCGTCACCGGCTACGCGGGTCTGCACGATCCGAAAGTCCCGGCCCTCTATCCGGGCGCCGTAGAAGATGTTGCCGTGGGAGTTGGTTACGGTCGTGGTGGGGGCAGGGACGCCTGCATTGCCGACATGGCGCATGCCGGTATCGTCGATCATCAGGTAGCGGATCTGGTCCACCCGGTCGAATTCCAGCATTTGCCGGGCCGCAGGCGGCAGGTCGACCGAGAAGGTGCCGTTGGAACTGACGACCTGCCGCGCGATCGTTTCGACCGAGTCCTCCAGCGAACGGTCGTAGGCCACGTTCACGAAATGAACGACGATCGCGTAGGAGGCCCATAGCCAGATCGCGGCCAGCGCCAGCGTTGTTGGCAGCAGCCACGCCAGCAGCCGCCTGCGCATGCTGAGACGCCTAGCCATTGCGATGGTGTTCCATCAGATAACCGAGGCCATGAATGGTGCGGATACGCACCGCATTGGCGGCCAGCTTCCGGCGCAGACGGCTGACGTAGACTTCGATGCTGTTGGTGGCGACTTCGCGGTCCCAGTTGCTCATCTGCTGGGCGAGCTTCGCCTTTTGCACGACTTCGCCGACGCGGCCGATCAGCGCTTCCAGCATGTCGGTTTCCCGTAGCGACAAGTCTATGGGCTGCCCTTCGACGAAAGCCCGGCGCGTCTCGGGATCGAACTCCAGCGGTCCATTGACGAGCCGGACCACCGTACCGGAAAGGCGCCGGCGGATCGCTTCGATGCGGGCTTCAAGCTCTCCCAGCGCGAAAGGTTTGACGAGATAGTCGTCGGCGCCCGCGCGCAATCCGGCGATGCGATCGTCGATGGCGTCGCGGGCGGTCAGGATCAGGATCGGGGTCGCATCGCGCCGGCCGCGCACCCGGCGCAGGAGGTCCAGCCCATCGAGATCTGGCAAGCCCAGATCGAGCACGACGAGATCATAGCCGCCGCCATGCAGCGCCAGATCTGCGGCCTCTCCGGCAGCGACCGCATCGGTGCGATGCCCGGCCAGTTCGAGTGCGCGGGCGATCGTCTCACGCAAGTCCGCATCGTCCTCGACCAGTAGCAACCGCATTCATAACCTCCGGTCCAGTCAGGACTTTGTCAGGGCTTCCCCATAATCGCCCGGACAGGGCCGTCTTCACCGGAAGACACAATGGCAGGGAACCTATTCGCATGGCACTGTGCTTGGCGCCGCGTTCGCGTCTTCTATTCGCGCTGCTGGTATCGGCAAGCCTTTCCGCCTGTTCGGGCCAAAGCGACGTCGAGAAGCCCGATGCGCCGCCGGGACTGGAGCAGATGATCCGGCAGGGCTTCGTGAAGGCGCAGCGGGTGGGCGAGGGGGCAGGCGGCTTCGGCCTTCCACTGCCCGCGCGGGTGGCATTCGAGGCGCAGGGCATGGCGGCGATCGACACACCCGTAGCGGCCCGGATCGTCTCGATCGCGGTGCGCCCCGGAGAGATCGTCAAGCGCGGCGACGCGCTGGTCACGCTGGTCGGCGCGGAAGTGGCCGGAACGCGATCGGACGTGACGCAGGCGAGTGCGCGCCTTGCCGCCGCCGAAGACATGCTGCGCCGCCAGAACGAAATGGTGCGCCGGGGCGTGGGCACCGAAGTGGAGCGCTTCGGTGCGGAAACCGCCGCACGCGAAGCCCGCGCGGAATATGCCCGTGCGTCTCGCGCTTCCGCGATGATCGGTGGCGGTGATGGCGCCACGTTCACCCTGCGCGCGCCGGTAGGCGGCACCGTGCTCGGACTCAAGGCCAGTATTGGTTCCATAGCGGATGCGGGCGGCGATCCGATCATGGAGATCGGCGATCCGACGCGCCTGTGGATCGTCGCCGATGCCGCCGAAAGCGACTTGTCCGGGGTGCGTCCCGGCATGGAAGCGCAAGTCACGGTCGCCGGGGTGACCGTTCCCGCGCGGGTCGATGGTGTCGGCTCGCTGATCGATAGCGACCAGCGCCGCGTTCCCATCTATCTGCGCCTGTCCGACCGGCCTGCGGGCATGACCGCCGGAATGCTTGCCGAAGTGCGTTTGCCGGGACAAGCTGCGATCACCGTCCCGACCGATGCCGTGCTCGTCAAGGATGGCGGCAACCGGGTTGTCTATGTGCGCACCACCAAGGGCGCCGTTGCGCGTCCCGTGCAGGTGGGCGCATCGCGCGCAGGGCGCATCGTCATCACCTCAGGCCTGAAGCTGGGTGAGACCATCATCACGCACGGCGCCCTGCTGCTCGACAGCAGCGCCAGCCAGCAACTCTGAGCCCCGCCATGCTGTCTCGTCTCATCGAATTCTCGGTTCATCGCCGCGTCGTTGTGCTGGTGCTTGCGGGCATCCTCGCAGTGTTCGGCATCCGGGCCTATCACAACCTTTCCATCGAAGCCTTTCCCGACGTCACCAACGCGCAAGTGCAGGTCATCACCCAGATGCCGGGTTATGCCGCGGCAGAGGTGGAGCGGCAGGTCACCATCCCGCTGGAGCGTGCGCTGAACGGCACGCCGCGCATGACCTTGCTGCGCAGCGAAAACCTGTTCGGCCTTTCCATCATCACGCTGGTGTTCGACGACGATGCCGATCCGTTCGACAGCCGCATGGTGGTGGGCCAGCGCCTTGGCGATGCGGAACTGCCGGAAGGCGTCACGCCCGCGCTGGCGCCGGAATCGACGCCGCTGGGGAAGATCTACCGCTTCCGCATCACCAGCGACCGTCACGACCTGTTCGCGATCCGCTCCGAGATGCAGTGGACCGTCACACGCATGCTGCGGCAGGTCCAGGGCGTGGCCGATGTCGTGCCTTTCGGCGGTTACCTCAAGGAAATCCAGGTCCAGCCCGATCCGGCCAAACTCTACGCGGCGGGGATCAGCCTGGACACGCTGGAAGAGACGCTGAACAAGGCGAACCTCAACGTCGGCGGCGGGTTCCTGCGCACCGGCGATCAGGAACTGACGGTGCGTGGCATCGGCGTGATCCAGACCCCGGAAGACATCAAGCAGGTTCCGCTCAAGGCCAAGGACGGCACCGCGCTGACCATCGGCGACGTCGCCACGATCCAGACCGCGCCGACCCCGCGCAGAGGCTCGGTATCCTACAACGACCAGCGCGAGGTGGTCGAAGGGCTAGTGCTGATGCGGCGGGGAGAGAACCCCTCGCTGGTGCTCGAAGGCATCCACGATCAGGTCAAGCGGCTGAACGATACGATCCTGCCCAAGGGCATGAAGATCGTGCCCGTCTACGATCGCAGCGAACTGGTCGGCCATACGATCGGGACGGTGCAGGACAACCTGCTGCACGGCTTCATTCTGGTCATCGCCATCGTCTGGCTGTTCCTGCGCAGCGTGACCGGATCGGCGGTGGTCTCGGTGGTGATCCCGCTGTCACTGCTGACCGCCTTCATCGGCCTGAGCCTGCTGGGGCTTCCGGCCAACCTGATATCGATGGGCGCGATCGACTTCGGCATTCTGGTCGATGGCGCGGTGGTGCTGGTCGAGGCGGTGATGCACGCCATGCAGACCGAACGGCCGCAGGACAAGAAGGCCATCCTCAAGCTGGTGATCGCATCGGCCATCGATGTGGGGCGCCCGACATTCTACTCGATGCTGATCATCATCGCCGCGCTGCTGCCGGTCTTCACCCTGCAGTCGGTGGAGGGCCGCATGTTCCGCCCGCTGGCGCTGACATATGCCTTCGCGCTGACCGGCGCGCTGGTGTTCGCGCTGACGGTGGTGCCTGCCTTGTGCGCCGTGATGTTCAAGCCGAAGCACGCCGATATCATCGAGCCGCGCTGGATCGGCTGGCTGCGCGAACGATACCGGTCCCTGCTGGATGGCATCCTGCGCGCACGCGTGATCGCCATGGTAGGCGCGGTGGCACTGCTGATGGCGGGCGCGATCGCGGTGGACCGGCTTGGCACCGAATTCCTGCCCGAACTCGATGAAGGCGACATCGCGATCTTCGTCGAGATGCCCAACAGCATCGCGCTGGAAAAGGCGCAGGACGTGCTGCAGGAGGTCCACCGGCGTATCCGCGCGATCCCGGAAGTGCGCGACGTCCACAGCGAGCACGGCAGGCCCGAAGACGGCACCGACAACGAAGGCGTCAACATGGTCAAGACCTTCGTGCGCCTGCTGCCCGAGGAGAACTGGCACACCGGCAAGACCAAGGCCCAGATCATCGAACAGATGCGTCATTCTCTGGCCGGGATTCCGGGCGTGCGCTTCAACTTTTCGCAGCCGATCAAGGACAGCGTCGAGGAAGCGGTGGCAGGCGTGCGCGGCAAGGTTGTGCTCAAGATTTTCGGCACTGATCTGACCGTGATGCGCCAAACGCTGCTGAAGGCGGTCGATGCGATCAAGCCGATCCGCGGCGTCACCGAACTGGACCTCTACCGCGATGCGCTGGGGCCGCAGTTGCAGATCCAGCTGGACCGCGCGGCGCTTGCCCGTGCGGACGTGTCGATCGAAGATGCGCAGCGGACGATCGAGACCGCTCTTGCGGGCCGCGTCACGACCGAATTCTGGGACGGTGAACGTCCGGTGCCGGTGCGGCTGATCCTGCCGTCTCCCTCGCGCGACGATGCCGACAAGATCAGCGCCTTGCCGATCATGACCCCGGGCGGTGCGCGCGTGCCCTTGGGCCAGCTTGCCCGGATCACGGTGGAGAATGGTCCCACCACGATCGTGCGCGAAGGCAATATCCGGTTCCTAGCCCTCAAGTTCAACGTCGAGGGGCGCGACATGGGCTCGACCGTCAATGATGCGATCGCCGCCGTGAATGCCAAGGTAAAGCCGCCGGAAGGCCACTACTTCGTCTGGGGCGGCGAGTTCGAGAACCAGCAGCGGGCCGCCAAGCGGCTGCAGATCGTGGTTCCCGTCGCGTTGCTGCTGGTCTTGTGCCTGCTCTACGCCGCGATGAACAGCGGGCGCAGCGCCATCGCGATCATCGCCACGATCCCTTTCGCGTTGACCGGCGGCGCCTTCGCGTTGCTGGTCGCCGGGGTGCCGCTGTCGGTCAGCGCGGCGGTGGGCTTCATCGCCTTGCTGGGGCAGGTGTCGCTGATGGGCGTGTTGGTGCTGTCCGCTGCCGAAGAGCGGCGGCGGGCGGGCATGGACCTGCTTCCTGCCCTGCTGGACGGTGCGGTGGACCGCTTGCGGCCGGTGCTGATGGCGTCCTCGCTGGCGATGCTGGGACTGCTGCCGATGGTCGTCTCCAGCGGCATAGGCAGCGAGACGCAGCGGCCCTTCGCGCTCGTCGTCGTGGGCGGCATGGTGACGACGCTGATCGTCGCGCTGCTCATCCTGCCGGTGATCTACAGCTACATCACGCCGGGCAAACTCCAGACCCCCGAGGAGGCCGACGCATGAGCCGACGTGTAATTCTGGGCCACCTTTCCGTCCTGCCGCTGCTGGCCCTTTCGGTTCCGGTGATGGCGCAACCGATGCCGGAAACCGTCGATCTCCAGACGGTGCTCACTCTGGCGCGAACCTCCAGCCCGCGCGTGGAAGCCGAGGAGCAGGACATCGCGGGCGCGCAGGCGGACCGGCAGATAGTGAACGTGTTGCCTAATCCCGAGGTTTCCTATGCCGGATCCTATCAGCCGGGCGGGATCACCAACTTCGAGGGGCGGCGCGCGCACGAAGCCACCGTCGAACTTCCCCTCGATCTGGGCGGCAAGCGCCGTGCGCGGGTCGCGGCGGCGGACCGCAGGATCGATGCCGCCAGATCGCGCGTCGCGGTGTCGAGGCTGGACTTCATGACCGAGGCAGGCAGCGCCTTCGTCGCATTGCTGAGCGCGCAGGACACCGTCGGCGTGCGCCGGGATGCGATGGCCGAACTGGACCGGCTTCGCGGCATGGTGGCGGGACGGCGGGCATCGGGGATGGCCAGCGACTATGATGTCGCCCGCGTCGATGTGGAGATAGAATCCGCCCGCGCCGATCTGGTCGAGGCCGAGAGTGCCGCTATCGATGCCCGCACCGACCTTGCCAATGCCCTGGGCTTCCCGGGGTGGCATCCCAGCGCTAGCGGCAGCCTTGATCAGGTGCCCGGCACCGGCGGCAGTCCCGCCCAATCCGCCGAAGCGCTTCCCGCGGTTGCGGCCGCACTGGACGAGCAGAACGCCGTGAAAGCCGACGTGGTCACGGCCCGGCGCGAGCGTTTCCCGGAAGTCTCGGTGAACGGCGGGCGTTTCTGGACGACCGGCCCGTTCGGCGCGACCTATTCGGCAGGGCTGACGCTGGAAGTGCCGCTGTTCGACCGCCGCAATGGCGCCGTCCGCAAGGCCGAAGCCGAAGCGCGGGCAGCCGAACTGCGCACCGAAATCGCCAAAGCCAAAGCGCTCGCTGAAATCGACCGCTACGCCGCACTGGTCGAAGTGCGCACCGCCGCGCTCGATACCTTCAACCGCAGGATCGGAGGAAAGCTGGACGCGCTGGGGCGTATGGCCGAGGATTCCTATCGTCTGAGCGGTGGTTCGGTCATCGAACTGATCGATGCCACGCGATCACGCTTCGACAATCTGGCCACACAGGTCAGTCTGTCAGCCAGACTTGCCGATGCGCGGCTCCGCCTTCGCCTTTCGCGGGAGGATGGTTCCGACGATACGGCGCTGACGGCCCGGTAACGGATCTCGTTTCGCCACCGGGCCGCCGGGAGAAGCGCCGAAGATCAGAGCTTCATGGCGTCCACCGTGAACTTGCAACCGATGATCAGGGCATCGTCGGTAGGTCGTGCGCGCTCCGGGGCGCCCGTCCGGTCGGGGTTGAGGATGTACTGGATGTTCGGCGACAGCCGGATCGCCGGCCCCACCTGCGCGCTGTAGGACAGCTCCATCATCACCTCGTGGCGGGACGCCTTGCCGCTTCCCCCAGCGGCGAGATCGGCGGCGCGCATGCGCTGCATGGCCAGGTCGCTGAAGCGCTGGTCGCTGATCATGAAGCCCAGGCTGTCTTCGTCCCGCCCCTCGAACGTGCCGGTCTGGACGAGGCCGAGGTCCCAGAAGCGGCTTTCCTCGACCCGGCCCGACAGGTTGGTCATGGCAACGCCGTAGATGCTCAGGCCCCGCTTCGATGTCGGATCGGGGCGGGTCACCTGCTGCTCGAAGCGGACGTAAAGTCCGGACCGGCCATTGCGCGTCTGCGCCGCGCGGCCGGAGAGGATGGCGATGCCGCCCATGTCGTCGCGCAGGGGATCGGCATAGTCGCCCTTGTCGATCCAGCCGCCCAGGATGTAGCGTGAGGGCAGGCGGGCCGCCTCGCCGCTCTCCCGGCTCAGTTCCCACGGCACGATCACGCCGGTCGCATTGCCGATGCCGAAGCCGGTGCCATGATCGCTGGCACGCTTGCGGTCAGGGTTTACCTCGTAGGCGCCGACATGCGCGAAGACGTGCTCGGCGATGCGCGTCTTGGCATGGACCATCCAGCTGGACGCCGGGAAATAGGTGAAGTTGCTGTTCTTGAACACGAAAGTCGGGTTGCCGCAGCCCGAATTACCCTGGAACTGGCAGTAGAGCGGCGAATTGAGGAAGTGGATGTTGGCCTGGCTGCGACCTGCCTCGATCACCAGCCGGTCGTTCAGCAGGTGCTGCTCCCAAGTCAGGATCGCGAGGTGGGTGTTTTGCGTGCCCCAGATTTCCTGCACCGAAGTGTTGTTGCCGATCGCCAGATCAGAAAGGCTCTTGCCATGGCGGTTGGTGACGGCGGCATGGAGCGTGCCGCCACCGATCCCGGCGATGCGGTCCATGTCGAGGTCGGCGCCGACATAGACCTGCCCGGCATAAGCGGCATCGCGCCGCAGGCCGCCGGTGACGTTACCCGCCGCCTCTCCGGTATAGCTGAGGGCGAGGGTAATGCCGTCGTCCGCGAGCGGCTGGGAAGTCTTCGGCGTCTCGGCCTCATCTGCCGACTGGGCGAAGGCAGGTGCGATGGACAAGGCGAGGGCGGCGACGCCTGCAAGGCAGGCGCCCTTGATCGGCAGGGCCGTCATGGCAATGGGTCCTCTCTGGGTGTTCTGTACGTGGTCTTCGGGGCCGGTCAGGCCGCCGTGGCAGTCTTGCGCTTGAGCAGGCCGACGAGCACCGCACTCACCAGCGTTCCGGCGACGATGGCCGTCGCATAAGCGGCAAGGTGCGTCACCGCGCCGGGGATCGGCAGGACGAAGACGCCGCCGTGCGGCACTTTAAGCTCCACCCCGGATGCCATCGAGATTGCGCCCGCAACCGCCGATCCGGCCATCAGCGAAGGGATGACGCGGAACGGATCGCGCGCGGCGAAGGGGATCGCGCCCTCGGTGATGAAGGCGAGGCCGAGCACGGCGGCGGCGCCGCCGGCCTCGCGCTCCTCGGGCGTGAAGCGGTCGCGGAACAGGCGGGTCGCCAGCGCCACGGCGAGGGGCGGGGTCATCCCGGCGGCCATCGTCGCGGCCATCGGCGTGCAGACGTTGCTGGCGATGAGGCCGACCGAGAAGGCATAGCCTGCCTTGTTGACCGGTCCGCCCATGTCGAACGCGGACATCGCGCCAAGGATCACGCCGAGCAGCAGCGCGCTCGACCCCTGCATGGAACGCAGCCACTCGGTCAGGAAGGCGAGCGCGGCGGCGACCGGCGCGCCCACGGCATAGACCATCAGCAAGCCGGTCAGCAGCGTGCCGAGCAGCGGCAGGATCAGCACAGGCTTGAGCCCTTGCAGGTTCTTGGGCAGGCGGATCAGCCGGTTGAGACCCTCCACGCCGTAGCCCGCGATGAACCCCGCCGCGATGCCGCCGAGGAATCCGGCGCCAAGCTGCGCGGCCATCATGCCGCCCACCATGCCCGGCGCGATGCCGGGTCGGTCGGCAATGGAAAAGGCGATATATCCGGCAAGCGCGGGCACGATCAGCGCAAAGCCGCCCTGCGCGCCGATCTGGAACAGCGTGTGCGCCAGGGTCCCCTTGGCGGCGTCGGCATTGGCGCCGATGCCGCCGAGCGCGAAGGCGATCGCGATCAGCAGACCGCCCGCCACCACGAAGGGCAGCATGAACGACACGCCGGTCATCAGGTGCTTGTACGGTCCGGCGCGTTCCTGTCGCGCAGGTGCCTTGTCCTCGCTCCCGGTCGCCGCTTCGCCGCCCTGCACTTGCGCTTCGGCCAGCGCGCGTTCGATCAGCTTCGCGCCGCCGGAGATCGCGGGTTTTGTGCTGGACGAGAACACGCGCTTGCCTGCGAAGCGCGCGCGATCGACCTCGCGGTCGGCGGCGATCAGCACGACGTCGGCCTCGGCGATTTCCCCGGCGGTCAGGGGCGTACCCGCGCCGACCGAGCCTTGCGTCTCCACGCGGATCGGATAGCCGAGCTGCCGGGCGCCTTCGCTCAGGCCCTCGGCGGCCATGAAGGTATGGGCGATGCCGGTGGGGCAGGATGTGATCGCGACGATGCGCGGGGACTGCATGGTCGCTGCCGGGCCGTTCTTCGGTGCGAACCGAAGCGCACCGGCGGGATCGGCAAGCACTGATTCCAGCGTTACATGGCGGTCGGCACGCTCGGCAAGCGCAGCGTCCGCATCGCCGCCAACCAGAAGAAGGACGCCGTCGGCACCGGGAACGTCTTCGGCAAGCGGATTGAGCACGCCCTGTTCGGTGCGTACCTCGACCTCGATGGTCCGGCCTTCGGTCCGGGCGGCACGGCGCAGGGCCTCGCCTGCCAGAACGCCTTGAACTGCGGACGCGCCCGCCTCGACGACGGCGAAAATCTTGGTCATCGGGTCTCTCCCGCCGCTGTCGTCGCGGCTGTTTCTATGGGGGTGACGATCACTTCTTCGGCCAGCGCATGGACGCTGGCGAGGGCGGGCAGGTTCGGCCCCGCCATGCCCAGCTTGGCCACCGCAAAGGCCGTCGCGAGCCGCGCCGTGCGCTCCAGCGAAGCCTCTTCGGCCAGCGCGGCGGTGATGCCTGCTACCATGGCGTCACCGGCGCCGACGGTGCTTGCCACTTCGCCGATGGCGAGGCGGGCGGTGAGGGCGCCTTCGTCCGAGACGAACAGCGCGCCATCCGCCCCCATCGATACGACGACCAGCGCTACACCACCGTCGCGCAAGGTTCGGGCCGCTTCAAGCAGGGCGACCATGTCGGGCAGCGGGCGGGCCAGGAGCTGGCTCAGTTCGTCGCGGTTGGGCTTCACGACGTGCGGCGGTTGGGCACTTTCCAGCGCGCATTTCATCGGCAGGCCGCTGGTGTCGAGCACCACGCGGCAGCCGATCGCCCGCAGCCGCGCGGTCAGCGCGGCGTATGTATCGGGCGGGCAGCCGGGAGGAAGACTGCCCGCCAGCACGACGAGGTCGCCCTCGCGCGCCGCATCGCAGATCGTCGCGGCGACCATTTCGGCGCGACCGGGATCGACTGCGATGCCATCCAGATTGATGTCGGTGGTGCCCGCCGGGTCGACGAGCTTGAGGTTCACGCGTGTCGTTCCGGCGATGCGGATGAAGCGGTCCTCGATACCCTTGACGGCGAACAGCGCATCGAACGATGCGGCATTGTCGCTGCCCAGCAGGCCGTAGGCGGACACGTCTTCGCCCCAGTCGGCAAGGCAGCTGGCGACGTTGACGCCCTTGCCGCCCGCATTCTGGCGCACAGAGCGGGCGCGATGGACCTCGCCGGGCACGAGCCGGTCGAGCGTGACGGTCTGGTCGATCGCCGGATTGAACGCGACGGTGAGGATGCGCATCAGGCTGCTCCTCCATCCAGCGCGTGCACGTCCGCAGCGCCCTCGGCGGCGAGCGCGCGGGCGGCCAACTCTACCAGTTCGCTGCGGTCGGAGGCGCGAAGGCGGGCCTTGACCGCGGGAATGTCGCGCGGGGTCATCGACAGCTCGTTGACGCCGAGGCCGACGAGCAGCGCCGCGCCGAACGGGTCGCCGGCGATGCCGCCGCACACGCCGACCCAGCGGCCATGCGCCTTCGCGCCCTCCACCGTCATCGCGATCATGCGCAGAACGGCCGGGTGCAGGCTGTCGGCATCGCCAGCAAGTTCCGGGTTCTGCCGGTCGATGGCGAGCGTATACTGGGTGAGGTCGTTGGTGCCGATCGAGAAGAAGTCGGCATGGGCGGCCAGCGATGCCGCCTGGATCGCCGCCGCCGGAACCTCGATCATGATGCCGATCGGCACCTGCGGGGCCTCGAATTCGGCGCGGATCGCCTCGCAGCGCCGGCGCAGGTCGATCAGTTCATGCGCGGATGTGATCATCGGGAACATGATCGAGAGGTCGCCGCCGTCCTTTGCGGCGCGGTAGAGCGCGCGCAGTTGCGGCTCCAGCAGGTCGGGGCGGCGCAGCAGCAGCCGGGCGCCGCGCACGCCGAGGAACGGGTTCTCCTCACGGGGGAGGTCGAGGTGCGGCACCTGCTTGTCGCCGCCGATGTCGAGCGCGCGCACGATCAGCGGGCGCTCTCCCAAGGCTTCCGCCATCGCGCGGTAGGCGGCGACCTGCTCGTCTTCGGAAGGGCTGTCGCCGCGTTCGAGGAACAGGAATTCGGTGCGCATCAGGCCCACCCCCTCGCCGCCTTGCGCCAGTGCGAAGGCGACCTGATCGGCGCGGTTGACGTTGGCGGCGATCTCCACGCGGTGGCCGTCGCGGGTCACGGCGGGCTTGCCGCGCTCGGCTTCCTCGGCCGCGCGCTGGCGCGCGAGGTCCTCGATCCAGGCGCGGGCGGAGGCGAGGTCGTCTTCGGAAGGGTCAATCCACACGCGCCCGCCGTCGCCATCGACGACGACCGTGGTGCCCGAAGGCGTCGCCAGCAGTTCCGCGCCGCCCGCGACGACCGAGGGCAGGCCGAGCGTGCGGGCCAGGATCGCGCTGTGCGAGGTCGGCCCGCCGAGCGATGTGGCGATCCCCGCGACCTTGGCTGTGTCCAGCGTCGCGGTGTCGGACGGCGACAAGTCGGCGGCGACGAGAATGCTGGGCACATCGGGCAGGTCTGCCAGAGTGCCGGTGACGAGGTTGGGGTCGATCTCCGCCAGCACGCGGCGGCCCACGTCGTGCAGGTCGGCAGCACGTGCCGCGAGCACCGGATTGCCGAGCGCGGAGAGCTTGCCCGCGATGCGCTCGACCGCCTGATGCCACGACCATGCGACGCCGTGACCTTCGACCATCAGCTGGCAGGTCAGGGTAATGAGGTCGGTGTCTTCCAGCAGCTCGGACTGCGCCTTGAAGATCGCCGCTTCCGATGCGCCGAGGCGGCGCGTGGTGTCGTCGATCAGCGCGGTCATCTGCGCGCGGGTGCGGGTCAATGCCTCGTTGAGCAGGGCGCCGCCGGTGGCGAGGTCGACCGGGACATTGGGAACCAAGAGTTCGGCGGCGCTGAGCACGTGAACGCGGCCGATCGCAAGGCCGGGGCTGGCGGCAACCCCGGCGATCATGCGCGGAGTGCCCGAGGGCTTCCATGCGCGGGCAGGTCCCTCGCGCTTTTCTGCGGCGCGCGCGGCCTCTTCCTTTTCGCGCGCCGTAAGGCGGCGGACCGAGGCGACGAAACGATCGAGCGCCTGTTCGGCATTGGCGCCCTCGGCGGAGAAGGTCACCTCCTCGCCGTGACGCAGGCCCAGTTGCAGCAGGGCGACGAGGTTGCGCGGATCGGCGCTCTCGTCTCCATGGCGCACGCGCAGCCGCGCGGCGGAGGCGCGGGCCGCCTCCACCCACGCCGAGGCCGGGCGGGCATGGAGCCCCGAGGGGTAGTCGACCACCCAGACGGCGGTATGCGCGAGATCGACGGCGGGCGCGGCGGCGGCATCGGCAGCGCCATCCTCGCCCAAGGCGCGAGTGAAATCCGCCGGGTCGTCGGTGGCGATCAGCGCGGCCAGCCGGGCCTCGTCCTGGATCAGCCGCGTCAGGCGGCGCAGGATGGCGATGTGGCTGTCGGAATTGGCGGCGATACCGACGACGATGTGCGCGCGCTGGCCGGGGTTCCAGTCGATCCCGTCGCGAAGCTGGAGAATGGCGATGCCGTCGCGGCGGACGAGGCCCTTGTCCTCACCCAGCCCGTGCGGGATCGCGAGGCCGGAACCGAGGAAGGTGTTCGCGACCGCCTCGCGCCGGACCATGCTTTCCTCGTAACCGGGCGCCACGCATCCGGCGGCGACCAGCAGCTGGCCTACCTGGCGAATCGCATCGGTCTTGTCGGCAGCCTGTGCGTCGATCCTCACGAGATCGGCAGCCTGCGACGCGGCGAAAGCGTCTGCGAGCATCGTCATTCCTCTCCATTTGCTCTGCCATGAGAAAACGTTTTCTCATCGAAATTGTCAAGAGGGGTTGTGATAAGCTCATTGTACGGTGCATAGTACGCACAACAGGCAACAATTCGCGATCTGGTTGAGAGAACGATTTCCTAATGGCGACAGGCATAAAGGACGTGGCGCAAGTGGCCGGGGTCTCGCCCGCCACGGTCTCGCGCGTACTGGCCGGGCGCCCGGTCGATCCCGTCATGGCCGAGCGCGTGCTGGCTGCGGTCAAGTCCACGGGCTATCGCCCGAATCTCGCCGCGCGGCGGCTGCGGTCCCGGCACAGCAACACCATCGGGCTGGTCGTCGCCGATATCCGCAACCCCTTCTTCACCGAGGTCTCGCGCACGATCGAGGCCGTGGCGGCGGCGCGGGGCCTACGCGTCATCCTGTGCAATACCGACGAGGACCCGGCCAAGGAGGCCGAGTTCCTCGAACTCATGCACGAAGAGCGAGTGGCCGGCGTCATCCTTGCCCCGTCGCGGCAGCGGGTGGCGAAGGTAGGGCGGCTCGAACTCGACTATCCCGTGGTGCTGATCGACCGTGCCGCACCTGACGCCGGGTTCGATTGCGTGCTGCTCGACAATACGCGCATGGCCGAAGTTCTCGTCGAGCACCTTCATGCGCAGGGGCATCGGCGGATCACGGGACTGTTCGGGGCGGCGAGCACCACGGGTTTCGAGCGCCGGGAAGGGTTCGAACGTGCCGCTGCCCGGCTTGGGCTGGAGGTGGAAGCGATCGCGGTGCCGCATACGGCGGATGCGATCCGGCGGGTGATCGCCGAACTGCTCGGGCGGGCCGAACGCCCCGAGGCGCTGCTCGCCAGTAATGGGGTGATGCTGGTCCATCTCCTGCGCGGCCTGCGCGATCTCGGCCTCGAGGTTCCCCGCGACATCGCCCTTGCCGGTTTCGACAACAACGACTGGATGGAGTTCGTCGGCGGCGGCCTCAGCGTCATAGAGCAACCGGTCGAGGAGATCGGGCGCACGGCGATGACGATGCTGCTCGACCGCCTCGACCATCCCGACGCGCCCATGCGCAAGGTCGTGCTCGCGGGCCGCCTGTTGCCGCGCGGATCGAGCACGCGTCTTGCCGATTCCCAAGCCATTGGAGAATGACGCTTATGGAACGCACCACCATCGGCCGGGACACGCAGGTCTGCATGTCGCTTTCGGCGCGGCCCGGCAATGCGGGGTCGCGACTGCATAACTGGCTCTACGACCATTACGGGCTGGACTACGTCTACAAGTCGTTCAGCACGACCGACCTTGCGGCAGCAATCGGTGGCATCCGGGCGTTGGGGATTCGCGGCTGCGCGATCTCGATGCCGTTCAAGGAAGCGGTCATCCCGATGCTCGACGGGATGGAAGCCTCGGCGACCGCGATAGACAGCGTGAACACGATCGTCAACGGTGGCGGCGTGCTGACCGGCTACAATACCGACTACGTCGCCGTGCGTGCCCTTCTGGAGCGTCGTGAAATCGACCCGTCGACGCCGTTCCTGCTGCGCGGCAGCGGCGGCATGGCGAAGGCGGTAGTCGCAGCACTGCGCGATTGCGGCTTCACGCAAGGCACGATCGTCGCACGCAATCCCGAGGCCGGACCGGCGCTGGCCCGCCAGTACGGCTTTGGCTGGCTGGAAGTGATGCCGGTGGAAGGCGCGCCCTTGCTGATCAACGTAACCCCGCTCGGCATGGAAGGCGCGGGGGCCGATGCTCTCGCGTTCTCACCGGCGCAGATCGCGGCTTGCGAGATCGTCTTCGACGTCGTCGCGCAGCCTGCGAACACGCCGTTCGTCAAGGCTGCGCAGGAGGCCGGCAAGCGTGTGATCTCGGGCGCCGAGGTCATTGTGCTGCAGGCGATCGAGCAGTTCGTGCTCTATACCGGGGTGCGGCCCGATGCGAACGCGATCGCCCGTGCGGCTGGCTTTGCGCATGGTCCTTCGGTGGAGGAGAAGCTGCGGGCGGTCTGACCTGCGGGTCAGAACGCGATGTCGACGATGATGACGTCGGCGTACGTGCCTGCGGCCGGAGTGGTCTGCGCGGGGTCGATCACGGCGCGGTAGGTGAAGCCCTGCAGCGTGCTGCTGTCATAAATGCCGGGGTTGGTGTCGGCGGCGGCGCTGCTGCGGCGTTCGCCTGCGATCGCGCTGCCCCAGCGTCCGGCGCTCACCGAATTGCCGCGATAGATCTCGTAATTGAGGTAGCTGGAGGTCGTACCCTGCCGCATGCGCCGGGTGCCCGAGAAGTTCTGTCCGTTGCCCAGGCCGACGGTATACGTGGAGCCGAAACTGCAACGGACCGATATGGTGCGTGTCACCGGATTGAAACTACCGACCAGCGGTGCGGTGCCGAATGCCAGGTCGGGAGCGGTGATCTGACAGTCGGGCAGGACGTTGAGCGTCACCGTCACCGTCACGGGTGCGCCGGTGCCCCAACTCGTCAACGGGCCAAGCAATCCGCTGCGCGTCGCTCCGGGGCTGTTCGACGTGCCGATACAACCGTTCAGGGCGCCAATCGTGCACACCGAGAAGTACCAGCGCAAGGTCACCGTGCCGGTATACGTACCTGCCGGTAAGGCCGACGTCGGCGTCGTCCGGACGTAGAGGGGAATGCTGTTGCTCGGCCCGCTGAACAGGCCAAGCAGCGCGGTGGTGGACATATCGACCTCGCTGCCTATCCCCAATGCGGCGCCGCCGGACGTGGACGACAGGGTGAAAGGTATCGTCTGGGTGCCGCCGACGCGCGTGAGCAGGAATGTGGACGCATCGACACCCACCTTGATGTACGACGTGGTCGCCACCACCAGCAGGCTCGCGCATGAGAAGCCGCTGGCGCCGCTGCCGGACTGGACCTGGCTCGCCACGTTGAAGGACCCGGTCTCGCCGATGGTGATGGTGGATGGCGCGACCGTGCAGTTCCCGTAAGTCTGGGCCTGCACCGTCCCGCCGCCGAAGAGCAGGCCGCACAGCAGCAGCAGGGCGATCAGCGCGGGGCGGCGGCGGGTCATCGGCATGTCAGCGTTCCCATGTCGGCAATCTTGTCCGCCGTCACGTCCATTTGGAAGGAGGCGCGGCAGCTATTTCCTTCGGGCAGCGTGACGAGGAAATCATTACGCGGGCCAAGGTTCTCGGCAAAGACCAGCCCGTCCCATCCTACGTAGGCGGTGCCGCGCCCATTCACGCGGATCACCGAGCCGACCGGAAGCGGAGCACCGGCCTCATCGACAAGGATCATCCTTGCGGCGATCATCCTGCGCACCGGGAAATCGAGGACGTATCCGCTACCGCGCTGCACCGCCACCTTCTGGTCGATGATGTCCGAAGTCAGATCCTCGCGGAAGCCCAGCGGATCGATCGTGTACTTGCCCGGATAGTACGCCGCCGCCCATGGAATGAGGACATGCCCGCGCGCGTCAGTCCGGCCGACCAGTTGGTTTTCGTAGTAGACGGGCACCCCCGCATGGCCCCGCGTCGATACGAGCGCGAAGGCATCGGCGACGCGATTGGCGACGAACACCGACTTGTCCATCCACACCACCGATCCCGACGCGCCCAGCCAGCGCGTGACATTGCCGCTGCCGCCGAAGGCCCCGCCGCGCAATTCCGTGAAATCGGTGCGCCAGGTCACATCGGCATTGCCGTAGATGTCGCCGTTGCCCAGCCGCGCCGCGCCGGTGTTCCAGCCGATGCCGCCCTGCGTGGGCACTGCTCGGCTGTAATCGACCCGATTGCTGTAGCGGCCGTTCTGTTCCCGCGTGAGGCTGGTGCTGGCCGTCCCGCGATCCGCGCCTAGCGGGACCTGAAGCGTGAGCGAGGCCGTCCACGTGCGCGCATCGAGATCGCGTGTCGCCGAGGCGAACAGGCTGGACGAGCGGCCGACCGGAAGCGACCAACTGGCATTCACCAATCGCGTTCTTCCCTCGCCCCGCGTGCGGCTGTCGAAGTAGGCGGCGCCCAGTGATCCGAAGCGGCCCAGCGCAAGGCTTGCGCTGGCCGAAGTCTGCCGCGTCGCGCTGATCCGCGAGCCGGACAGGGCGGCGAGATCGAAGAACTCCGCGTCCTGCCGCAGATGATTGACGGAAAACGAGAAGTCGCGGCGCTGGTACTGGTAGCCGACCGCGATCTGGCCGCCTTCGCGCCCGTCCTTGCGGCTACGGCTGTAGGACGCGTTGACGACGCCGAGATTGCCTATGCGCAGTACGGTGCCTGCGCCGACGACGGCCATTTCGCGGCTGGCCTCGGCGTGGGCCTCTACCGTCAGTCTATCGGTCAGGCCGTGCCGGATCGATCCGCTGGCGACCATCGTGCCGTAGTCGAAACTGCTCTGCCCGTAGCGTTGGCGCACGGCGCCTGCAGCGAGTGCATAGTCGGTCAGTCCGGGCCGAAGCAGCGTGGTGGCGACATAGAAGGGGATCTGCGTCGTTACTTGCCGCCCCAGTGCATCGGTGACGACGATGCTCGCCTGACCGCCGCCGTTGATCTGCGGCAGCGGGTTCATCACGAAGGGCCCGGGCTGAACCGGGCCGCCGAACGCCTGGTGGTTGTCGATGAACAGTTCGATGGACGACGGAAGCGCTGCCTCGCCGGAAAAGGCGGGTACGGGATAGGTCACCACGTCGGGCCGCACCGCGAAATCCCGGGAAACCTGGATGCCGCCCAGCCGGATCGCGCTGCTCCAGGGCAGGGTCCGGGTGATCAGGTCGCCTGCCTCGTAAGTCGTCATGCTGTTTTCGTCGGAGCGGATCCAGCGCGTGTCATAGCGCATGTAGGATGTGCCGCCGCCGCCGGTACGGACCACGCCGGTGCTGGAAAGCAGACCTGCCGGCCCGAATACGCGCACATCGTTCCACAGCGAAGCCGAGGCGGGAGCGCCGGGCGCATCGACCGCATAGAGGTCGTAGTTGACCATGACCCCGAAGCTGCTGCGCGCCGGTCCGGTATTGCGCCGCGGGCCGAAGCCGATTTGCTGGCCCTGTAGCCAGCGCGCCGGGACCTGGAGTTTCAGCCGCTGGTTGGGCACGTCGTACTCGGCGCTCACACCCGGCAGTTCGTCGACCATGACCTGGGCGGCGGCATCGCCTTCGGCCGGAAGGTTCAGCGCGCGCATGTCGCCTGCGGACAGGCGGAAATGGTCGCCGGTGATCTCTACCGGAACGATGACCCCGCTCGGCACGCCGTTGACGACGATTTCAAGCTGGATCGGCCCGGTTTCGGTTACCCTGATCCTGTCGTTGTAGTCGGCAGCCGCCGGAATATCGTCATATTTGGTCTCTGCCCGGCATGGGGCCATCGTCATTGCCGCGCACAGTCCTGCAAGGAGCGTCCACCCTAACTGACGAGGAATGGCGGCAAACGACAAGGTCCATCCTCCTTCCGCGTGCTAAAGGGGAGCGCGGCTTGGGCCATGTCAGGGCTGCCAGGGCACCATCGGCGCGGAGGAATTGTCCTCGACATCGGCGAACAGCCTGGCTTGCGGCACAACGGCCTGCGCGATCGGAAAGCGCATCGTGGCTCCGGCGAGGATATAGCCGTGCGCCCCTTCGATTTTCGAGGAAGTCCCGTCGGAGCGTTTCTGCGCCACGCCGCTGAGGCGGCTGTGGCTCGCGCCCGGGTTGCGGATTTGGAGGACATTGCCGCCGTCCGCCTTTACCACGCGCCATTGCAGGGCGGGCCTCGCGGTGGTTTCGGTCTTCGCGGCGCGGGTATTCGCACCCTCGCCATAGGTGAACAGTGGCACGGAATAGCGCATCCGAAACCGGATCGCCGCTCCGGCGCCCTGAGCCGGGTTTCCGGCTTCGGCGGGCGAGTCTGCTTCGGTCAGCGGAATTTCATCGATGATGACACGATAGGACTGTTCGCTGCCTGCGGGTGACGGGGTGATCCTGGTCAGGCGGATGAGCTGCTGCTGTCCCGGCTCGATGCGGACCATGGGCGGCGTCCCGGTGATGTCTTTCTGCTCGACGAACCGCTCGTCGCCATCGATCTGCTGCCAGCCGAAGATGCGGATCTGCATGAGGATCGGGCGCTGGCCGGGGTTCTCCAGCCGCAGCGGCGTGGCGCGCTCGCCGCTTTCGATGACCGGGTTGATCGGCCAGATGACGACCGAATTGTTGCTTTGTGAATACGCAAAACCAGGCAGGAGTGCGCATGCGGCGAAGACCAGCAGCCTTGGCAATAGAGCGGGAATCTTCATGGGCGTGTCCTTTGTGACCTACCAGCTCAAGGTGACGGTCAGGGTGTCGGTATAAGTGCCCGGCGGCGTCGTGCCCGGCAGCGTCAGGCGGCCGTAGACGGGTAACCTGACATTGTTCATGTTGGTGGAGGTCACCGCGATCGATATCGCCTGGTTGATGCCGATCGCCTGCGCGCATCCGGCGTCCGCGCATAGGCTGTAGGCCAGCCGGTTCGCGGTGGTGCCCAGTTGCAGGGTGCGGCCTGTTGCCGCGTGCAGTCCGCCATCGATCGACATGGTCAGGCTAACGCCCGGCGTGCAGCGCAGGACGATCGCCTGGGATCCACTGATGTTGGCCTGTAGCGTCGTCGTGGCGACGGACGGTTGAGAGGGGAACGTCAGCGTGCCCATCGTGCCTGCGCTACCGCTCGTCCCCAAGCCATCGACGGCACATCCGGCCGCGATCGTCGCGGATACCGCGAAAGTCTTGCTGGTTTCCGCATGAGCGGTACTGGCGATCACGATCGTCAGCGCTCCGGCGGAAATGGCTGCCCCAAGCCGGCGCATGCTCCTGTACCTGTCGGCTTCTGTCCCGGTCTTAGGGGCCGAATGCGATCGTCACGACGACGACATCGTTGTAGGTGCCGGTGATCAGCCCCGCAGCGCCGTAAGCCGTGCCGTATACGGTAACGTTCTGCGCGCTGCCGTCGGCCGCCAAGGCGATCGCGGTATTGGCCACGATCGGCGTCGCGCTTCCGGCGTCCCGGTAGAGATTGTAAGTCACGTAATTCGCTGAAGTCGTATGCTTCATCGAACGCGTGCCGGTCGTCCCGGTATTGCTTGTGCCCAATCCCGCCGAATTGCCCGCCGAGAACGAGATGGTCGGTTGCGTGCCGTTGCTGCACTGAATGGCTATGCCGTTTCCGGCCGTACCGACAAGCTGGGCGGTAGCCTGGGTGAAGTAGCTGTTCTGTACCCCGAAATCGAGCGTGCCGAAGTCCACGTTGGTCGTCGTATCGGGAACGACGGTATTGTTGATCCGGCAGGCGGTCGTCAGGACGATGGTGGCGTTGACGTTGCCGGTGATGGCGGCGCTGGCGGGCGTCGAAATCGCCGCGCTGCCCAGCAGAACAAACCCGATAATGTGCCTTTTCATAATCAGACCTCCTCAAAGCCATACGTGCTTTTCCAGAGGAGCAAGTTGGTATTAAATGATGACCAAATGGAAAACGAAACAACCGGTATGGTTCTATCGGGAGGACGCTCAAGACGTGTTGTGCTGTGTTGCTTGTTTTCAATCTTTATAGACAAAAGTAAAGTTCACAACTTCACACAATTTTACGCGCCTGGATTAGTGTCTTTGCAAAAGGCGCAAGGTTTTTTTTCGGGGCAGGGCGTGCGTTTCGAGGGTCGAGCGGGCATACGGGTGCATTCCGGGTTGCAAAGATGAGGCGATTGCGCGCTGTCGCGACGTTCGGTCGCCGCGATCATGCTGCCGTGTGTGCGCCCGCGCATTAGCGCCGGATCGGTCCAATCCGTCACCCGCCGGTCCGATAGCGCGTCCCCGAAAGGCCCATCCTTGTCTTCGGGCACTCCTCGTCAGTATCCGAAGAACCGTTTGAGCCCGAGGCGCTTGAGGCCGCGGCGATAGGTCATCGAACTCATGTCCGCCGGGATATGCGCCTCGTCAGTGGGGTCGAGCGGCAGCCATTCGGGCATCTGCGCCTCGACGATGGCCTTGTCCTCCTCGAAGATGCGCTGGTTGAAGTCGTAGACGTCCTGCACCGGCAGGTCGGTGTCGAAGTTGCGGGCGATCGGTGCGAACAGACGCGTGACCCGGGCCGAGACCGGCGAAGCGGCGTTCATGATGACCAGTCGGTCGGTGCCGGGGAAATGGATCTCCAGTGTCGCCGTGAACGGCAGGTGGCAGCGGAAATGGCGCAGCCAGTTGAATCCGGGAACTCCGCGCTGAGAGACGCCGATGGGATAGTTGCCTACCGAACTCCAGTATTCTGCCTCAAAGCCGTATTCGGTCCGTTTCGGTGCATAGGCCGGGACTTCGGCATTGTCGGGATCGGCGAAAGTCTCGGTATGCACGAACGCGAAGTGCGCGACGTCGAGAAAGCCTTCCAACTGGCGTCCCGCGAAGCCGTTGATGTCAATCCAGGGGCAGGTGATCTGCTGGAATTCGGACTCGTCCCAGTGCGGCATGTCTGGGATGTCGCCCGCCGCGGGAGCATCGCCCTCGGCGTCGAGGCAGGTCCAGATCAGGCCGTAGCGCTCGAAGCTGGGGAAAGTGCGCAGGTGCAGCCGCTCGGGAATGTCGCGCGCGGGGTGCGCAGGGACGTGGACGCACTTGCCGCCGCCCCCGAACCTGAGACCGTGATAGGGGCACACGACGCTGTCGCCCTGCTGCGTCCCTAGACTCAGCGGCACCCCGCGATGCGGGCACACATTGGTCGCGACGACGACTTCGTCGCCGGACTTGTAGATCACCAGCGGCTGGTCGAGCAGCCTGGTGCCGACCGGTTTCTCGCCCACTTCACGCGCGAGCGCGACCGGATACCAGTGACGGGCAAGGACGTACCAGTCTTCCGGATCAAAAGTGCAGCCGAGGGGAAGGGCAGGGCGAACAGGGGCAATGACGGCGGCAGTAGCCATGGAATTTTTATCCGCTGAAGGTTTCCAGCGCCTTTTCCGCCTCCTTTACCGCTCTATCAAACGCAATGATTTGCACATTGTGTTGCCAAAAATAGAGCGGGTTTCGTTCCTCAGCCAAGCGCTACGTTGACGATGCGCGGCTGGGTGAAGTCCTCCATGCCCTCGATACCCTGCTGGCGGCCGATGCCCGATTGCTTGGCGCCGCCGAAGGGGACGTCGAACGGCAGTTCCAGGTGCTTGTTGACCCACACCGTCCCGCTCTCGATGCGCGAGGCGACTGCGATGCCGCGATCCACGTTCGAGGTCCAGACGGTGCCGCCCAGCCCGTAGTCGCTGTCGTTGGCCCGGCGGATCGCATCGTCGAGATCATCATAACCCAGTACGGGAAGTACCGGGCCGAACTGCTCCTCGCGTACGAGGCGCGCATCGTCGGGCAGGTCGCGCACGATGGTGGGCGCGATGAAGTAGCCATCGCCCGGCAGCGCTTCCCCGCCGGCGACGATTGTGCCGTGCGCGCGGGCGTCTTCGATGAAGCCAAGGACTTTCTCGAACTGGGCGCGGTTCTGGATCGGCCCGATCGTGGTGCCCTGCTCCAGCCCGTCGCCGACGACCGCCTCTCCGGCGAGCCGGGCGAGTTCGGTGCACAGCGCATCCATCATCGCGTGCGGGGCATAGACTCGCTTCACGGCAAGGCAGATCTGGCCCGCATTGGTGGTGGCGCCGCTGAATATCCGTGGTGCGACCTTGGCGACATCGGCGTCATCGAGAATGATCGCCGCGTCGTTGCCGCCCAGCTCCAGCGTGAAGCGCTTGAGGGTGTCGGCGGCGCTGCCGAGCACTTTCTTGCCGGTTGGCGTCGAGCCGGTGAAGCTGACGTGCGCGACGTCGGGGTGCCCGCTCAGCAGGGCGCCAAGGTCGTTGCGGTCCACCAGCGTCTGGAAGACACCGGGCGGGAGGATCTCGGCGGCAACCTCGCCCAGCAGCAGGGTGGTGAGCGGCGTGGTCGGAGCGGGCTTGGCGATTACGGTATTGCCCGTGATGAGCGCCGGGGCCAGCTTCACCATCAGCAGCAACAGCGGGTAGTTCCACGGCGTGATGGCGGCAACCACGCCTAGCGGATAGCGCTGCTCGATGATCCGCTCATCCGCCGTGTCCCGCAGGACGCGCGGCTCAAGTTCGAACGGCGCGTAGTAGGCGAGCGCGGCAATGGCGCCGAGAACTTCCTGCCTAGCTTCCTTCAGGGGCTTTCCCTGTTCCTGCGTCAGTATGCGGGCGAAATCGTCGATGCGCACGCGGATCGCCTCGGCCAGCGCGTCGAGGTAGCCTCGGCGCTGTGCGAAGCCGAGGGCCGCCCAGCCTGGGAACGCGCGTTTGGCGGCGGCGACGGCAGTTTGCGCCTGCTGCTCGTCGGCGCGGGGGGCGTTGGCAAAGGCAATGCCGGAGGCTGGATTCACGACCTCGATATCGGAGGCGCCATCGACCAGCGCTCCATCGATCAACAGTTTGTAAGACATCGTTGCATCCGTTCCTTGATCGACGGGCGACGTGGTTCGCTCGCGGCAGTGGGCTACGGGATCACGCGATCTTCGATCCGGAGGGCGATGGCAAGCCGCGTCGTCATGATGTGGTGCTGATATGCGGTGGCGGCGAGGTGGGCGAGAGGCAAGCTGACGTCGTCCCGGACTTGATCCGGGACCGCTGGCCGTGAACCGCCTTGCTGTCGGCAGGGCGCCTTTACCCGAGGTCGCGCCTAAAGACCGCCAGCGGTCCCGGATCGGGTCCGGGACGACGTCATCCTCACACCAGTTCTTTCAGCGGCACACCTGCGTCGGCAAGGCGCCCCACATCGGGCGTCGCACCCGCTTCCACCAGCTTGCGGCCCTGCACGTAGTCCTTGACCATGTTCACGCAGTCCAGCGCCACGACCTTGCCCTGCTTGAGGTAAACCACCGAGAAGCTGCGCCCCTCGACGTCGCCGCGCGTCACCGTCTGGTCGAAGCCCATGTTGATCCCGGCCGTCTGCAGCTTGAGATCATACTGGTTCGACCAGAACCACGGGAACGCCTTGTACGGCTTCTCCTCGCCGCAGATCGCCTTGGCCACGCAGGTCGCCATGTCGTTGGCGTTCTGCACCGATTCCACGCGCATCACTGTGCCGCCCGCATAATCGCAGGCGAAGGCCGCGCAGTCACCGATCGCGTAGACGTCCGGCAGCGAGGTGCGGCAGAACTCGTCCACGTCCACGCCGTTCGCACCCGAGGCACCTGCGAGGATCAGCGGACCGACGGCGGGCACGATGCCGATGCCGACGATCACCGCCTCGGCGGGGATCACCTCGCCGTCGACCAGCTTCACGCCGGTAACGCGGTGTCCGTCACCTTCGAGGCATTCCACCGCAACGCCGGTGCGCAGATCGACGCCGTGATCGCGGTGTTCCTTCTGGTAGAATTCGGACAGCTCCTCGCCCGCGGCGCGCGCCAGCACGCGCGGCAGGGCTTCGAGCAGGACCACGCTGAGCCCCATCTTCGACAGCACCGCCGCTGCTTCCAGCCCGATGTAGCCGCCGCCGATGACGACGATGTTCTTCGTCCCCGCATCGACTTCGGCCATCAGCGTGTCGCAGTCCTCGCGGGTGCGTACCGCGTGGACGCCCGCAAGCTCGGCCCCGCTGCACGACAGGCGCCGCGGATCGCCGCCGGTCGCCCAGACCAGCTTGCCGTAGCCGAAGGTCGTGCCGTTCGAGAGCGTCAGTTCCTTCGCTTCGGCGTCCACCTTGGTGACTTCGGTGGAGAGCCTGAAGGTCACCTCCTTCTCGGCCCAGAACGTCGGCGGGCGGATGTAGAGACGATCGAAGGTCTTCTCGCGCGCGAAGTATTCCTTCGAAAGCGGCGGCCGCTCGTAAGGATGCTCCGGCTCGCGGCCGATGACGGTGATGGTTCCGGTGAACCCGTTCTGGCGCAGGGCGAGCGCACATTGCGCTCCCCCATGTCCCGCTCCCACGATGACGACGTCTGATTTTTCCATGATGCCTTGCCGATCAGTCCTGAAGGAAGCGCGTCCTGCGGAAATCCGGCAAGTATCGGGTGCCGACGGCAAACCGCACGGCCCCCGATACTTGCCGGTTCCAGCCGTCCCTCACCGGTTAGAACAGATATCCGATGCCGTGCAGGTAATCGTCGGCATTGATGAGCGTGACGATCTTGCGCCCGATCTGCCATTGGCCGCCTTCGGCCGCTTCGAGATGGTGCTCGACATCGGCGGCGATCGTGCGCAGCCGCTCGAACTTGTATTCGGCGATCTGCATCGCCGAGCGCACGACGAGAACGTCGCCGTCCCGCTCGAACACGAAGCGCGAGACCGTGCGGACCGTGCGGGCCGGCGGCGAGGCGGACATGGAGAAGCCGCTGCGCAGCCGCTTCACGCGAGCCTCGCGCATCTCGGCGTTGTCATAGGCGACGTTGAGCGCATCGGCGTGGTCCTTCACGCCGAGTTCGGTCGGAATGATGTAGAGACCGTCCTGCGTCCACAGCGGCAGCCATGCCTTGTAGTCGAGCCGGTCGAGAATCTCGGCCTCGCGCCAGATGAACTGCATGGCGCCGAAGGCTTCGGCGGCATCGACGGTTGCGGTCATCGCCTCGGTGCTCATGCCGTCATCATCCTCTTCCACTGCTGATAGGCGGCACGCATGCCGGTTTCGGCGCTGACATCGCCTGCATCGTGGCCGGCTTCGGCGGCCCCCTCGGGCGCATCGACTCCTCGGTTGACCATGATCCACAGATCATCGCCCGCCGCTGCACCGCGCTGGACGCGCTCCCAGCCCTCGGCGTCGTCAGGCGTGCCGAAGCCCATCGGTCCCTGGAAGTGTTCGTGCAGGCGCAGGCGCATGCGGTTGCCCGCGACAGGGCCCTCATCCATGCCGATGGCGACGTGAGTAATCTCGGTCTCGTCCACGGCCACCGGGCGCAGCACGCGGAAGAACGCCATCGAGCAGGCGACATTGGGGAACAGGTTGAGGTTGAACCCGGTGCCGCCCACCGCGCGCACCACCTTGCGCACGGTCGCGTCGTCGTGGCCTTCGGCCACCAGTTCGGCCGCCAGGTCGGCGAAGCGATCGGGGATCGGTGCGTCGAGATTGTCCTCAAGGTCGATGAGATCGGGGATCATCACCATGACGGAGTGGCCGTTGCCGAGGTTCTCGACCCAGCCGCCATGACCCAGCACGTCGAAGATGTTCTCGGTCTCCGCATCGAGGCTGTCGAGGAAGGTCTTGTGGACGATCGGGAAGTGGTAGGCGTCGGTCGTGTTCTCGAGCTGGATCTTCCAGTTTCCGGGAAAGCGGAACTTATGTTCGCCCAGCGTCTTCACGCCGAAGCCCGCCCCCTGCTTCATGAACAGATCGATCCACTTCTTCGCGGGGCCGAGGAAGTCTACGAGCGGCTCGATGTCATCCTTGAAGGTGGCGAAAATCATGCCGTTGTAAGTTTCGACGCGCAGCGAGACGAGGCTCAACTCCGCCTTTTCCGGTTCGCTCTGGTAACCCGAGGCGTGCGGCACCTTGCGCAGCGCGCCGTCCACGCCGTAGCTCCAGCCGTGGTAAGGGCAGACGAAGACGCTCGACTTGCCCTTCTTCTTCTCGCACACACTGGCGGCGCGGTGGCGGCAGCGGTTGAGCAGGACGTGGATGGTGTCCGTCTTGTCGCGCGTGACGATGACGGGCTGGTTGCCTACCCACGAGGTCTTGAAGGTGTTGGCCTTGGGCACGTCGCTTTCATGCGCGACCCAGACCCAGGTGTTCCGGAATATCCGGTCCAGCTCCTGATCGAAGATCGCCGGATCCTTGTAGAGCGAGGTATGGACGCGGTCGTCGCGGACGAGGTGCCCGCAGTCGATCGCGACGCCGCCCCGGGAGGTCGTCGTGGTCATGGATTTTCCCTTGTTATGAAGGTCCGCAGACCGCGATTGCGATCGGCGGGCCTCTATCTTCGAACTCAGCTTGCGGCGGTGAGCCGCTTCTCGATTTCGCGCGCGCAGGCGCAAAGCCGGGCGTCGCCGTTCATGCGGCCGACGATCTGGAGACCGACCGGCAGCCCGCGATCGGACAGCAGCGGCAGCGTCACAGCCGGGTGGCCGGACAAGTTGAAGGGGCGTACCAGCCGGGTGAGCGGTACGCAGGTGCGCGGGTCGGCGGCTTCCTCGATCGTCGGCGGGACCACCGGCAGGGTCGGCAGAAGCAGCACATCGAACCGATCGAGCAGTGCATCGATCTCGGCGGCGAACCGGGCGCGGATGGCTTCGGCTTGGATCAGGTCTTCGGGGCGTACCATGCTGCCCGCGCGAACCCGGGCGCGTACGTCCTCGCCCATGCCCGGGTGATCGACATGCTCGCCGATCGCGGTCCAGGTTTCGGCGCCCATGACCGTGATTCCCGCTGTGAAGGCGTCCACGAACGAATCCGCGCGGCACGTCTCGACGTCGCCCAAGCGGGTCATGGCCGTCGCGAACGCCGCGCGCACTTCGCCGTCCGCCTCGACGTCGAGCACGCCGATCCGCAGCGCGGCAGGGGCTTCCTCGGTCGGCCACTGTTCGACGATCGTGGCCATGGTGCGCTCGACGTCGTCGATTTTCGTGGCGAAGACGCCGACGCAGTCCAGCGTACTCTCGCGTGGATGAGCGCCCTCGCGGCTGACGAGACCGAAGCTGGGCTTGAAGCCGACCAGCCCGCAGCAGGCGGCGGGCATGCGGACCGAGCCGCCGGTGTCAGTACCGATCGCGATATCGGCGATGCCCGCCGCCACGCCCACGGCCGAGCCGCTCGACGAGCCGCCGGGAATGCGATCGGGCCAGCGAGGATTGACGGGCGTGCCCGCCCAGGCATTGGCGCCGGTCACGCCGAATGCGAATTCGTGCATGTTGGCCTTGCCCACGATCGTCAGCGAAGCGTCCCGGCGCAGGCGCCGGACAACCTCGGCGTCATCGGCTGCCGGCGCGGTATCCGCCATGACCGCGCTGCCCTGGAACGTCGGGTAGCCCGCGATGTCGAGGCAATCCTTGACCAGCACGCGCACCGGGCCGTCGCCGATATCGAGTTCCCGCGCGACGGCACCAAATTCGTCGGTCACTTGTCTTCACTCCCCAGGCCAAGTTCATCGAAGGGGTTAAGCGCGACGAAGCGCAGCCGTGCGTTCTCGATGAAGCTGAGCATCTGCTCGTAGACGTAGAGCGAGTCGCGGCGGCGGAAGCCCGCCAGCAACGTGCTGGCGATCGTCACCGAGATCGCCCGCGTCTCCTTGTCGTGCAAGGTGGCCAGGCGGACCGCGTTGACCTGATCGAAGTGCCTGTGGATCATCGCCACTAGGCGCACGTTGGGCACCACCGCCAGCCAAGCCTCGCGAAACGCGACGTTGGCGTTGAACAGCGCCATCATGTCGTCTTTCTCGTAGGCTTTCTGCGCGTCCGCGAATGCAGCCTCGAGCGTGGCCAAGCTCTCCGGGGTCATCTCGACCACAGCCATTGCCGCCGCGCGAGGCTCGAGCATCTTGCGGATCTCGAAGATCTCCAGAATGTCCGCGTTGCTCGGCGTCGGCAGCCTAAAGCCTCTGGTCGAACCGACAAGGTAACCTTCGTGGACCAGCCGCAGCAGGGCTTCGCGAGCCGGCATGCGCGACATGCCCAGTTCCGCGGCAAGCGCCTTGTCCACGATGCGGTCGCCGGGAGCGATCAATCCCAGGCGCAGGCGGCCGAGAACCTCGGCGTAGGCCTCTTCGGCATTGCTGCCTTTTTCAGCATCTTCGGGGAGGAAAGCGGTCATGAACACCTCGCGCTAAGTGCATTCACTTTACGCACGTATATTTCATCATGCAACCATATTTGACGCATTTATACATTTTTGGTTTGACATGGGTCAATTTTCGAATGAGAACGGTATGCAGATATCGCGCTATCGCAACGAGTGGCGCAAGCGAATCGAAGCCCTTCAACGGCCGCGACTATGACCATGGCGAAACGCGCATGCCCGGTGGCGTGTGCGTTGGCTTCGGGCTGCGGTGGCTGGGCGAAGTTCAGGGACAATGCGCTTATGCAAGTCGATCCAATCCCATCGGCATTTTCGCCTCAGGCTGCTGCGTCGGTGCAAACGCGCGGTGCCTGGGTCATCGTCGGGCTGCTGACGCTGGTATACCTGCTGTCGTATGTGGATCGGCAAATCCTTGCGCTGCTGATCGAACCGATCAAGGCCGACCTCCAGATCGACGACTTGCGCTTCAGTTTCCTGACGGGGCTGGCGTTCTCCGTGTTCTTCGCCGTCGCCGGAGTGCCGCTGGGCTGGGCCTCGGACACCTTTCGCCGCAACCGGGTCATCGGAGCGGGCATCCTGTGCTGGAGCCTGGCGACGATCGCGTCGGGGCTGGCAGACAGCTACGGCCACATCTTCATCGCGCGCATCCTTGTCGGCGTCGGCGAAGCCGCGCTGACGCCTGCGGCCTATTCGCTGATCGCCGATATCGTCGCGCCCGCCATGTTGGGCCGCGCGATTGCGGTGTTTTCCATGGGCTCCCAGTTCGGCGCGGCGACGGCCTACCTGCTTGGTGGCGGGCTGGTCGCGATGCTGTCGCGCCCCGGCGCAGGGCTGCCGCTGTTCGGCGATCTGGCCGTCTGGAAGCAGATGTTCGTGATCGTCGGCCTGCCGGGCCTCGTGCTTGCGCCGGTGATCCTCTTCGGGGTGCGCGATCCGCGCCGCAATACGGCGGCAGATCGCGTGTCATTGGCAGCAGCCTGGGCACAGCTCAAGCCGCAGCGCGCCTTCCTCGTGCGGCACTACTGCGGGTTCACCGCGCTTGCGGCGGCATTCTTCTCGATCATGGCGTGGCTGCCGGCGATGCTGGGGCGTCGGCTGGGACTGGATGCCGCGCATTTGGGGCTGACCGCGGGCGCGCTCGTCCTGGTCTGTTGCCCGCTGGGGACGTTGACCGCAGGCTGGCTGGCCGATCGCCTGTCCGCCGCCTATGGGCGCAGTGCGCCTCTGCGGGCGGCGATCATCGGCATGCTGGTCATGGTGCCCGCGATGGTGATCATCGCCGTCGCCGGGAGCGGGCCGATGCTGATGCTCGGTACGGCGATGGCGCTGTTCGTTGCGCCCTGGCCGCTCGTCCATGCATCGCAGTCGTTGCAGACCAGCGTGCCGCCGCGTGTCAGAGCGCAGATTACCGCGCTGTTCCTGCTCATCGCCAACCTCATCGGCCAGACCGGCGGGGTGAGCCTGGTAGCGCTGCTGACCGACAAGGTCCTGCGTGATCCGGCAAAAGTCCACCTGTCGCTGGCAGCGGTGTGCATCGTCGCCATGCTGTTGGCCTGGCAGCCCTTGCGCAGCGCCGCCGCGCTCGTCCGGGAGGCGCGTGATGTCTGAATCGTCCGGGACCGATGCCGCCATCGGGCAGATTTGCGAATTGCAGGCCGAGCTGAACCAGCTTCGCGCGGACGTGGCGCTGCTCCAGGCTGAGGCCGGAGCGCGCCGCACGCTGGGCCGCTACATGCGCCTGTGCGACGTGCCACGCCTCATGGCCGGGGCGAGCGAGGAGGAGCGGGCCCGGGCCATCGCGGCGCTGTTCGCGCCCGATGCGATCTGGGAAGGCGTGGGCGGTGCGCATGGCGCGCAGTTCGGCAGCCAGGTCGGGCGCGAGGCGATCGCCGCGCATTTCTTGAACTTCTATACGCAGCGCGAACCCGTGCAGGTCTTCAATACGCATTACCTGTGCACCGAAAGCCTCGAGGCCACGGGCGACAGGGTCACCGGCGACTGGGTCCAGTTCCAGCCCTGGGTCGATGCCGCAGGCGGCTCGCTGCTGCGCTCCAGCCGCCTCAACGTCGCGTTCGAGCAGGTCGGCGGCGAATGGCTGATCGCGCACTATCGCACCGAAAATCTCTTCATCGCCGCTCTGCCGGACAACTGGTGGAGTTCACTCATCGCAAGGCCCGCGCTGGAAATATCCGGCGCAGGCTGACCACCGCCGAAACCGAATTTGCCGCAGGAACTATCGTGCCGGGAGAAGCAAGATGCTCGCCGGTGCTCCCATTCACTTTACCATGAGGGTTACCATGACGAAGGCTGCATTGTATCTGCGAGGCACGTTCCTTGCCACGTCTCTGATGTTCACGCTGCCCGCCAGCGCGCAGGAAGCGCCCGCTGCGGCCGACGAGCAGGCCGGCGGTGACATCATCGTCACGGCCCAGAAGCGCCCCGAACTGCTGTCGAAGGCGCCGCTGTCGATCAGCGCGGCGACCGGCGACCAGCTCAAGAGCGCGGGCATCACCGATGCATCGAACCTTGCTACCGTCATTCCGACCGTGCGCATCGATCAGGCGAACGGTCTGCAGGTGACCATCCGCGGCGTATCCAGCGCCGACGGTACGGAAAAGGGCGATCCCTCGGCAGCCTTCATGCTCAACGGCGTCTATGTGGCTCGCCCGCAGATGCTTTCGGGTGCATTCTACGACATCGGCCGCGTCGAGGTTCTGCGCGGACCGCAGGGCACGCTCTACGGTCGCAATGCGACGGCGGGTGTCGTCAATATCATCGCCAACCGTCCTTCGACCGACAAGTTCGCGGCGGCGGTCAATGCCGAATACGGGAACTACGATACCTACCGCGTCGATGCGATGGTCAACGTGCCGTTGAGCGACCGCATCGCCGTGCGCGCCGCCGGCGCCTACAACAAGCATGATAGCTACCTGATCGCGGGAACCGGCGTCGGCGACCACAAGCTCGGGCAGGACCAGGACGAATATGCCGGGCGCCTGAGCCTCGATGCCAAGTTCGGCAGCGACGACCAGGGCGAGCTTTATATCGTAGGTGACTACACCCATCAGGGCGGCGCGGGCACGCAGGCTGTCACCATGGCCAACTTCTACGGCGCGGCCACCACGACCAGTCCGGTGTACCTGCATCCCTCGTCGAGCGAGGCGCGCACGGTCAATTATCCGGTCGTCAGCGACCCCTATCAGGACAATAAGATCTACGGCGTCACGGCCAAAGCGAAGTGGGATTTCGGTCCGGTGAACCTGACGTATCTCGGTTCCTACCGCATCTTCGACCAGGACCAGCGCAGCACTTACGTCAACTACAACGCGAACCGCTACGCCGAGCAGTACCAGTACACCAAGAACAAGTCGAATTCGCAGGAACTGCGCCTCGCCACTTCCGGCGACGGACCGCTGACGGCAGTTGCGGGCCTTTACTACTTCAAGGAGAAGTCCGACTACGCGGACACGGTTCTGCATGGCTATGCGGGCTTCCCGCTCTATACCTTCCAGCAGGGGCCGGTCGAAGCGGAATCGAAGGCGGCCTTCGGCCAGGCGACTTACGAGGTGGTCAAGGGGCTGCGCCTGACCGGCGGCCTGCGCTATTCGCACGATCAGAAATCGCGCCTAGGTGCGACGATCTACGATCGCAGTTCCTCGGTCATCGGCGCGGACACCAATGTCCTCTCGTCGATCAACGATGCCGCGCGCACGGACTCCAAGCTGACCTGGAAGGCCGGCGCGGAATACGATGTCACGCCGGACATCCTGACGTACGGCACCGTATCGACCGGCTACAAGGCCGGCGGCTTCAACGACGGCTGCGCGGCCGGTTCGCCGGGCTGCACCAGCCCGGTGGTCAACCTGTACTACAACCCGGAAGAACTGACCGCCTACGAGGTCGGCGTGAAGGGCAAGGCTCTGAACCGCATGATCACGTTCAGCCTCGCGGGCTTTTATTATGACTACACCAACATGCAGCTCAGTTCGCCGGGCCTGATCGGCCTGACGACGCTCAATGCCGGCAAGGCGACGATCAAGGGCATCGAGACGCAGTTCACACTGATCCCGACCTCGCAGGATCGCGTCGATCTGTCGATCAACTACCTCGATGGGCACTATACGGAGTATCGTCCCACCACGACGGTCGATTTCGCCGGGCGTCCGCTCGACAACTCGCCCAACTGGGTGGTGACGGCGGGCTACACGCACACGTTCCCGCTCGGCAACGGTGGCGACATTGCGGCGCATGTCGATACGATGATCAGCGATGACTACTATGTCACCTATTTCGGCAATGGAACGCAGTTCCGTAACCCGAGCTATATGAAGAGCAACGCGAACATCGCGTACAATGCGCCCGATGATGCGTACTATATCAGCGCTTTCATCAAGAACATCGAGAACTCGGTGCAGTTCTCGGGCTATGGCGCGGGCCGTGTCTATGTCTCGCAGCCGCGGGTCTACGGTGTTCGGGCAGGCATGAAGTTCTGACCGAACGACGGCGCCCGGAGCATTCTCCACCCAACCCGGGCGCCGTCACGCCTTTGCAGACCAGAGAGTACCCAACCGTCATGCTCAACCGGCGTCATTGTCTGATCGCGATCGGCAAAGCCGCATTTGCGGCGGGGTTGCCTTTGCCTGCCATGGCGGCTCCCCCGCATTTCTTCGGGACTGCCGGGGCAGAGCTCGGTCTCCAGTTGTTCATGCTGGACGCACAGGCCCGGACCGATCTCGAAGGTACGCTGCGGGCCGTGGCGAGCATGGGTTACCGCGAAGTGGAGATAGCCAATCTCTATGGCCGCTCGGGTGGTACGATCGCGGCGATGCTGCGGGCCGCGGGCCTTTCGTGCCCCAGCATCCACGTGCAGGGGCGCAGTCGCGGCGACGATGCGCCCAGCTTCGACGGTCCGCTCGGCGCTCTGGTTGGCGATGCGCAGGCCATCGGCGCCCGTACCTTGACGCTGGCCTCGTTTCGATTTCCCGACAACGCTCCGGCGAGGCTCCCTGACGAGCGTTTGCGCAAATACGTGGCACGCATCGGCAATCTGATGGATGCCGGTGCGTGGCGCCGCAATGCCGACTTCCTCAACCGGACCGGCGCGATGCTCGCACGCGAGGGCTTGCGCATCGGCTATCACAACCACAACGCCGAATTCGCGCCGCTGCCCGAAGGCGGTTGCGGGATGGACATCCTGCTGGGCGAAACCGATCCGGCCTGCGTCGATTTCGAATTGGACGTGGGATGGGTCGCGGCGGCCGCGCGTGACCCGATAGCGTTGCTGCGCGCTCATCAGGGGCGTTTCACCCAGCTTCATGTCAAGGACGTGGCCGCCGCCACCCCCGATTATGCCTTCGTTCAGAAGTCCGCACCGCTCGGCCTTGGTGTGCTGGACTGGCGAGAGATCCTGCCTGTCGCCCGGAAGGCGGGCGCGGTGCACTATTTCTTCGAACAAGATCCGCCATACGAAGAAGATCCCGCCGGAATCGCGGCGCGTGCCCATTCGTATCTGGCTGCCTTGCCGACCTGACGCAAAGTCATCATTCCATAGGAAGATCCCGATGCCCATGACCTCCAGATCCCGATCGCCGCGCCGCCGCGCCGCCGCGTTGCTGCTCGCCTCGGCGCTCGCAAGCCCGATCGGGATGATGCCTGCGGCGGCCCAGACCGTCGCCGCGACTGCCGCCCCTTCGGAGCAGGAGATCGCCGCGCGGGTGAAAAGTCTGCTGGGCGAACTGACGCTGGAGGAGAAAGTGTCGCTTCTCGCTGGTGGATCGCGCATTGCGACCGCCGCGGTGCCGCGTCTGGGCATTCCGGCCGTGCGCATGGCCGATGGCCCCAATGGTATCCGCGCCAACGAAACATACAAAGCCACCTCGTTCCCGGCCAGTTCCGCGATGGCGGCTACCTGGAACCCCGCGATGGCAAGCCGGGTGGGTGAAGCCATCGGAGAGGAAGCTCGCGCGCTCGACTATTCGATCGTCCAGGGCCCCGGCCTCAACATCCAGCGCGTGCCGGTGGGCGGTCGCAACTTCGAATATTATTCCGAGGACCCCTACCTCAGCGGCCGCATGGCAGTGGGCTGGGTCAAGGGCCTCCAGTCCACCGGCGTCATGGCCACCGCCAAGCATCTGGCGGTGAACAACCAGGAAACCGATCGCCAGACCGTCAACGTCATCGTCTCGCAGCGGGCGCTGCGCGAGGTCTATCTGCCCGGCTTCGAGGCGGTGGTGAAGGAAACCGACCCGGGGCTGATGATGGCGGCCTACAACAAGGTCAACGGCTTCTATTCGACCGAGAACAAGTGGCTCCTGCGCGATGTCCTCAAGGGCGACTGGCACTATCCCGGCGTCGTCATTTCGGACTGGGGCGCAACCCATTCCACCGCGCCTGCCATCAATGCCGGACTGGACTTCGAGATGCCCGCGCCGGCCAAGTTCTTCGGCAAGGACATGGTCGCGGCGGTGCGACGCGGCGACGTGTCCCTGGCGACGCTCGACGATTCGGTGTCGCGCATGTTGCGCCTGATCATTCGCTCGGGCCGGATGGACGGCTGGACACTGCGGCCGCAGGACAAGGTGGACAGCGTAGAACACCGCGCCACTTCGCTGGCTGCCGCCGAGCAGGCGATCACCCTGCTCAAGAACGACGGCCATGCGCTTCCGCTCGATCCGGCCAAGATCCGCCGGATCGCGGTGATCGGCCCGAACGCCGATGCCCGCATGATCCAGGGCGGGGGCAGTTCCGAAGTCACCGCCATCCGCGTCACCACGCCGCTGGAAGGGCTGAGGGCGGCGCTGCCCAAGGCCCGGATCGATCACGCCATCGGCGTCACCAACGATCGCTTCGCGGCGATGGCCGACCCGCGCATGTTCTCGACCACCGCCGACCGCCACGAACAGGGGTTGACGCAGAAGCTGTGGACCAGCGGCAGCATGGACGGCGCCCCGGTGCGCACGATGACCGACGACGTCTTCATGCGCTTCTACTTCGGCCCGGAACTGTCGGAGGATGCCGGGAACAAGGTCGTCATGCAGTGGACCGGCTACTTCTGGCCGCCCACCACCGGCGACTATGATTTCAGCATGATCGACCGGGGCAACACCAGCGTGTGGGTGGACGGCAAGCCGGTCATCGCGCCGTCACAGCCCAACTCGCCCTCGCCGCTGTTCGGCGGCTTCGGCTGGCGGGAGCGCCGGACCAGCGTGCATCTGGAGGCCGGCCGCGCCTATCCGTTCCGCATGGACTTCATGCCCGCCCGGCACTGGAACCTGGCCTATCGCTTGGGCATCCAGCAGCCGGTCGGCTCCATCGCGCAGGCGGTCGAGGCGGCGAAGGGCGCGGATGCGGCGATCGTGTTCGTCGGCAGCTCGGTGACCTCTGAAAGCGAGGAGGCCGATCGTCCCAACCTGAAGCTCTACGGCGAGCAGGACAAGCTGGTCGAAGCGGTCGCGGCCGCGAACCAGCGCACCATCGTCGTGCTCAACACCGGCGGGCCGGTTGAGATGCCGTGGAAGGACAAGGTCTCGGCGATTGTCGAGGGCTGGTTCCTGGGCGGCGAGGTCGGCAACGCAGAAGCGAACGTGCTGACCGGCCGCACCAACCCATCGGGCAAGCTGCCGGTCACGTTCCCCAGGCGGATCGAGGACAACCCGACCTTCGCGACGTTCCCCGGCAAAAACCTAGAGGCGCATTACAGCGAGGACCTGCTGGTCGGCTATCGCTGGTATGACGACAAGGCGATCGAACCGCTGTTCCCCTTCGGCCACGGCCTTTCCTACACCAGTTTCGCCTATGGCGGCATGAAGCTGGTCAAGGCAGACAAGGGCTGGCGGGTCAGCTTCACCGTGCGCAACACGGGCAAGGTGGCGGGCGCGGAAATCGCGCAGCTCTACCTCGCGTTCCCGCAGGCCGCGGGCGAGCCGCAGCGCCAGCTGAAGCGTTTCGAGCGCGTCGAGCTGAAGCCCCGCCAGACCCAGCGCATCTCGTTCGACCTGACGGACGCCGACTTGCGGATATGGGATACTGCGGCGAACGACTGGAAGGTCGAGAACGGGACCTACAAGGCCTTCGTCGGCGGATCGTCGCGCGTGCTGCCGCTTTCGGTGCAGTGGACGCGTTGAGCGTGGCAGCCCTCGCGCAGGTTCGCAGCATCGCCGCCGCGCTCATCGATGCGCGGCGGCGGCAGGTAGCCCTGCCGCTGTTTCCGGAGGCCGTGCCGGACACGCTCGATGCGGCCTATGCCATCCAGCGCTGCGCCATAGAGGGATGGGATGATGCGATCGCGGGCTGGAAAGTCGGTCGCCTCGACGCCCGCTTGAGCGAACGCTACGGCGTCGATCGCTTCATAGGGCCGGTGTTCGCGCGCGATGTCGTCCATGTCGAGGATGGCCGAACGAGCGTGTTTCGTCTGATCCCGGATGGAAGCGGCGCGTTCGAGGCAGAACTGGTGGCCTTCGCCAGCGCCGACCAGCCACCGCACGTCGCGGCGTGGACGCGCGCGGGCGCGGCGGAACTCGTCGGTGCCATTCACACCGGCATCGAACTCGCGGGCAGTCCCGTAACTGGGATCGGGGCGTTGCCCACCACGGCGTCGATCGCCGCCTTCGGCAACAACGCGGGGCAGATCGTCGGGCCGCTCACGACGCTGATGCCCGGTCCGATGCTCGACGATGTTACCGTGACCAGTTCGGTCGACGGCAGCGAGGTCAGGACCGCCGAAGCCTCGGCGCTGCCCGGAGGTCCGATGGCTGCCATGGCTTTTGCCCTCGAGCAGCTACACGCATTCGGCATGCCGCTTCGCAAGGGGCAGTTCGTATCGACAGGGGCCGTGACCGGCGTGCACGAGGTCGCGACAGGCCAATGCTGGGAAGCGACGTTCCATGGGCACGGACGTCTCGTTTGCCGGGTCCATGCGCAAGATCGTTCCGATATGGACGTCTAGAACGCGATCACTGTGCCTTGCATGGATAATCCGACCTGACGTCATCGCATTCTGATCGCTTGCGGCAATATCCGGGCAACGGCGCTGCCGTTCAGACCGCTCGGCATCACATGGTTTTGCGGTGTCAATGCCGCGATCGTAGCGCCCCTGTCACATCGAGCCGATAGGCGGCGCCCATGCCTGTCTTCTCTCCCTCCCGGATGCAGTGGATCGCGCGGGAGATCATCCCGCACGAACCGGACTTGCGCCGCTGGCTCGCCACGCGTCTGCCGCCTTCGGATGTCGATGACGTGGTCCAGGAATCTTACGCAATTCTCGCCGGTATGCAGGCCGTCGATCATATTGCGGCGCCGCGCAACTATCTGTTCACCGTAGCGAAATCGGTGATGCTCAAGAGCTTGCGCAAGGGCCGTGTCGTCGAGATGGATCGGTTCGCGGAAGCCGAAAGCCTTCAGGTTCCTTGCGATCGCCCTGGCCCCGAGGTGGTGGTGGCCGATCGTCAGGAACTGAAGCGGCTCGGCGCCATGATCGAGCAACTGCCGCTCAAGTGCCGGCAGGCCTTCGTGCTGCGAAAGTTGCATGGTCTGTCGCAGCGGCAGGTTGCGGCGGAGATGGGTATTTCCGAAAATACCGTGGAAAAACATATGGCAAAGGCGATCATATTGCTCTCCGGAGCGATTGGACGTGGCGGAAACCGGCGATTGGCGACATCATTGGGAGATGATCGAATCGCGGACCCGGCATGGGGAGAGGTCGTTGGTGGCTCCTCCTCCGAACGCCATTGATGAAATTGCTGCGGCTTGGGTGGCCAGGATCGACCGGGCTCCGCTGAGCCCGGATGATCAACATGCTCTCGATACATGGATGGCGGCAAGCCCCCGCCACGCCGGGGCACTGGCGCGTGCGAGCGCGATGAATCTCTATTTGGACAAGGCCGCCGCGCTGGGACCTGCGTTCGATCCCGACCGGGGCCGGACATGGCGGATGCCGTCGTTCGGCATGGATCGACGGCAGATGCTGATCGGCGGCAGCACGATGGCGCTGGCCGTGGTGGGTACGGGTCTTTCCTATGCCGTGCTCACGCAGAAAAGCCGGGTGTCCACCGGCAAGGGCGTGATCCAGCGGCACCCGCTCGCCGACGGATCCTCGATGACCCTCAACACCGCGACTGAGGTGGCCGTGGCTTTCGACAGCGCCGTGCGCAAGGTCGAACTGCTGGACGGCGAAGCGCGCTTCGACGTCATCAAGGATGCCGCTCGTCCTTTCCTGGTGCTGGCGGGCGATGTCACCGTCCGGGCGATCGGCACCAGCTTTTCCGTCTGGCGCAATTCCGGATCGGGTACTCGCGTGGTGGTGTCCGAAGGGATCGTCGAGGTCGTTCGCGCCGGCAAGATGCTTGCGAACCGCCTGACGGCCGGGCGGATGCTCCATCTGGATGATGGCGGCGCGATCGTCGAAAAGGCGCTTTCGCCTTATGCGCTGGAACAGGTTTCGGCATGGACCTCGGGCATGGTCGACATGAACGGCCTCTCCCTGCGCGAGGCGGCGCAGGAGTTCGGCCGCTATTCCGAAACCCGGATAGAGTTGCAGGATGCCGCCGTGGCGAACTTGCGCGTTTCAGGGGTCTATTCGATCAACAATCCGGTCGGCTTCGCCCGCGACGCCGCGCTCAGCCTGGGGCTGGAAGCGGTGTCCGGCGACGGTTCGGTGCTGATCCGGCGGAAGTGAACCCGGGCCGTTGATGATTTTTTCCGGGGTGGATGGCGGGAAGCGATTTCCCTGAACTCTTCTTCACGTGGGCAGCAGATCGCTGCGCGTGAAGGGGACAGTTCATGACATCGAAGTCCTGGTTGGCGGCGGGGATCGGTATCGCCGCGCTGACCATCGCCATGCCTGCGCTTGCGCAAGTAAGAAACTTCAACATCCCGGCACAGGACCTGGGCACGGCTCTGTCGCGCTTGGCCCATCAGGCCGATATCCAGATCGTCGCGCCGGACGCGGTGACCCGCCGCTTCCGCAGCCATGCGGTGCAGGGGCAGATGGAAACCCGCGCGGCGATCGCCCGCATGATCGAGGGCAGCGGCCTGGTGGTGGCCTCGGACAGCGGCAGCGTCGTCGTGCTCGCGGCGGGAAACGACGGAGAGGCGGCTTCCGGCCCGAAGGCTGAGAGCGTCGAGCCCGAAGCCGCGGAAATCGTCGTTACCGGCGCGCACCCCATCGCCGAATCCGAGGCTGCGGCGCTAGCCCGCCAGCGCGCATCGGATTCGCTGGTCAGCGTCGTGGCGTCGGACTCGGTCGGCCGCATGCCGGACCAGAACATGGCGCAGGCACTCGGCCGTATTCCCGGCGTCGCCATCCAGCGCGATCAGGGCCGCGCCCGCTATCTCAACTTGCGCGGTGCACCGAAGAACTGGACGACGGTGTCGTTCGACGGGATCAACGTGATCAGCCCCGGTGGACGCCAGACGCTGTTCGACACCATTCCTGCGGCGATCGCCTCGCAGGTGGTCGTGCGCAAGGCCGTCACCCCGGACATGACCGGCGAAACCGTCGCGGGCAATATCGACATCGTGACCCGCTCGGGCTTCGATTTCCCCGGCCTGCACGTCGCAGGCAAGCTGGGCGGCGGCGTCCAGCGGATCGGCAACAAGGGTGAGGTGGACACGTCACTCACGGTGTCGGATCGCTTTCAGACCGGCGTGGGCGAGATCGCGGTAGTGCTGTCCGGCACGTACTATCACCGCAGTTTCCTAGTCGACAACTTCGAGAATACCTGGGCGCAGGTGGCCCGCGATACCCGCCCGGGTTCGCAGGACCGGTATTGGGCGGCGACCAGCACGAACAAGTTCTATCGCTTCACCAATACCAACTGGTCCGGCAGCGGCCGGGTCGACTGGCGCATCAACGATCGTCACCGGCTGTTCGCCTCCGCCGTCTACACCGCGCTGACGGAGAACGAGGCGCGCGACCGCTTCGTCTTCAACATGGCCGAACAGCAAAGCCGCCTGCCGACCGGGACTACGGCCTGCGCCGCTATCGCCCCGCCTGCTGCGGGCACCACCGGCTATGCCGACATCTGCACCGGCAATACGCCGCAGGCCGGAACTGTCTACGGCATCCCGCTGACCATCGGCATTTCGTACAAGGATTTCCTGCAGAGCGTCAGCACCAACACCCTGGGCGGCGACCACGAGATCGGCGACTGGAACGTGCAGTGGCGGGCCAACTATACCCGTGCGCTCGACGATCGCAGCATTCCGAACACGATGACGTATGCGACGCCCGCCTTCGGCACCAACGGTGCGGGCGCGGGCAGCCGCGTGACCGTGGGCTACGATTATTCCAACCCCTTGCTGTCGCGCCTGTCGCTGTACACCACCCAGCGCTCGACGAGCGGTGTCCTGTCGCAGGGCGGGGCGGTGTCCGACGTCAGCGCCTATCCGCTCACACTGACGGGCCTGTCGGGCCTGAAGGCGAAGGACGTGACCGACGCTTACACTGGAAAGCTCGTCCTCTCGCGCAATCTGTCGCTGCTAGGCCACGAGAGCGTGCTGACGTTCGGCGGGCAATACGATCGCCGTACCAAGATCGCCCGCGAACGCAGCCTCAAGCTGTCCACGGCGCAGGCGGCCGCAGCCGGGATAACCACCGATTACGCCTCGGAGCTGACCGACAGCATGCATGACGGTGGCCTGTCGGTCGGCTATCAGGCGCGGTATTTCGACCTCGACACCCTGCTTGCGAATCTGGCGAAAGCGGAAGCGGCGGGCGATTATGCGCCGAATACCGCCAACTATTACCGGGTCAGCGAAGAGGTTCTCGCGGGCTTCGCCATGCTCAAGACGACGTTCGACTGGGGCAATGTGGTCGCGGGTGCGCGGGTGGAGAAGGTCAGCAACGAGGGCCGCGCATTCGTGACGCTGGCGGGAGTGTCCACCCCTATCCTCGCGGGTAACGACCGAACGCTGGTATTCCCCAGCCTGCACGCCAACGTGAACCTGGATTCCAGCAAGGTGCTGCGCCTTTCGCTCAACACCGGCGCGGCGCGTCCCGATTACTCGATCCTGCGTCCGAACTTCACCTATAGCGACACCGGCCAGACGGTTTCGGGCGGAAACCCGCAGGCCCGCCCGGAGCGCGCGAAGGGGGTGGACCTGTACTTCGAATGGTACACCAGGCCGCAAGGTTTCATCAGCCTCGGCGGTTTTTACAAGAAGCTCGACGGCGTCCTGTTCTCCGCGACCGGCATCTTCAACAGCACCGCGCTCAACAGCGGCGGCGTCGATCGTTCGGGCTACGTCTATTCGACGACACTCAACGGCGGCAGCGGCGAACTCTACGGCATCGAAGGCGTGTTCCAGCAGCAGCTGGAGCCTTACACGCAGGCGCTGGGACTGCCCGACTGGATGGGCGGCTTCGGCGTGCAGGCCAATGTCACCGTCAATCGCGGCAAGGCGAATACGCCCGACGGTCGCTCGGTGCAGTTCCCGGGCGCCTCCAAGCTGATCTACAACGTGGGCGGCTACTACGAGATGTCGGGTGTCTCGCTCCGCCTGAACTACCAGTACCGCTCGCCATGGGTCGATGCGATCGCCAGCGCCGCCGAAGGGGGAGACCTCTATTTCGCCGCGGACCGGCAACTCGACTTTTCGAGCCGTTACGCGATCAACGACCGCCTCGAAGTGTACTTCGATGTCGCCAACATCCTGAACGCCCCGCTGAGGCGTTACGCCGGCGATGCATCGCGGCCGGTCGAATTCGCCCGGTACGGCCAGCGTTACGAAGGCGGCTTCCGCTTCAACTTCTGACCGGGGGTGAACGCAACCCGCCGGACGCTTTTCAAGATATCACATTATCTCAGGAGATTACCCATGACGATGCATTGGTTCCATGCCGCCCTTCCGATGGCGGCCGTGCTGGCAACGGCGGCATCCGCGCAGGAGACGCGCAACCCCGAGGTCTCCGGTCCTTTCGTGACTTCGCCTGTCATGCTCAACACCAGTTCGGCCTCGGTCACCGTATCGTGGCTGGAAAAGGGCGCCGACGTGACCGTGCGGCAGGGTGCGGAGGTGCAGTCCAGCTTCCCCGTCGAGGTGCGCAAGACCACGTTCACGCACCTCAAGCCGGGCACCGTCTATACTTATGACGCCGGGCCGGCCGGCAAGGGCAAGTTCAAGACACCGCCGCTGGTCGGCCAGCCGTTTGAATTCCTGATGTATGCGGAATCGCGCAACGGCAACGTGTCCAATACGATCGAGCAGCAGGACAAGACCAATGGCGACGACATCCATTCGCAAATGATCGCGACGATGTCGAAGGAGGATCCCGATTTCGTGATGCATCTGGGCGATGCCATCCAGACCGGCCCGGACCAGCAGGAGTGGTTCGACTTCTTCCGCATCACCGCGCCGCTCATGCGCAAGACCAACGTTGCACTCGTCTACGGTAACCACGAGGCGAATGCCCCGCTGGTCCACGACATGTTCAACCAGCCCAAGACCTACTATTCTTTCAACTGGGGCACATCGCATTTCATCGTGCTCGACAGCGAGTACGACCGGGTGCGGCTGGCCCAGGCGGGCAAATCGACGGAGAGCGAGCAGGAGAAGCTCTGGCAGGAGGAACTGACCTGGTTCAAGGAAGATCTGGAGGCCAACAAGGGCGCCGACAACATCTTCGTCGCGTTCCATCTGCCGGTCCATACGGCTACTGCGTACAAGCGCCGCGACCGCAGTTTCCGCATCCAGCGTGAATGGGTGCCGCTGATCGAGAAGTACAACGCGATCGTGCTCAACGGTCACGAGCACAACTACCAGCGGGCTCAGGCCAACGGCATTCACTATTTCGTGACCGGCAGCGCAGGGGCGTCGCTGGAGAAGGTGGACTGGCCCGAGCCGGGCATCACCAAGAAGGCGCTTGCGGCTTTCGCCTACACCAAGTTCCGCGTCGACGGGAAGCACGTGACGATGGAAGCGTTCGATGTGCATGGCAAGAAGATCGACGAGGAAAACGTCCGTTAAGGCGGTTCGTCGGCCATTCTTGTCGCGATGGCGGTCGAGGCGAGACTGCCTGCCGTCACGAACGAACCCCGGGGCTGCGTCAAGCCGCCCCGGGGCCGTACAGGCGAAGCGAGGGCATCGGCCCGTCAGAAGACCATCGAGAATACCGCATAGAGGCCGCCCGCCAGCAGGATCGAGCAAGGCAGCGTCAGCACCCACGCCATCAGCAGGTTGCGCACGGTGCTCATTTGCAGGCCCGACCGGTTGGCGGCCATGGTTCCTGCCACGCCCGAGGACAGCACATGCGTGGTCGATACCGGCAGGCCGAGATGGTCGGCCGCGAAGATCGTACCCATCGCCACCAGTTCGGCCGAAGCGCCCTGCGCATAAGTGAGGTGCGACTTGCCGATCTTCTCGCCCACCGTCACGACGATACGCTTCCAGCCGACCATGGTGCCAAGCCCCAGCGCGAAGGCCACTGCCACCTTGACCCAGGTGGGGATGAAGCGGGTGCCCGCATCGAGCGACTTCTTGAAGCCGTTCACCGCCTCGATCCGCGTGTCGTCGAGGTTTGCGGTGTCATCCTTGGCAAGCCGCTTGATGGCTTCGGACGCGAGATACATGTCGTTGCGCACGTTCTCGGTCGCGGCGGCGGGGACCTTGGCGAGCGAGCCGTATTCGTCGACCTGGCGATCGATGTCCTTCACCAGCGCAGCGATCGCGGGCGTGGTCTCGGGCTTGTAGGTCTTGTCGGCGATATAGGAGGTGACGGCACGGCGCGCTTCGGCGGGGCGCATGGTCGGCGTCGTGCCGCCGCCGAGCGCGGCATAGGCCCTGTCGGCGCCGACGTGGAATTCCTGCGTGTAGCTTTCCGGCACGGCGCGGTTCAGCGCATAGGCGGTGGGCACGGTGCCGATCAGGATCAGCATGATCAGGCCCATGCCCTTCTGTCCGTCGTTCGAGCCGTGGGCGAAGCTGACGCCGGTGCAGGTGAAGATCAGCAGCACGCGGATCCACAGCGGCGGCGGGGTATCGCCCTTGGGTTCCTGGTAGAGCGCCTCGTTGCGGACCAGCACCTTCATCGCCAGGAACAGCAGCGCGGCCAGCCCGAAGCCGACCAGCGGCGAGACCAGCAGCGCCTGGCCGATCTCGGTCGCCTTGCTCCAGTCCACGCCCGCGGTGCCGCTCTTGCCGTGCAACATCGCGTTGGCGACGCCGACGCCGATGATCGAGCCGATCAGCGTGTGCGAACTGGAAGAGGGAATGCCCAGCCACCAGGTGGCGAGGTTCCATAGGATCGCCGCGATCAGCAGCGCGAAGACCATCGCGAAGCCCGCGCTGGAGCCGACTTGCAGGATCAGCTCGACCGGCAGCAGCGAGACGATCCCGAAAGCCACCGCGCCGGTGGACAGCAGGACGCCGAGGAAATTGAAGAACCCGGACCACACCACCGCGACATTGGCGGGCATGGCATTGGTGTAGATCACCGTGGCGACTGCATTGGCGGTATCGTGAAACCCGTTCACGAACTCGAAGCCCAGCGCGATGAGCAGCGCCAAGAAGAGCAGCAGGAACGGCAGCAGCGCGATGGCGGCCATGCCCGAGGCGCTGGCGTCGGCATAGACGCTGTAGGCGACATAGACGATCGCCGCCAGGATCGCCGCGCCAAAGCCCAGTTGTCCGGCGATTCCCAGGCCCTTTTCCATATCGGGGCGGGCATGGGTGTGGGCCGTTACAGTCGCGTTCACGTCAAGCTATCTCCTGGCAGGATAGCTATTTGGTTAAGACCCCCGCATGACAGCGGTGTTGCAGTGGCGCGGGCGTCGCTGGTCCGGCATCAGATAAAATCCAAGGTCTGATACCGGACCCGAAGATCAGTCGGTGGGCTTGGCCAGTCGCTCGCGCGTGATCTTTTCGAACGTCGCCAGATCGCACAGGGCCTTGCGTGAGCCGCAGCCCGGGATTTGCAGGTAGCTGCGGCTGGGCGGCGCGGCCCGGGTCAGCGGGCTCAGCGCACGCAACTGGTCCATCGACTGCGCCTGCTGGAACGCGCGGACGAAGCGGCGGCCGGCCCGGTCGCGCACAAGCTCGAAACCGATGGCGCCGCCGGGCGCGATGTCGTCGCGCGGGTAGTCGGCCATGGTCCAGTGCATGTCGTAGAACCCGCCGAGTGCTGCGATGTTGGTGTCGTGCCCGAACAGCAGCGTCAGGCGCCCGCCCGTGCCCGACAGGGCATCGACGATACGCGTGACGATCGGGGCGGCAAGGCGCTGGGCGACATAGGCGGGGCGGGTCTCGTACTGGAACTTGACCGGGTGGAAGCGCAGGATGGCGCGGATGTCCGCCTTGCTCGCGCGGCCCCAGCCGACCTGCTCCATCGGCATGCCTTCCAGGTACTGGAGCAGGATCGTCTGTCCGGCCGTCGAACCGAAGGAGAGGCCGCCCTTGAGGTCGGGCTTGTCCCCCGGCGTCGCCTTGAGCGTGGAGGCGGTATCGACCGGCACGCCGACGATGCGCTGCAGGGTAGCGAAGTCACCCTTGCGTGCGGCGATGACGCCTTCCAGTCCGCCGGACGGGAACTGCGCCTGCGACGCCGCCAGCGCGCGATCACCGTCGAGCGCGGTCGCCGCGGAGTCGGGGTGGAACTGGTCCTCCTCGTCTTCGTTCGCCGGGTGATCCAGAGTGACTTTGCAGCCGGCTTGCAGCGTCTCGACGAAGGCGAGGCCGGTCTTGATCGCGCGTGAACTGCCGCTGGCCCAGGCGCTGATCGCGCCGCCATCGGCGCATCCGGTTGCCGGAAGCAGCCCCTGCCGCGTCAGCAGATCGCGGTCGTAGGCGGCTAGGCGGCGGATGCCCTCGGCGCCGTGGGGCGTCAGGTCTCCGGCTTCGGTGGACCAGCTGGGCCAGGCATCCCTGGTCGTGCCTGCGGGCGTGGCCGGAAACTTGGTCGAGGGGCGCACGCCGTGGCGCATCAGCATGACGACGCGCTCCACCGTCATCTGCGGCTGCTCCGGCGCCGAGCGGGCAGGGCCGGAAAGTGCCAGCCCGGCGGCGGCAAGCATGGCGCCGATAGGGCGCAAGTGCGGCGTGTAGTTCGTCATGTGAAAGTTCCCTTGAGTGGCCGGGCTGCGGGTATGCGGGCTTTGTGACGGTTCGGAGACGGTCCCCGGTCATCGAGGTATCGGTGCCGTCTTTGATCGGCCCGGGATCGGCATAACAGGGGCTTCAATAGTCGATTCTTAAATTTCCCTAATGTTCGCGACTGTCACAGAAGCGCAAATCGGTCTGCCTAGTGCCCCGTCTCGACGATCCACGGTGATGGTGCGCCGCGACGAACTCGCGGTGTGCAAAGAAGTACATGGGGCAAAAATACGGCTGATCCCGCAGGTGCGGGCGAAGCCTTCATGAACGCGTGATTTTATTCAAATTCACAATTCATCGAATTGTGAAAAAGGGGGCTATTTGTCGTGTCCATTTTTCTGAACAATTCAAAGTGTCGTCTTCATCTGCGTGTCGCGATGGCGGCGGTCGTCGTGTCGGGTCTGTCGCTGACCTCTGCGGCCGCGCAGGCGCAGGCCGAGACTGCCGCGCGCGCGGAGGGACGCGTGACGGGCGTGGTGGTGAACGCATCGGGAGACTTCCTGCGCGGCGCCGAAGTGCGCATCGAAGGTTCGGATATCGTGGGCGTCACCGACAGCGACGGCCGTTTCACCCTGCAGCGCGTGCCGGCAGGCACCCAGCAGCTGAGCATCACCTACATCGGCTACGAGGCCGGTCACCAGTCGGTCGAGGCCGGTGTAGCCGACCTCCGCGTGGCGCTCAGGCCCCGCGCGGTGGATGCTGCGAACGACATCGTCGTGAGCGGCAGCCGCCCGATCGCCGAGTCCGAGGAAGCAGCGCTCCAGCTCAAACGTTCGTCCACTTCGCTGGTCGACGTCATCGCCGCCGACAGCGTCGGCCGCTTCCCCGACCAGAACATCGCCGCCGCCGTCAGCCGCCTGCCGGGCGTCAGCGTCGGACGCGACCAGGGCCAGGAGCGCTACATCAGCCTGCGCGGTTCTCCGGCCAGCTGGACCACGATGGCCTTCGACGGCGTCAACGTCATCAGCCCTGCCGGGCGCGAGACGCGCTTCGACACGATCCCGTCCTCGATCGCCAGCCAGACGATCATCCGCAAGGCCGTGACCGCCGACATGCCGGGTGAGACCGTGGCGGGCAACATCAACATCGTGACGCGCAGCCCGTTCGACTATCCCGGGCTCAAGGGCGCGCTTGACGCGGGTTACGGCTACAACGACCTGGGGCAGGGCAAGCAGTACAACGTCAGCGGCTTCCTGTCCGATCGCTTTGCCAACGACACCATCGGCGTGCTGATCGGCGCCTCGCGCTACGAACGCGACATGGTGACCGACAACTTCGAGAATTCCTGGGAAATCTCGCCCGAGGATCAGGAAGAGGGCGGCGAGGAGCGGATCTGGAATTCGAAGACGCAGAACAAGCTCTATCGCCTGACGCGCAGCAACACGTCGTTCTCGGGCCGTCTGGAATGGCGTCCGGACAGCGACAACAAGGTGTTCTTCTCGACCATCTACAGCCAGTTCCGCGATGACGAACTGCGCAACGCATGGGTCTTCGACCTCGATCAGGATGCCAAGAAGACCGGCAGCAGCACGGTCGGCAAGACCACCGGCTATGCCGACATCCGCACCGGCAACACGCCGATGCAGGGCACCCTCTACGGGGCCGAGATCGAGAGCACGCTGAACTCCAACTCCTCGCGCCAGAGCATCTTCACCAACACGCTCGCGGGCGAGCATGAGATGGACACGTGGAAGGTCAAGTGGCGCCTCAACTACACCCGCGCCGACGACCGCAGCAAGCCGCCGTTCGGCTCTTCGTGGAGCAGCCCCACCGACTTCACCAAGCGCCCGACGCTGGTGTACGACTTCACCGATCCGAACCTGTCGAAGGTCCAGCTGTACAATACGGTGCTCAATTCGGACGGCACTTACAGCGCCGGAGCATCGCGCCCCTACATCTCGCCGACGGAGCTGAACTTCCTGTCGATGACGCGCAATCGCCAACTCGATCGCACCAACGCCTATACGGCAAAGCTGGATATCGAGCACAACCTCGATCTGTTCGGCGCCGATACCGTGTTCCAGTTCGGCGGCGAATACGACAAGCGCATCAAGACCTCCACCCGCACCGTCGTCGAAGTGACCGCCGCGACGCTCGCCGCTGCCGGGCTGACCAGCCCGAAGCAGGCCGACATCAGCATCGACACGCCCTATAAGGGCAACCTGCCGATGGGCTACGGCTGGAAGTACTTCTCCAGCGACCTCGGCGAAGCGCTGTTCGACAAATATGTCGCCGCCGGGGCCTCGCAGATCCAGAAGAACACCAGCGAACAGAACAACTACCGCGTCTCCGAAGAAGTCATCGCCGGTTACGCCATGGGCACGACCTACTTCGACTGGGGCAACATCGTCTACGGCGCCCGCCTCGAGCATATCCGGAACACCGGCTCGGCGCTGTCGTCGATCGGCGGCGCCTGGACCCCGACGCGCGTGTCCAACAGCTTCACCTCGGTCTATCCCAGCATCCACATCAACTGGGACATCAACCGCGACATGAAGCTGCGCCTTTCGGGCAACACCGGCGCGGCCCGCCCGAACTATGACGAGATGCGCCCCAACTTCTCGTACAGCGACGTCGACCAGGTCGTCTCGGGCGGCAACCCCAAGGCCAAGCCCGAGCGCGCCAAGGGCGTGGACCTGTACTTCGAATGGTACATGCCCTCGCGCGGGTTCTTCTCGGTGGGCGCCTACTACAAGGACCTTCAGGACATCCTCTACGACGTCGAACTGCCGACGTTCGGATCGGACGTGCTGAACACGGCGGGCGTCGATCGCTCTGCCTATCGGTACTCGACCGTCGCGAACGGCGGCGGCGGCCACATCAAGGGGCTCGAGTTCGCCTTCTCGCAGCCGTTCGAGGGCCTTGCCCGCGCGGCCGGGCTGCCCGACTGGGCGCAAGGCTTCGGCGTTCAGGCCAACCTGACGCTCAACGACTCCAAGGCCACTACGCCGGATGGCCGCACCACCGACCTGCCGGGCGCCTCGCCGGTGATCTACAACATCTCGGGCTATTACGAGCGCTACGGCTTCTCCGCCCGGGTCAGCTACCAGTGGCAGAAGGCCTACCTGGACTCGCTGGGCAGCGGCGACATCATCGGCGATGCCTACTGGGCCAACGTCGCGCGGCTCGACGCCTCGGTGCGCTACTCGATCAACGAGAACGTCCAGCTCTATCTCGACGCCAACAACCTTACCAACGAGGCAGGCATCCGCTACCAGGGCGTCTATTCGCGCCCGATCGAACATGAACTGTTCGGCCGCCGCTACCTCGCGGGTGTGCGCGTCAACTTCTGAGCGTGACACGGGGAGGCGTCGGCAGGCGTCTCCCCGCCGCAGAGCGGACCAGCATGAGCAAGACCAAGACCATCCTTGTCGTCGAGGACGACCCGGCCACGGCCGACTTCCTCGCCTCCGGCCTCGAGCAGGAAGGCTACCGCGTCGATCGCGCGGCCGACGGCCCGTGCGGGCTGGAACGGGCGCAGGCGGGCGAGTTGGACGCGATCGTGCTCGACCGGATGCTTCCCGGGATTGATGGCCTGACCCTGCTGGAGACGCTGCGCGCGCAGGGCTGCGATACGCCGGTCATCATCCTCTCCGCCATCGGCTCCACGGACGAGCGGGTGCGCGGCCTGCGTGCCGGTTCGGACGACTATCTGGTCAAGCCTTTCGCCATGCCCGAACTGCTCGCCCGCCTGGAAGTGGTCCACCGCCGCCGCGCGGGCTCGCCCGCAGTAACGACCCGGCTGATTTGCGAGGACCTGACGCTGGACCTGCTCACCTCCCGCGCCGAGCGCGCCGGGCAGGTGCTCCTGTTGCAGCCGCGCGCGATCCAACTGCTCGAATTCCTGATGCGTAACCAGGGGCAGGTCGTCACCCGCTCGATGATCTTCCAGAAAGTGTGGAACTACGACTTCGATCCCGGCACCAATGTGATCGACGTCTATGTCAGCAACTTGCGCAAGGAAATCGACCGCCCCGGCCTCGTCCCCTTGCTGCGCACCGTGCGCGGCTCCGGCTACCGGCTGGGAGCGGCGCGGTGAACCTCGCCTCGCTCTTCCCCCGGCGCGGACGGCGTGCGCCCTGGCGATCGACTGCGGGCCGTTTCCTGCTGCTGTACATGGCGCTGTGCTTTGCGTGCACGGTCCCGGCGCTGCTCTACGTCTATTTCGAGACCGACCGCATCCTGCTGTCGAACTTCCAGCGCCCGCTGGAGCATGAGCAGGGGCATCTGCTCAGCCACTACAATCGGGGCGGCATTCCCAACCTGAGCAAGGCGGTCGCCGACCGGGCAGGGCCGGAATACAAGGACGACACCGCGATCCTGCTCGTCGATGCGCGGGGGCGCAAGCTGGCGGGCAATATCGTCGCCTGGCCCCGGGGCGTGCGCGCGCCTGCGCAGTGGCAGACCAGCCTGCTGCACCGGCTGGGCCGGGTGCGGGGGGAAGAATTCCTCGTCCTGACCACGCGCTATCCCACCGGCGAGCAGCTCCTGCTGGGGGGGCTGCTGGACAACCGCATCCAGATGCAGCTGGCGCTGCTGCGCGGCCTTGCCGGGGCTCTGGCACTGGCGATCCCGATCGGCCTGCTGGGCAGCATCGTTCTGGTGCGCGAGATGAACCGCATGGTCGAGACGATCTCCCGCGTCGGCGAGCATGTCGGCGCCGGAGACTTGCGCCGCCGCGCGGAAACCGACGGCAGCGGCGATCCGGTGGACCGCCTCAAGGCGTCCCTCAACGCCATGCTCGACCGGATCGAGGCACTGGTGGAGGAACACCGCACCCTGACCGACGCTCTGGCGCACGACTTGCGCTCCCCGCTGACCCGCATCCATATTCAGGTGACCGAGGCGCTGGCGGCATCGCCTGACCCGGCTTCGCACGCGCGGTTCGAGGCCATCGCCCACGAAGTCGGTATCGTGCTGCACATGCTGGAAAGCGCACTGGAGATCAGCCGCGCCGAAGCAGGGGTGGGGCGCGGCACGTTCGAGCGGTTCGACCTGGGCGCGATGCTGGCGGACCTTCGCGAGATATACCAGCCTCTGGCCTGCGCCGGCGGGGTGAAGATCACCGGCACTTGCGCGCCCGGCCTCGATGTCCATGGCAATCGCGCTCTTGTGGCGCGGGCTCTGGCAAACCTCATCGACAACGCGCTCAAGTACGGCGCCGAGGGCGGCGTGATCGTGCTGGAGGCCGAGGCCGTCGGCGCCGAAGTGCATATCTGCGTCGCCGACCGTGCGGGCGGCATCCCGGCCGCGCGGCGGGATGAAGCAATGCGCAAGTTCGGCCGCCTCGACGCCGCCCGCAGCACGCCGGGCACCGGCCTCGGCCTCAGCCTGGCGAGCGCGGTGGCCTCGCTCCACGGCGGGCGGCTCGAACTGGAGGACAACGATCCCGGCCTGCGCGCCCGCCTCGTCCTTTTGCGCCAGTCGGCGCCGTTACCCGATCAGCAAGGAGCTTGATAATGACCGCCTTTCAAAAGACCCGCCGCATTCTGGCAGGAGCCGCCGCGCTTCTGCTTTCCGGCACCGCAAGTCATGCCGTGGCGCAGGAAGCGCGCAATGTGATCCTGTTCATCGGCGATGCGGGCGGCCTGCCCACGCTCAATGCGGGCGGCATTCTCGCCAATGACAAGCCGCAGTCGCTGTTCATTCATTCGATGCCCTATGTAGGCTTGTCCGATACCTCGTCGCTCAACCAGTGGGTGACGGACTCCGGCGCGGGCATGACGGCGATCATGACCGGCCGCAAGACCAACAACGCCATGGTATCGGCCGTGCCTACGGGACAGGCCGGGGCGGTGGCATCGGTCAAGACCTTCCTCGAATATGCCGAGCAGCGCGGGCTTTCCACCGGGGTCATGACCAACATGAAGATCTGGGACGCGACCCCGGCCGCCACTTTTGCCCATGTCGGCGCGCGCAAGGACAAGGACGAGATCTTCCGTCAGATGCTGAAGCCCCGCTTCGGTGACGGCGTCGATATTCTGATCGGCAAGGGCCGGGCAGACGCCGCCGCCTCCTTCGCCAAGCAGCAGACCACGCCTGAGCAGGCCTTCGCCGCAGCCGGCTATCGCTACGGCGAGGACACTGCGATCGTGCGCGACGCAGCGCGCGCGGCGGTGCTGCGCGATGCCGACTTCGCGCCGATCCCGGCCGTGGAGGCGACGATTGCGCAGCTGGCGCGCAATCCCAAAGGTTACTTCCTGATGGTCGAGTGGGACATGCACACCGACGATCCGAAGAAGGGCCTCGGCCACGTCAGGGAGATGGACGAGATGATCCGCCGTATCAGCCAGATTGCCGGCAAGGATACGCTGTTCCTGTTCACCGCCGATCACAGCTTCGGCCTGCGCATGAGCGGCGGCACGCGCGGCGAGCCTCTGGCGGGGCAGTATGACGCCGAAGTCGCCAAACCGGGCGTCACCGATACCACGAACGACGTCATCAGCGTCCATGGCGGCCATACGGGAGAAGAAGTGATCGCCGCGGCCTCGGGCCCCGGCGCGGACAAGGTTCACGGGTTCTTCCCGAACACCCGGCTGTTCGACGTCATGCTTTCGGCGATGGGCTGGAAGCCGGAAAAGTAAAGCGGAGCTGGCGAAGGGGAGGTCGCCGCAGATGCAGGTGACCTCCCGTCCTACGGATGACCTTGTGACCCAGTTGCACTTCCGGCGGTTACAAAGGGTTTTCGGGGACCTTCATGCGTTCACGATGATGCCGCCGTTGGGATGCAGCACCTGCCCGCTGATGTAGCTGGCGTCCTCGCACGCGAGGAACAGAAAGGCGGGTGGGACTTCATTGGGTTGTCCGGTGCGTCCCATCGGGGTTCCCTCGCCGAAGTGCTCGAGCTTTTCAGGGCTGGCGCCGCCGCTGGGGTTCAGCGGCGTCCAGATCGGCCCCGGAGCCACGGCGTTCACGCGGATGCCCTGCTCGATGAGGTTTTCGGACAGCGAGCGGTTGAAGGCGGTGATCGTCCCCTTGGTCGAGTTGTAGTCCAGCAGTTCCTTGCTGCTCCGGACATCGTCATACTGGTGCAATTGACGATGGCGGAGCCCTTCGAAAGGTGCGGGCGCACTGCCTGCGCCAGGAAGAACATGCAGAAGATGTTGGTCTGGAACGTGCGCCGCAGCTGCTCTTGGGAAATGTCGGCTATGTCCTTGTCGGGATGTTGTTCGCCGGTATTGTTTACGAGGATGCGGCAGAGAAGCATGGGCTGGGCGCCGAACAGGCCACCTTGTTTGGCGCCGGCTATCCCGGGCTTGCGGACATCGTCACTGCCGTCCTGTGGTCGACGATGGCCGATCGTTTCCCGTCGATCGCCCGTCTCCTCCCGGAACACGCGCCGCGAGTGGACGCCCTGACGCAGCGCATGCAGGCCGTGCCGAGCCTTGCGCGGCTGGCCAGCGACAGCAGGGAGGTATACGGCGATGCCTATTGCGGCGGCCAAATCGAACGATCGTTGCGCGAAGTCGCCTGCTGACCGCCAGCCTGCCAACGGTCAGCCATTGCGGCCGGGCTTCACGGCAGCGCGTAGGCGATTACCTGATCTCCGATCGGCGTTTCCATGAAGTGATGACCGCCCGGAGCGATAACCAGATACTGCTTGCCATTGACCGTGTAGGTCATCGGCGTGGCCTGGCCGCCGGCAGGCAATACGTCCTTCCACAGAACCTTGCCGGATTTCAGGTCGATGGCGCGAATCAGGTTGTCGGTCGCGGCGGCGACGAAGATCACGCCGCCTGCCGTCACCACCGAGCCGCCGTTGTTCGGCGTACCGATCGTCCAGGGCAGCATCGAGGGAATGCCGAAGGGACCATTGGTGCGCGCTTCGCCCAGCGGCTTGTCCCAGATCGTCTTGCCGGTCGCCATGTCGATGGCGCGGATGCCGCCATAGGGGGGCTGCTTGCACAGCATGCCCGTCAGCGGCAGGCGCCAGCCCGCGTTGACGTCGATGGCATAGGGCGTGTGCGCCTGCGGATCGCCAGCGCCTTCGGCCCCGCCGATCTCGCCGCGCGCCTGATCGCGCGGAGCCCAACCCTTGCGGTTGGCCTCGGCACGCGGCACGAGGCGGACGTAGTTGGGCATGTCGTTGTAGTTGGCGACGATCACGCCGCGGCGCGGATCGACCGCCACGCCGCCCCAGTCGGTGCCGCCGTTGTAGCCGGGATACTCGATCGAACGGCGGTCGCTTTCGGGAGGGGTGAAGAAGCCCTTGTAGCTCGCCTTGCGGAACTGGATGCGGCAGATCATCTGGTCGATCGGCGACATGCCCCACATGTCGCGCTCGGTCAGGTCTGGCTTGCGCAGGGTATGCCAAAGCGAGACGCGCTGCGTCGCCGCACGCTGGTCGGGCTCCACACCGCCGCCCGGCGCCTTGATCGAGCCCACCGGCGTCAGCGGCTGCCCGGTGCGGCGGTCGAGCACATAGATGTCACCCTGCTTGGACGGCAGCACCAGTGCGGGCTTGCCCTTGTAATCCACCAGGCTGGCCTGCGCGCCGAAGTCGTAGTCCCACACGTCGTCGCGCACGGCCTGGAATTTCCAGCGCGGCTTGCCGGTGGTCACGTCGAGCGCCACCAGCGAGGTCGCGAAATCGCGCTCCTGCGGGCGGCGCAGGCTGGAATAATAGTCCGCTGCCGCATTGCCCATCGGCAGGTAGACCAGGCCGAGCTGTTCGTCGCCGCTCGCGATCGTCCACATGTTGGGCGTGCCGCGCGCCCAGGTCTGGCCCTGTGGCGGATAGCCCTTCCAGTCCGGGTGCATCATGTCCCATGCCCAGCGCAGCTTGCCGGTTACGGCGTCGTAGCCCCTGATCACGCCCGAGGGCGCCCAGCGATCCTGCCCGTCGAGCACCTGATGGCCGGTTACGACGACGCCGCGCACAATGGTCGGCGGCGAGTTGATCGAGACGTAGCCCGGCGGCGTGTTGCCCATGCCGATCTTGGTATCGACCTCGCCATTGGTGCCGAAGGCGGCGCAGCGCGCGCCGGTACGGGCATCGATGGCGAACAGACGTGCATCGAGCGTGCCGTAGATGATCCGCTGCGCACAGGGCTGGTCGGCCGGTGTGCCGGGCACCACGAAGTAGCTCACGCCGCGGCAGGCAGCGGTGTAGGGGATGGCGTCGTCCGAGACCCTGGGGTCGAACTTCCAGCGCTGCTTGCCCGTTGCCGGATCGAGCGCGATCACCCTGTTCTTGGGCGTGCATACGTAGAGCGTGTCGCCGACCTTGAGGGGGGTGTTCTCGCCGCCGTACGTGCCCGCGATCTTTGCGGAAGAAGGCATGTCGCCGGTATGCGTGAGCCAGACGCGCTTGAGGTTCTTGACGTTATCCGGCGTGATCTGGCCGAGTGGCGAAAAGCGGCGTGCCGCATCGGTACCGCCGTAGGCGGGCCAGTCGTCCCCGACGGAGGCGAGCGAGGGGTCGCTCATCTCGAAGCGCAGGCCGGGCAGGCCTTGCGCGGGGCCGGTATCCGCCATGCTCCCGAAGATCATCGCGGAAACGGCCGTCAGCACCACAGCCGCTGCACTGGTGCCGAGCCCCAGCTTCCAGCGGTCCGGGCGAAAGGAGAGTGTCGGCATCACCAGCAGCGTCGCCACCAGCAGCACCAGCGGCGCGAAGATGCGCGGGACGAGCGCCCAGTTGTTGGCGCCCACTTCGGCAAAGGCCCAGATGACGGTCAGCACGAAGATCGCGCAATAGAACCAGCCGCCAAGGATGTTGCGGCGGATCAGCAGGCCGCCCGAAGCGAGCATCGCGATACCGGTGAGGACATAATAAGCCGAGCCGCCCAGCAGCGCGAGCCAGATGCCGCCTGCCGCCAGTACAAGGCCGATCAGCGCCATGATGGAGCCCAGGACCAAAGGCGCAAAAGGCCGCGCCCTCGATTGCAGGCTTGCCGGTTCCATCATTCACACTCCAGAAATATTTGGGAACTTCGCTGTCGAGAATGGTCCGGGAACCCGTTTGTTCCTCGACCGGGTGCAGCTTGCAGGCTGCGTGTTTTATGGGCTTATGCGGTTCCCGCCGAACCGGCGACGATAACGGGTCCGGAGCCGGGCACTTCAGTCCTTGTGCTCAGGAAGGCCCTTTCGTTTGGTCGCGGCGAAGTGCTCCAGTTGCGCTTCGCTCATCGTTGTTTCCATATCTTTGGAGGCTCCCTTGAGCTTCGATTTGGGGGTATCGCCGCGCTTGGCGGACAGGGCTGCCCCTGCGGCTTTCTGCTGAGCTTTGGAACGGGCAGGCATGCGTGCTCTCCATCATCGATCCATGTGCATGTATGTAAGGAAGGCGCTGCCGGTCGGGTTCCCGTTCGAACCTGCGAGCCGGTCCCGGCGCGATCATCCTCGACAATCGCAATGGGTTGCGCCGGGGATTGCACGGATTGACGAGGACTATCACCTCGTCGCCCGGATCGATCGTGGCCATGAAGGCCATGAAGGATGCCTGGGTCAGGCCGTTGGTGACGATGATCTGATCGGGAGAAACAGTCGTGCCGTTGTGGGGCTGCAGGCGTTCTGCAAGGGCAGAGCGCAGCTCCGGAATCCCTGAAAAATCGCTGTAGTGCACCTCTCTGTCGGCGGTAACGAGTTCTGCTTAACCCTGTCCCGGGTTCGCGGCGGGCCGGAACGAGAAACGCGGCGCTTCATCGGGCGGACCACCGTGTTCGAACAGCAGACGATCCACTAACGGACAGCGGGAGTCGATCCTGGAACGTCCGTTGTGAGGGCGCTGGTGACAACACGGACGTTTCGTAAGATCATGACCTCAATGGATTTGCAAACGATCTTCCGCGCGGTGCTGGCGCTGCTTTACGCGGTAGCTGGAGCGCTCCATCTGGCCGTGCCTGCGCCGTTCGTCGCGATCGTTCCAGGCTGGGTTCCCGCACCTGAAGCGGTTGTCATGTTGACCGGTATTGCGGAAATTGCCGGCGCTGCCGGTATAGGACAAGGATGGGTGCCTCGGCTTCGCGCTGCTGCGGCATGGGGACTTGCAGCCTATGCATTGTGCGTCTGGCCTGCGAACGTCCAGCATATGCTTCTCGATCTTGCAAGGCCCCGGCATGGACTGGGACTTGCCTATCACATACCACGCCTTGCCTTGCAGCCGGTACTCATCTGGTTGCCGTTGTGGGCGGCGAAAGTCACTGCTTGGCCGTTCCGGCCCCGCTGAGCCTTGCCATCCCGTTCCCGTGCACGCGTCAGGCGGGTCGGAACGTCAGCGCAGCCCCGTTCATGCAGTAGCGCAAACCGGTAGGCGGCGGTCCGTCGTCGAAGACGTGGCCCAGATGCCCGTCACAGCGCATGCAGCGCACCTCCTTGCGCACCATGCCCATCGAGCGGTCGGCGACGACCTTCACCGCGCCGGGGAAATGGTTCCAGAAACTGGGCCAGCCCGTACCGCTTTCGAACTTGGTGGTTGAGGAGAACAACGCGAGGTCGCAGCCCCCGCACAGAAAACGGCCCTTGCGATGCTCTTTCAGCAAAGCACTCGAATAGGGACGCTCGGTGCTTCCCTGGCGCAGTACCGCATAGGCCGGAGGGGATAGCCGCTTTCGCCATTCCGCGTCCGACAGCCTTAGGGGGGCATCCGGAGCGGCGACCGCTCGCCCGCCGATCAGGGCAGCGGTGCCTGCAGCGACCACCGACAAGGAGAAGCCGCGGCGGCTCATCGGGAAAACGTGCGGAATCATGGCTTTTGCATATCCTGTGGGTTGAGAGTGTGCCGATGTCGTGGTCAAAGCATCAGACCGGTATCGTATCAACGCTCCTGTGACGGACTGGCGCCTCGCCCGGAGACGAGGACGGGACTGCTTCGATAGAGCGCAGGAAACGTTGCCTTTAGTGCAGCGACCTTGGGCAGGTCGTTTCGGCGGATATAGGCCGAATCCGGATGCAAGGTCAGGTAGTCCTGATGATAGCCCTCGGCAGGGTAGAAACCCTTGAACGGTTCCACGCTGGTAACGATCGGGCGCTTCCAGGCGCCGGTCTTGCCAAGTTGGGCGAGGTATCGATCGGCCGTCGCGCGCTGGCCGGGCGAAAGGGGAAACAGCGCGCTGCGATACTGGGTGCCGCGATCCGGGCCTTGCGCATTGAGCGTCGTGGGATCCGCGACCACCGAGAAAAACACATGCAGGAGTTGCCCGTAACTGACCTGCCGGGCATCGTAAGTGACCTTCACCGCCTCGGCATGGCCAGTGCCCCCGCGCGATACCACCGCGTAGTGCGCGCTGCCCCGATCGCCGCCTGCATAGCCCGATACCGCGCTGCTCACGCCGCGGACATGCTGGAATACCCCCTGAACGCCCCAAAAACAGCCGCCAGCGAACACGGCAGTTTCGCGCCTGCCTGCCTCGGGCGTCTCGAATGCCGGTGGCGGGATGCGGAACACGGCCTGGGAGGAAGCGGCTTCGACGCTGCTCTCGCGGAGAAGCGCGGCGAAGCCGGCTACCGTCCCGGCAACGGTGACAACGATCATGGCGGTGTTGGCGATACGGTTCATGGGCGGGGCTTTCGGCTTGCGTCGTCTGTAAACAGGATACGACGAAACATGCCGAAAGGATGCAGGCGGTCGTCGAATTCGCCGTCAAAGAGCACTGCGTCGATCATTCATGCATCATTATGGTGCGCGGGAGTTTATGGATCGCAACACCAAACCCGCCCACGTACGAGAGCGGGGCGCGCTTCGGCATCTGCGGCAAGGCGACGACACCACATGATTCTCTTCCTGCTGGCTTATCTGGGGGGTGTGCTGACGATCATCAGTCCGTGCATCCTGCCCGTGCTGCCTTTCGTCTTTGCGCGCGCCGACGGGCCGTTCCTGCGCAGCGGGTTGCCGCTGCTACTGGGCATGGCGTTGACCTTCGCCGCCGTCGCGACGCTGGCGGCAGTCGGGGGTGGATGGGCCATCCAGGCGAATGCGTATGGGCGGATCGCGGCACTGGCCGTGCTCGCCGCTTTCGGGCTTCTGCTGCTGTTTCCTTCCCTCGCCGACCGGGTGACGCGGCCGCTGGTGGCATTGGGAGGAAGGCTGTCGCAATCGGCCGACCGCGCGGATCATGGCGCATCGAGCTTTTTCGCGTCGCTCCTGCTGGGTGTCGCCACCGGCCTCCTTTGGGCACCTTGCGCAGGACCGGTGCTCGGCCTCGTGCTTACCGGGGCAGCGCTGCAGGGTGCGAGTGCGCATACGAGCCTGTTGCTGCTGGCCTACGCGGCAGGGGCCGCGACTTCCCTGGCACTGGCCTTGCTGGTGGGCGGAAAAGTCTTCGCGGCGATGAAGCGTTCGATCGGCGTAGGCGAACGCATCCGCAAGGCGCTGGGTGTCGCCGTCCTGGTTGGCGTCGTCGCTATAGCGCTGGGGCTGGACACCGGGCTGCTGACCCGCCTGTCGCTGTCGGGCACGGCGCGTTTCGAGCAGGGCTTGCTGGACCGGTTTCACCAGGACGACGCGATGTCCTCAGCCGCCATGGGCAAGGGCGGGCAACTGGTGGAAGAAGGTCGGTTCCCTTCGCTTGCGGGAGTGACCGAATGGATCGGCTCCCCGCCGCTGACCCCGGAATCACTGCGCGGGAAAGTCGTCCTGGTCGACTTCTGGACCTACAGCTGCATCAACTGCCTGCGCTCGCTGCCTTACGTGCGGGCCTGGGCGGAGAAGTACCGCGACCAGGGGCTGGTGGTGATCGGCGTCCATACACCCGAGTTCGCCTTTGAAAAGGATCCCGCCAACGTCCGCAAGGCGGTAGGTGACCTCGGCATTGCCTATCCTGTCGCGATCGACAACGATCATGGCGTGTGGCGCGCGTTCCGCAATCGCTACTGGCCGGCGCACTACTTCATCGATGGCAAGGGCCGCATCCGCTACCATCATTTCGGCGAGGGCGACTATGCGCAGTCTGAAAGGGTGATCCAGCGGCTGCTCGCGGAGAACGGCAGCGCGGTGGGTAATGCGGGAACGGTCACGGTTTCGGCGACCGGAGCCGGAGCCGCCGCGGGGCAGGGGAAGGCGCGATCGCCTGAAACCTACCTCGGCTACGGCAAGGCGATGCGGTTCGCCTCGCCGGGCGGTCTTGTCCGAGATACCCGCCATGACTACGCGGCTCCCGCTAGCCCGCAGCGCGACGCCTGGGGCCTTGCCGGTGAATGGTCGGTCGGCCGCGAACAGGCTTCGCTCGACGCTGCAGGAGGACGCATCGTCTATCGCTTTCACGCTCGTGACGTGCACCTTGTACTCGGTCCGACGCGAGCGGGCCGGGCGGTACGGTTCCGGGTGACGATCGATGGCCAGGCGCCCGGAGCCGATCACGGCGCCGATGTCGATCCGCGCGGCAACGGGTCGGTCGATGGCCAGCGGCTCTATCAATTGGTCAGGATGCAGGGCGGCACGGCGGAGCGTACTTTCGCAATCGAGTTCCTCGACCCCGGAGTTCAGGCGTTTGCCTTCACGTTTGGCTGAGGTGCACCAGCGGTTGTGTGCACATTGGTGCACGGGCAACAAAACGTCATGGTAAAGCGGCGCAACTAACGGTTGCTCCTCGCAGTTTGCCCTTCCGACAGCGGCTGAGTTGGCCGTCTGATAAGGAGGATTTCCATGAGGGCACTGTACTTTGCGCCTTTGGGCGCGATGGCGCTCGCTCTTGCCGCGCCGGCTTTCGCGCAGGACGGGGATGCGGTGGACTGGAGCGGCCCGTATGTCGGCGGCTCGATCGGTTACACGTTCCAGCAGAATGACAGCAACGAGCATCTGCGCTTCGACACCAACGCCGATGGCAACTTCAACGACACCGTCACCACGACGACTGGCGCCAATGCCTTTTCTCCCGGCACATGCGGCGGTGCGGCGCGCGGCGCGACGCCTGACAGCGGCTGCCGCGGCGACAAGGATGCGCTGAGCTGGATGGGCCACGTCGGCTACGACCGGCAGTTCGGCAGCATCGTGGCGGGTGTGGTCGCCGAAGCGGGCAAGACGTACATCGACGATGCGGTGAGCGAATATTCGACGACGCCTGCCTACTACACCATGCGCCGTCAGATCGACTGGAACGGCAATCTGCGTGCCCGGCTCGGCGTGACAACGCGCAGCGGCATCATGCCCTATGTGACGGGCGGCCTGTCCTACGCCAAGGTGAGCAACAGCTTCACCACCAGCAACGGGGCGAACAGCTTCACCGAAGTCAACCGCAAGGAAGATGCCTGGGGCTGGAACGTCGGCGGCGGCGTGGAAGCCAAGGTCGCGCGGAACTTCTCGATCGGCGCGCGCTATCTCTATACCCGCTACAATGCCGACGATTACCGTGTCGATGTCGGCGCGGGCACGGCTCCGCCGACCAACCCCTTCCGCATAACGCCTTCCGGCGGGGCAAGCATCAATCGCGGCGACAAGTTCGATACCCAGAGCGTGATGGTGACCAGCAGTCTGCGTTTCTGATCAGTTCGATTGCAAGACATGGCCGCCGCGTTGAACTCTCGACGCGGCGGCTATTGCGACAGGAAAGGGGCGCAATGACGAATGGCGCTTCAACCTGATGGAGTGATCCGCCAGACCGTGTTCGACAAGTCGTCGGCGACCCCCAGCGTGGGGCGGACCGGATCGTAGGTCGCGCCCACCGCACACCCCCGGGACTTGCCGTCGAAGCCTATGAACCCGATCACGAATTCGCGCGGCTTGCCGGAAGGACGGCCGGTCGTGAAGGGAAACCATACCACCTTGTATCCCAACCAGTTGGCGGCGATGCCAACTGCCGTGCTCGCCTTCCGCCCCATCTCGGGCTTCTACGGATGGACGCGCGGGTCTGCGTGATTGCCGTAGTAGCTATAGGGCCAGCCATAGAACGCGCCCGGATTAACCGAAGTCATGTAGTCCGGCACGAGATCGGCGGCACGCAGATCGCGCAAGGCCGCGTCAGTCCAGCGGATCTCGTCGTTGCTGACGCGGGATGCAGGGTCGTCAGGCGCTTCGGAAGCAGGACCGCATGCCGCCAGCGCTCAAGTCACGGGCAGCAGCGAAGAAGCGATCGACCTATTGCGCACGGATATCTCTTTGGAAGACTTCGATTACAATCGGTTGTAGCGGCATATGTTGCTTGCGGCGCAAAACGATGCGTATCGACCGGCTGCGCGGGAGCAGCTCGAACGGCAGCGACAGCGCGCCTGTGAACTCGCCGCGACGCCCATTCGTGAACGATCTCGGACGAACGCTCGGTGGGGCGGGCAGCCTTGGCCTCAGGTGTCTCGGGACTGCCGGTCACGCCTGGCCGCTTTGGGGAGGCTCACGGCTTTCCAGCAGGCGCTTTAGCGCGGCGAGATCCTTCTCGACCATCGCGGCGTCCTGATCGAAATCGGCTTCGCTCATGCCCGGCTGCCGGAATAGCGTGAACGCCACCTGTGTGCCGGTCCCGTTCTCGATCATGCGCAGCGGGATGTAGATGACGGGCTTGCCCGGCAGCGTGACCCAATGGTCGAGCACGCCGAATTCATTGGGAGGGCTGAACCTGATCGTGGCCTCCCCCAGCGGTGTCTCTGCCCGCCACGTCTCGCCTTCACGGTGAAGAGAGGACGACATGCCTGCCGCCCATTCCGGAAAGTTTTCGGGCTGGCTGGCAAAGGCGTAGGCCTCTTTCATGGAACGATCGATCGTCAGGCCGATCAGGCGGGCTTCGAGACTTGCCATCGCACAACTCCTTTGCCGGTATTCCGCGCGCGCCTCTGGGGGCCGGGGCAAAGGCGCTGGCCGATCGTATCGTCAAAGTTTGCTGGGCGACATCGGGAAAGCTGCCGTCATGTCCCGATGAGCATGATCACGCGCCGGATGGCGAGAGCTGGCCGGCGTAGGCCACTATGATTATGACCGTGATCGCACAGGCAGTTTCCAGGGCCAGCGACCATTTGAGCATTGTGACAGCGCTCGGCGAGCCCGCGACAACCGATGGAACAAAACGCCATCTGTTGAGAGCGGCAAAGCCAAGCATTGCGCCGAAAAACAGGATTTTGGCGCCGATAAGCGAAAGCCAAGATCCGTATGACAAAGTGCCGAGGCCGTCTTTTGACGGATCAGCGATCAACCAGGCGTTAACGAGACCGGAGCCGATCAGCGCGGCGACGACAATGGTTCCGGCGTCGGCGAATTCGGCAAGATCGCATATCACCTGTGCGGGCTCCAACCCGCAGAACAGCCGCGTGGTGAACGACAGGAGCGCACCTAGCCAGAGCGCCGCGGCGAACAGATGGATGACGTCGCTGGCGTGAAGCAATGTTCCCGATGATCCTTCACCCGCGCCAGCGTGACCTGCCCAGGCCGATGTCGCAAGGGCGAGAAGCGCGAAGACGGAAAGTAGCCACGGAGTGGGACGCCATGCGAGCGCAGCGCAAAACAGCACCAGAAATGCCAGGCGTGTCTGCACTACGTTTCCCAACGGTGTTGCCCGCAGGACCATGAAGACGGTTTCGGTGTCGAGCTCGTGCAGTTCCACCCCTGCCATGGCTGCCACATTGACGATCGCCCATGCTGCGGAAGCGACGATGGCAATGACCGCTATGCACAGGAGAACGATGCGCCGGGCCGGATCGTATGGCGGCCTGCGCCGGATCGTCCCGTAAAAGGGTAGCCCCGCCGCTCCCAACAGAAACAAGTAACTTGTGAAACGGGCGACGACGAGGGCGTTCACGCAAGCGCCCTTAGCGAACCGTGAAAGTATAGGAGCCCTCGACCCGGTGCTGGTCGGCGGCTACGGCATGCCAGGACAGCATATAGCTCCCGGTCGGTAGGGGGCGGGGGAGGGCGACCGAAAGGATCTTGCCGTTTGCCTTGGCGGTAATGCCCTTGATCGGCATCGGCTTGTGATCGGCCATGCCCGGCATACCCGTCATGACGAGGTCGACACCTGATAGCGGCCCGACGAGATCTTCTGAAAACGTGAGCGAGATCGCATTGGCCTTGCCAACCGTCGCGTTTACCGCCGGCATTGCGTTCACGAGCTTGGGATGGGCGAATACGATGGAAGGGGCGGCGGCAACGGCAACGGCAAGGGCCAGGGCGGCGGCGGTGAGGGAAACCAGGCGCATGGAATGTCCTTTATCCAGTCGGGGAAGGATTCCGACCGACTTGCACCTGAAGATACGCGGCTGTCCGTTGCATCCCTCAAACACCGCTGGAGAATTTTCGCGCCTTCCGGCACTGAGGGATGTGCGCAGGCTTCGCGTATAAAGAGATGTGATGGATCATGGCGAGACTGGGCAGATGAACGACCTTGAGGATATGTTCGGCATCTTGCGTGACGAGCGAATGCCCGATGCACTGTCCTCTATCAACGGCGCCGTGCTGGCCGGGGTTGCGGCCGGGCAGCAGCGTCTGGCGGTTCGTCGTGGTCTGCTGACGGGGTGCGGCGTGGCGATCATAGTAGGGCTGTTTGGCGCTTATTCCCAGCAACCGTCCGTCCTCGATCTGGGGCGCAACGACCGCGACGCGTTACTGACGATACCCGATGCCGCGCCCTCCCGAATTCTGAAAGTCTGAGCATGGTGTCGCTTTATCGGTATTGCGTCGTAGCGGTTGCAACGGCCCTGATGACGCTGGCGGCGCTGTGGATCGGACAGAGCCTGCGGGCAAACATGTCGGGTGAAAGCGGTCTGCATGTTGTGCTTCATCACGATCTCACGCTGGATGCGGAACAAGGGCGTCGTATCGACAAGCTGGAGCAGGATTTTTCGGTACACCGCCGCAGAATCGAAACCGAGATGCGCGCCGCCAATGCCGATCTGGCCGCTGCGATCACCCGCGAACATGCCTATGGCCCCGATGTGGAAAAGGCGATCGACCGCTCGCACATGGCCATGGGTGAATTGCAGAAGGCGACGCTGCAGCATGTCTTCGCCATGCGCAGGGTGCTGCGTTCCGACCAGACCGGCCGTTTCGACAAGGCCGTGGCAAAGGCCCTGACGTCGCCGCCGCAGGACTGACGCCGCGGTGACGGGTTCCGCTTCCAAGGACGATTCCAGAGACGATGCAGCCGCCGTGGCGGCAGCGCTGGCGGGGAAACAGTTCGGGTTCGACGCGCTTATGGAGGCGCATCGCAGCGCGGTGTTCCGCATGGTGCGCGGCTATCTGGACCATGAGGCCGATGCGCTGGACGTCACGCAGGACAGCTTCGTGGCCGCGTTCCTGTCGCTGCATCGCTATGATCCGGCACGGCCGTTCCGCGCCTGGCTTCTGCGCATCGCGCTCAACAAGTGCCGCGACTGGACGCGGCGGCGCGCGGTGCGGCGGCTGTTCGCCTTCGCGCTACCGATCGAGGATGCCGCGCACGTGCCCGATGCACAGCCCGATCCGGAGGCGGCGTTGAAGTCCCGGCAGGAAGTCGCGCGGATTCACGCCGCCATCGCAGCCCTGCCCGATACGCTCAAGGAGCCGCTGCTGCTTTGCGCCATGGAGGGGCTGCCGCAGGACGAAGCCGCCGCGATCCTGGGCGTCAGCCGCAAGGCGGTGGAAACGCGCATCTACCGCGCGCGGCAGAAATTGTCGCACCTTGTCGAGGGATAGCGCGTCCGCTGACGTATTGAGAGGCATGACTTCGCCGGACTTCACCACCATCGCCCTCGATCGCCGCCGCCTTCTCGCCATGGGCGGGGCGCTGGCGGGTACTCTCGGCTTGTCCAGGCTGTTCCCGGCATGGGCGCGCAGCGGAACCGCCGGAATCGCCCATGCCTCTGCCGGATCGGGCGTGCTATCGGGCGAGAGCATCGCGCTGCAGATCGCCGAAAGCCACTTCGCCACCGGTAGCCGCTCGGGCCATACGGTGACCGTCAACGGCACTTTGCCCGCTCCGCTGCTGCGCCTGCGCGAAGGACAGACGGTGCGCATCGCCGTAACCAACCGGCTGCGGGAGCAGACATCGATCCACTGGCATGGCCTGCTGGTGCCGTTCCAGATGGACGGCGTGCCCGGGATCAGCTTCCCCGGCATCGACCCCGGCGAGACCTTCACGTACGAGTTCGCGCTGCGTCATTCGGGTACGTTCTGGTATCATTCGCATTCCGGCATGCAGGAGGCGATGGGCCTGTTCGGCCCGATCGTCATCGACCCCGCCGCATCCGATGCGTTGGCCTTCGAACGCGAACATGTGCTGGTCCTGAGTGACTGGAGCCCGATCCACCCGCACGAGCAGATGCGCCGCCTCAAGATGTTGAGCGGCTATTTCAACCGTCAGAAGCAGACACTGGAAGGACTGGTGGCGGGCCGCGACCAGTCGCTGTCCGATCGCGTTGCCTGGGGCCAGATGCGGATGGATGCCAGCGACATCTCCGACGTGACGGGGTCGACGTACAGCTTCCTGATCAACGGCCATGGCACGGCGGAGAACTGGACCGGGCTGTTCGCTCCGGGGGAGCGGGTACGCCTGCGGGTGATCAATGCGTCGTCGATGACCAATTTCAACTTCCGTATTCCCGGCCTGCCGCTGATGGTGGTGGCGGCGGACGGCAACCTGGTCCAGCCGGTCGAGACGGACGAAGTGCAGATTGCCATCGCCGAAACGTACGACTTCATCATCGAGCCGGGAGCCGAGCAAAGCTATGGCATCATTGCCGAGGCGCTCGATCGTTCCGGGCAGGTCCGCGCGACCCTGGCACAGCGTATGGGTCTGGCTGCGTCGGTGCCGCAGCTTCGCAAGCGCCCGCTCCTGACCATGCGCGACATGGGCATGGACATGTCCGGCATGGACATGGGGCAGGACGGCGAGATCGACCTGTCCAAGCCCGCGAACGAGAGCATGTCGGGCCATTCCATGAAGATGCGCGATGCTTCTGTGGCGCCGTCCGTGAAGATGGGACCGGGTGTCGCCACGCTATCGCCGATGCCGGTGGACCGGCTGGCGGATCGTCCCACCGGGCTGGAGAACGTCGAGCATCGTGTGCTGACGTATGCGGACCTGCATTCGCGCGATCCAAACCCCGATCCGCGCGTGCCGACGCGGCAGGTGGAGGTGCACCTGACCGCCAACATGGAGCGCTACATGTGGTCGATGGACGGCACCGCAATGTCGCAAAACCCAGCGCCGATCCCCTTCCGGCTTGGCGAGCGGGTGCGCGTCACCCTGATCAACGACACGATGATGCCGCATCCGATCCACCTGCACGGGCACTTCTTTGAACTGGTACAGGGCGATCCCGGACACCGCGCGCGCAAGCACACGGTCAACGTCCTGCCAGGCGGCAAGGCGGCGTTCGACCTGACGGCGGACGCGGAAGGCGACTGGGCCTTTCACTGCCACATGCTGCTGCACATGCATGCAGGCATGATGCGCGTGGTCACTGTACGGCGCGATTCGGCGCAGGGAGAAGGCTGATGGCGCTGCGCAAGGCACTGCTGCCGATCCTTCTCGCGGCCGCTCCCGTACCGGCTTGGGGTCAGGATCACGCGGGGATGGACCACTCCATGATGGACATGTCGGCGAACGAGGCGCCCGCGGATCAGCCGGGCGATGCGCCAGCGCCGCTGCCGCCGCAGGACCACGCCGCCGACCGCGTGTTCGCACCCGAACGGATGGCCGCATCGCGCAGCGCGATGATCGGCGAGATGGATTTCAGCACTTTCGCGCTCCAGATCGACCGGCTGGAATACCGGGCGGCCAACGGCAAGGATGGCTTCGGCTGGGACGGGCAGGCCTGGTACGGCGGCGATATCGATCGCGCGGTGCTTGCCAGCGAGGGCGAGGGCACTTTCGGCGACCGGGCTGAACGTATCGAACTCAATGCCTATTGGCGTCATGCGCTGGACCCGTGGTTCAATCTGCAGCTGGGCGTGCGCCACGATTTTCGCCCCGATCCCCGGCGGACTTACGCCCTGATCGGGATCGAGGGCCTGGCGCCTTACTGGTTCGACGTTACCGGGCAATTGCTGGTGTCCGAAAAAGGCGATGTCCATGCGCGCGGCAAGGCGGGCTATCAGCAGCGCATCACCCAGTCGCTGGTGGTGGAGCCCGAAGCCGAAGTCGATTTCGCGTTTCAGGATGCACCCGCACTGGCGGTCGGATCGGGGTTCGAGCGCCTCGAACTCGGCGCTCGGCTGAGGTATGAACGCAACCGCTCCCTCGCGCCTTATGTCGGTGTACACTGGGAGCGCAAGCTGGCCGGAACCGCACGACTGGCCCGCGCCGCCGGCGAGGATGTGTCCGGCCTCTCCGCCGTCTTCGGCTTCAGGGCGATGTTCTAGGGCGCGATGACTTTACCTTGAATGACCAACGGTCATTCAAGGTAAAGTCATCTCTCTTTAACGAAACGCAAGTGCCGACAAAAAGCCCAGCCCGGGATCGTCCGGGCTGGGCGTCAGGTGAGGGTTGTTCGCCTCAGTGCTTATGAGGAGCGGCCGGGAAAACGAGCGCCTGCATGTTCGGGTAGAACGCATGCAACACTTCGCTGTCGCCTTCGATGCGCTGGACGACCAGCGAGATTTCATGATGCCCTGCCGGAAGCGGCAGTACGAATGAACCGTCGGCGGACTGCCGATCGACTTGGTACTTGTCGCCGATCATGGTTTTGGCTGTGCCCAGGTTGACACGCTTGATGACGATCGGATCCTGCCCGTCGAACTGGATCGATACGCGGACCGAGCAAGGGCAGCCTTCGGGGGTCACGGTCGCAAGGCCGCTGGTGAACTGAACGAGCACGTTGGACGCCGTCTTGAGATCGACGGCGACTTTGCCCAGGGTGACGGGGTCGCCCTTGTTGATGAGCACATGCTTGCGGTTGGGCGTGTTGTAGAAAGCGATCTGCGGGGTCGAGATCGCATAGGAATCGGGCAGTTCTGCATCGGCATGGCCCGGATGCGCCGACGCGGTTGCTGAAATGGTCAGGGACGCGGCGGCGAAGGCGAACAGGCCGGCTTTAAGCGAATTCATGGATGCTGCTCCGATGCTTGTATTCGTGCAGGGATGTTACGGTCGGTCGCGCGGCGCACAATTCATTAGCGCTTCTCGATCCATGCGCAGGTGTTATGCATGCGCGGACAGGACCTCTTCGCGCATGCGGCGCCTGTCTTCCCAATGAGAGACGACGCAAGTGGCGATGGTGTCGCCCAGGACATTGGTGGCCGGGCGCCCCATGTCCATGAAATGATCGATCGCCAGCGAGAGCAGGCTTGTCACGCTGAACCATGCCAGCGCGCGGCCACCGATCCTTCCAAGCGCAGCGCCATTCCCCATGTGGGCAGATCCGGCCACTCGCTTTGCCTGCGCAACGAGCCGGCCACGCGGTTCAATACAATCGATGGTCGGGAACGGCGCCATGTCTGGATGTTATGCGGCCCGGCGTCGGGGGCTTTTCTCGATGAGGCGGCCACGCGCACCTTCCCTCATGGAAAGGAGCTAGCCCATAACGAAGGTTTATGGACCGCGAACAAGTCGCCAATTGAGGTCGCTGTCCTGACCCTGCATGGTGGCTTTCACGCAAGAGGACACCGATGAAGGATCTGACGCAACTCGTTCATCGCCCGCAGGTGGACCGGGCAGGCTTTTCCAGCCTTGCGGTGCCAACCCATCGTGCATCGACCATCGTGTTTCCGAACGCCGACGCCTATGCCCAGCGCCGTCTGCGCGAGCCTGACGGCTACGCGTACGGACTTGACGGGACGCCGACCACGCGCGTGCTGGAAGCGCAGATCGCTGCGCTTGAGCAGGGCGCGCGCTCGATCCTGTTGCCATCGGGGCAGGCGGCCATCGCGCTGCTGTTCCTGAGCGTGCTCAAGCCTGGCGACACCGTGCTGATCCCGGACACCGTCTACCCGCCGGTACGCGCCTTGTGCGCCGATGTGTTGGCGGCGCAGGGCATAAGGCACCGGATCTATCCTCCGCTCGCGGGCAGCGGGATAGAAGATTTCATCGACGACAGCGTTCGCTTGATCTGGACTGAGTCCCCCGGCTCCGCGACCATGGAAGTGGAGGACTTGCCCACTATAGTTTCCGTTGCGCGGCGGCGGGGCATACTGACAGGCTGCGATAATACCTGGGCGACCCCGCTGCTGTTCAAGCCGCTTGCGGCCGGGATGGATTTCTCGGTCGAAGCTCTGACGAAGTACGCGGCCGGCCATTCCGATGTCCTGCTCGGGAGCGTGACGGTGCGCGACCGGGACTGGCACGTCCGTCTGCGGGCGGTGGCCAAGGTCTTGGGGATCGGAGTATCGCCCGATGATTGTGCTCTCGTATTGCGCGGTATCGAGACGCTGGGCGTGCGCATGGCCCATATAGGCAAGGTTTCGACCGGCATTGCCGGGGCATTGTGCTCTCATCCCGCCGTATCGAGAGTGCTGCATCCGGCGCTTCCCGATTGTCCTGGCCACGCTTTCTGGAAGCGCGACATGACGGGCGCCAGCGGTGTATTCAGCCTTCTCCTGCAGCCGGAACTGGACGCCCTGCTGGACGACGCGCTGGCCGCGATGCGGATATTCGTGATCGGTGCATCCTGGGGGGGGACGCGCAGTCTCGTTGCGCCGATGACGGTGCGCGGACGGCTCGGCGGCAATCCCGAAGGGCGCCTGCTGCGCATCAGCATCGGCCTGGAGGATCCGGACGATCTTCTCGCCGATCTCCTTGGACTGCTCGACCGTCTGGGGGCAGCTAGCACCACGGCAGCGCCATGACCGTTGCCCGCGCATTCCTCTCCCTTGCGTGCCTGGTGGCCGGCAGTGTGCTGCTGGGGGCCTGCTCCGAAGGCCCGACAGCACCGGCCGCGGGTGGGCCCACGCTCGCCGAAGTTCGCGCGCGCGGATATGTGCGGTGCGGCGCGGGCAAGGACACCACCGGCTTCAGCGCTCCCGATTCGCACGGCCGCTGGCGGGGGCTGGATGTCGATACCTGCCGGGCGATCGCAGTGGCTGCGCTCGGCAGCCGGGACAAGGCGCGCTTCGTGCCGCTGACCGGCCAGCAACGGATCACCGCGCTGCTCACCGGCGAGATCGACGTGCTTCCCCGCACCACTACATGGACTCTGCAGCGCGACGCGGGCGGCATCAATTTCACGATACCCAATTATTACGACTACACCGCGTTCATGATTGGTGCCGACAGTGGCGCCAGGACGCTGCGCGACCTCGATGGTGCCACAGTATGCGTGCAGACCGGGTCGCTGACCGAGATCGTCTTCGCAGATGTCGCGCGGCGTACTCATGTCACGATGCATCCGGTGATCTTCGACAATGTGCAGAGCACGCGGCAGGCGTTCCTGGCAGGCCGCTGCGATGCGCTGGCGACCGACCAGTCTGCGCTGATCGCGCTGAGGGCGATGAAGCCAAAGCATCGTTTCGCCATCATTCCCGCCAGCGACGATATCGCTCCGCTGACCCCGGCCGTGCGGCATGGCGACGACCAGTGGTTCGACATTGTAAAGTTCTCGATCGAGGCGATGATCGTGGCCGAGCACCTGGGGATCAACCGCGCCAACGTCGAGGGCATGCGCGGTTCGCGCGATCCGGTGATCCGGCGCTTTTTGGGCGTGGAGCCGGGCAACGGGCGCGCGCTCGGCCTGCGCGACGATTTCGCCTATCAGATCGTGCGGCAGGTCGGCAACTACGCGGAAGTCTACGATGCCAACCTCGGCGCAGGCACCGGGCTGAACATCCCGCGAGGTCCCAACCGGCTGCGCCGCGACGGCGGGCTGATGCTGCCTATCGGATTCTACTGATGGACAGGAAGATCGCTTCTCGGGACCTGGTGCGCTGGTGGCTGCCGCAGGCGCTGTTCGCGGTCCTCGTGCTTGCGCTTGGGGCGAGCTTGCTGGCCGTAGCGGCACATAACCTGTCGGTCCGCGGCATGGTGCTCGATTTCGGTTTCCTCGGGAGCACGGCGCGTTTTCCGATCTCCGAAACGATACTCGCCTATTCGCCTTCGGACACTTTCGCGCGCGCGCTCGTCGTCGGGCTGGGCAACACGGTGCTGCTGGCGCTCGTCGTGATTGTCTTCTCGACCTTGCTGGGCATTCCGCTCGCCCTGGCCCGACGCTCCGAGCATCTTTTGGCGAGCGGAAGCGCGCGCGTCTTCATCGATGCCGTGCGCAATACGCCGCTCGTCGTGCAGTTGCTGTTCTGGTACGGTGTTCTCACGGTGACGCTGCCCGAGCCGGGCCGCGCGCTTCAGGCGGTTCCCGGCATTTTCCTCAACGATCGCGGTCTCTACGTCACCTCCTTCGGTATCACCGGCACGGCGCTGCCGCTTTTACTGGTAGTCGTCGGCGGGCTGCTGACGGTAGCCGTGCTAGCATGGCGGGGCCGCCTGCATCTGGCGAGCGTGGTGACGCTGGCGACCGTGATATCCGCGGGTGTTCTGTGGCTGTCGCTCGGCCTCGGCGTCGCGCCCGACGTGCCGCACCTGGATCACTACAATTTCGTCGGCGGGCTGAGCATTACGCCGGAATTTGCGGCGGTTGCCTTCGGCAGCGTGCTTTATGCGAGCGGCTTTGCCGCCGAGATCATCCGTGCCGGCATCGCGGCGGTGCCTTGCGGGCAATGGGATGCCTGCCGCGCCATGGGTCTTGGCGACCGCCAGAGCCTGCGCCTTGTCATTGTGCCTCAGGCCCTTCGGGTGATGGTGCCGCCGATGACGAACCAGTTTGCCGCCATCCTCAAGAATTCGACGCTGGCCCTTGTCGTGGGATATCCCGACCTGAACTCCATCGCGAATACGACGATGAACCATACCGGTCATGCGCTGGAATGCGTGGGGCTGGTCGCGCTTGTCTATCTGACGCTGGCGGCGACGATCTCGCTGGGGATGGGAACGCTGGAGCGACGCAGTGCGAGGTGGGCGCGTTGAACTTCGTGCAGACTATTCCCGAGCCGGCGCTGGCTCCCCCATCCGGCCGCAAAACCGCCGGCGGCTTTTCGACGCTTTTCGGCGGCGGCGCGAACTTGCTCGCCACGCTGGTATTCGTGGCGGCGATCGAGCGGGGACTACCGCACCTGATGGCTTGGGCTTTCGCGCATGGCGTATGGCAGGGCGATGGCGAGGCATGCCGCGATGCGGGGGCCTGCTGGGTTTTCCTGCGTCACAAGGCGCCGTTCATCCTTTTCGGCATTTACCCCGAGGCGCAGATGTGGCGGCCGATCGCCGTCGTTGCGATGCTGGCGGCGCTGACCTTGTGGACGATGCCTCGCGCTCACTGGAACCGGTCGACGCTGGCGGCCTGGGGGGTGGGGCTGGTACTCGCCGTCGCGCTGATGGCCGGCGGAATAGCGGGCCTGCCACCCGTCCCGGCGGCGTCGTGGGGCGGGCTTCCGGTGACACTGCTGATGACGGTGCTCTCGCTGGCGTTTGGCTTTCCGCTGGGTCTGGCGCTGGCTTTGGCGCGACGCAGTGCTTTGCCCCTGATCCGTTATGTTGCTGGCGGGCTGGTCGAAGTGCTGCGCGGCGTGCCGGTGGTGACATTGCTGTTTGCCGCCTCGTTCCTGGCGCCGCTGCTGCTGCCCGAGACGATCCGGCTGGAGAATCTCACACGGGCGCTGGGGGTGTTCACGCTCGTCAGTGCGGCCTACTTCTGCGAGGTCTTGCGCGGTGGCCTACAGGGAGTGGCGCGCGGGCAATGGGAATCGGCGCAGGCGCTGGGCCTTCGCTCCCGCGACGTGCTGTGTGTCGTGATCCTGCCGCAGGCCGTCCGCAAGGTACTGCCGCCGCTGACCAGCACGATCATTGTGGTCATCAAGAATACCAGCCTCGTCATGGTGGTCGGGCTTTTCGATCTCGTCAGCGCGGGCAGGGTGGTGCTCAACGATCCCGCCTGGCCGATGCCTTACGCCGAAACGTACCTGATGGTGGCGCTGGTCTATTTCGTGATCTGTTACGGGGTAGCGCGGTATTCGCTGCACCTTGAGGAGACGCTTGAGGAGGGCCGACGATGACGGCGCTGTCCCTTGTCGGCGTGCATAAATGGTACGGCGATTTTCATGCCCTGCGCAATGTCACGCTGCATGTGAAGGCGGGCGAGCGGGTGGTGATCTGTGGCCCGTCAGGGTCCGGCAAGTCCACGCTGATCCGCTGCGTCAACGGGCTGGAACAGCATCAGGCCGGGGAAATCCTCGTCGCCGGGCAGGCCTTGTCCGACGATCCGCTGGCCCTGCGCGCCATTCGGGCACGTGTGGGCATGGTGTTTCAGGACTTCAATCTGTTTCCGCACCTGACCGTGCTTCAGAATTGCACGCTCGCCCCGGTTCGGGTTCGGGGTCTGTCCGAACAGCACGCGCGCGAGATCGCATACACCATGCTGAAACGCGTGCGCATCGCGGATCAGGCGGACAAGTTTCCCGCGCGGCTTTCCGGCGGCCAGCAGCAGCGCGCGGCGATCGCGCGCGCGCTGTGCATGGATCCTGCATTGATGCTGTTCGACGAGCCCACCTCCGCACTCGACGCCGAGATGGTCAAGGAAGTGCTCGACATCATGAAGGCCCTTGCCCGTGGCGGCATGACGATGGTTTGCGTCACGCACGAGATGGCGTTCGCCCGCGAAGTGGCCGACCGCGTGGTCTTCATGGACAAAGGCCAGATCGTCGAGATCGCGGACGGCGAAACCTTCTTCACCGATCCCCGGCACCCGCGCACGCGGGCGTTCCTGGACAAGATACCCTTTTAAGGAGACCTCATGCTTCGCATCGCGAACAGGCTTGCCCAGCTCGGCATTGCCTTGCCCGAGCCATCGGCGCCCGTGGCCAATTACGTCCCGTACACGCGCTCCGGCCGGATCGTCCATGTCTCCGGGCAGTTGTCCAGGGATGCCGCGCACGAGGTGAAAGGCATTGTCGGCGAGGACGTGACGTCCGAGCAGGCCACCGGGGGGGCGCGGTTGTGCGCGATCAACCTCATCGCACAATTTCGCGCGGCGTGCGGCGGCGATCTCGACCGTGTCACGCAAGTGCTGCGCCTGGGCGGCTACGTACAGGCCGGGCCATCGTTCTTCGCAGTGCCGGCAGTCATCAACGGTGCCTCGAATCTCATGGTCGAGGTTTTCGGAGAGCACGGCCGCCATTCGCGTTCGGCGGTCGGCGTCTACCGGCTGCCGCTGAATTACGCCGTCGAGATCGACGCCGTCATCGAAATTCGCGCCTGAGCGGGCGCCTCATCCAGATCCAACGTTTCGGAGTGACAAGACATGACTAATCGACGGCAGTTCCTTGCCGGTGCCGGGGCGGTGTCCGCGGGCACGCTGCTGGCCGGACATGCTCTGGCGACGCCGGCTCAGGCAGGTGTGCGTGGCAGTCTGCTGGGGGGCGGACTTTCCTTTGCGCAGACCCAGCAGCGCCTTGCCGCGCTTTATGATATCGACAGGTCGATCGTGAACTTCGACGCGGCCTACTATGGTGCGATGACGAAGTCTGTGCACGCGGCCTATCTCGACAAGGTCGCATGGGTTAACCGCTATAATTCCACCTTCCTGCGCAGCGGCGTTCCCGACATGCCCCGCGACCAGGAACTCGACAAGTCCCGACAGGCCGTCGCCGACCTGATCGGCGCGTCGCTGGAGGAAGTGGCGCTCAGCGGGGGCGGCACCGAAGGGCTCTATGCCCTGATTACCAATTATGCGCTGCTCAAGGCCGGCGATGCGGTGATCTACTGCGATGCCGACTACGACGAGATGCAATACGCAATGGATTATCTCGAGAAGAGCCGGGGTGCGCGGGTCGTGCGATTTTCGCTGCCGGAACCGCATACTCGGGCGAATATCCTGGCTGCCTACGAGAAAGTGCTGAAGGAAACGCCGCGCGCGAAGCTGCTGCTCGTCACCCACGTGTCTAACCGCAACGGGTTGATCCCGCCGGTCAAGGAAATCGTCGCGATGGCCAAGGCACGCGGGATCGACGTGATACTGGACAGCGCGCAGGCGGTCGGTCAGATGCCGTTCAACGTCGCCGATACCGGCGCTGACTTTATCGGCTTCTCGCTTCACAAGTGGGTTGCGGCGCCGCTTGGTACGGGTGGCATCTACATCCGCAAGTCGCGCCTCGGCGACATCGAGCCGTGGCTGGGCAACCGGATATATTCGGCGGACGAGATTCGTTCGCGCATTCCCAGCGGCACTGTCGATTTTGCGGCGCGCCTGACGATCCCGGCCGCGCTGGAGGTTCAGGCTGCCATGGGCATCGAGCAGAAGTTCTCGCATCTCAAGGCTTTGCGGGACTACTGGGTCACGCGCGTGCGGGACGTGCCCGGCCTGCAGCTGATGCTGCCGGATGAGCCAGGCAATTACGGGGCCATCAGCGCTTTCAGGCTCCCCGGCATGGACAGCCCCGCGAAGGCTAAGGCGGCGCAGGCCTTGTTCGTAGAGAAGCACAAGCTGCTCGTGGTCGCCAAGGCGGGGCTGGCATCGGGCGCCGGGCTGCGCGTGACGCCGGCGTTGTTCAATACCACGGCCGAACTCGACCGTCTGGTCGCCGCGATCCATCAGGAGCGTCGCGCCTTCGACTGACGCTTGCGCGTCCCCGCCTATTGTCACCACAGTATCGGAGCATATCCATGACGCTTCTTCGCCTTGCGGCGACCTCATTCGTCTTCCTGATAGGCCTGGGATCCACGGCGGTCTCCGCCGACGAAGGTGCCGTCCTGTTCAAGCAGCGCTGCGCTGCGTGTCACAGCACCGAAGCCGGCAAGAAGTCCGGGGCGGGGCCGAACCTGTCCGGCATCGTCGGCCGTAATGCCGGTACGGGCGCCTATCCCTATTCACCCGCGCTCAAGAAGGTCAATGTCCGCTGGGATGCGCGTACGCTCGACAGCTGGTTGTCAGGCCCTTCGAAGATGGTGCCGGGAACGCGAATGTTCACCAGCGTACCCGTGCCGGACGATCGCAAGGCCATTGTCGCTTATCTCTCGGGCCTGAAGGCGCGCTGACGTCGCGGCCGCGCATGAAGAATGTGTCTCAGGGCAAGACCCATAAGTTTCATGCATGGACTCGTTCAAACCCGTCACTTGTCCCTTGGGAGGAGCCGGGCAAGATGGCGGGGACGAACCGGACAAGGGGTAAAGCTCCGGGGCATCGCAAGAATGTCCGCCGTTCGTCCGCAGGAGCGTGCAATTCTTTACCAGGGGGTAGCATGCATTTGAGATCGAACACGCCGCCAGCGCCATCCGGCGAACGCAGTGGCTGCGCTTGAACGCTACTGATGCTCGGGCGATGCTAGGGCGGCAGCGCCTGACGTAGCTGCCGGGCAGGCATTCAGAGATATCCGATCATCGCTGCCGGTCGCGGCGGCAAGGATTGTGTCCGCAAGTGACGGACCGATCTCACGCGTCTATCGATAAAACAGGGAAAACGAAGATCATGAGGCAACTTCGCAACATCGCCATGGCGTCTACCGGACTGGCAGTGCTTTCCTGCATCCTGCCGGCCACCGCAGCGTTCGCGCAGGAAGCCGGTGCGGACGGAGGTAGCGACATCGTCGTCACCGGTTCGCGTTTCGGCAGCCGATCGGCAGCGGAATCGGTCGTTCCCATCGATCGCATCAGCGTGGATGAACTGGCCCGCGGAGGGCGGACGGAAGTTCAGGACATGCTGAAGACTTCCGTTCCCAGTTTCAGCACGCCGCGACCCAATGCATCCGGGGCGGGCGAATTCCTCACTCCGCCGACATTGCGCGGCCTCTCGACCGGACAGCTGCTTGTACTGGTGAACGGCAAGCGGCGTCACTCGTCAGGTGATCTCAGCACCAGCAACGGTATCGGTCGAGGCGACGTCGCCTACGACTTCAATGCTATCCCCAGCATGGCGCTTTCCGGTGTCGAAGTCCTTCGCGACGGCGCTTCGGCTCAGTACGGCTCGGACGCGATCGCGGGTGTCATCAATCTCACCCTCGATAAATCGACCGGCATGAAGGGCAAGATCTCGACGGGCATCACTAACAGGCTGCGGAAAAAGGGTTGGCAGAGCCGGCCATTGGCCTCGCTTTCGCCGTTTTCTAGCCCAAGGCGTCAGTCATTCTGGGAGGTAACCTTCCAGAATCCGGTCGTTTTTGACCGGCCTCGGGCGCTATGAGGCGCAGGCCTAGGTTGCGCCCAGCAGTTTCGGCAGCCTGACGAGGTTGTAGGCGGCAGCGGTGAGCGTGAAGGACCATCCGACGCGATCTTGCCCACGGTGTCGGGTTTTTCGCATGGTGCCGCAGGTTTTTGCCCATCCGAACACTTCCTCGATCCGCTTGCGGATTTTCTGGGAGAGGCCGTAGCCGGGATGGCGTGTCGTACGCCCGTCAATGGCAGAACGGCGATTGGTGTTATTCTGGGCCACGTGCGGGGTGACGTCCATCTCGCGCAATGCCTCGACGAAGGCGGCGGTGTCGTAGTTCTTGTCCGCGCCCAGCGTGATCCGATGGCGCCCTTCCATCCGGCCCAGCATGGTCAGTGCGGCCTCGCGTTCGGCGGTGCCGGTCGCGTGGGTGAGGATCGCATCGACTACGAGGCCATTGCGGTTCTCCATGAGGACATGGGCCATATGGCACAGCTTGGCTGCCTGGCCCCGCGCTTTCTTGAATAAGCGGGCATCGGGATCAGTGGTTGATGCATGGGTCGCATTGCTGCGCTTCTCGCCCCGGAAATCGCGTCCGGCATTGCTCGGCGCTGTTTTCTGCTCGCCATGGCCGGAGACTGAACCACCGCCATCGTCATCCCCGGGGCCGCCTTCATCCTTGGGCCTGAAGCTCTTCACGCTGGCCCACGCTTCGACCAACGTGCCGTCCACCGAGAAATGATCGTCGGACAGAAGAGCCTGCACGCGGGCCTGGTTGATGATGGCGGACAGGAACCTGGCGGCAACGTCCCTGGATAGTAGCCTCTCGCGGTTCTTGGTGAAGACCGTGACATCCCAGATCGGCGCATCCATCGCCAGGCCGACAAACCAGCGGAAGAGCAGGTTGTAATCCATCTGCTCCATGAGCTGGCGCTCCGAGCGGATCGTATAGAAAGCCTGCAGGAGCAATGCGCGCAGCAGCTTCTCGGGCGGGATCGATGGCCGGCCAATGCGCGAATACATCGCATCGAAATCAGCCGACATCACCTCGAGAGCTTCGTCGACGATCGCGCGGATCGCCCGAAGTGGATGGTTAGCCGGAACCCGAGCTTCGCAGCTCACGTAGGAAAACAACCCTTCGCTCCGGTAATCGCCGCCCCGCATCTCAAATCCTTCAACCTCAGTTGAAGGCGTCTGAATCACCTCAAGCGGTTCAAGGAAAGAGCCTTTTTCCGCAACCTGTTACCGGCTATATCGGGAAGAAGGCTTGTCCGTGCGCCGACGGTGCGGCCGCAAGCGGGCCCAGGGCAGTCGGACGCCGGTGCAGGCGAGCGTGCCGGAATATTCAACCGTAAGACGCTCGTTATGAGCGAGGGACCGCCGGGGGGCAGGTCACATCGCTTCCGCGATCGATCGGGGTCGCTGTGTTGTAACGCAGTCCCGAATCCATTCAAATGGCTGTGCTCTGGCCTGGGTAGCGAGAAACCCATCACTTGGATTTCATCTGGCCGGAAGACGAACGAAGAGAAATCGGCCTTAATGGCATCGCGAATAATGACCTGGAATGACCTCGTAAAGGGCCGGAATGGCGGTTTTGCGGGCGATCACAGGTCAAGCAACTGTCGCAGCGATCCGACCGAAACAAGTCGGACCTGCAACCAATAACCAAACGAGGGCTAAACCTCGTTGCTCGGGAGAGAATAAATGAGGCGCGTATCAGTCAAGTTGGCTCTGTTTGCGACCACCACGCTCGCCGGAGCAGTACCGGCGATGGCACAGGATGCGGGGGGCGACATCGTCGTCACCGCTCGCCGTACCGAGGAACGCCTGCAGGACGTTCCCATCTCCATGGCCGTCTTCAGCCAGCAACAGCTGACCAACAAGAACATCGTGTCGGGTGCCGATCTGGCCACCTATACTCCGTCACTCTCGGCTAATTCGCGTTACGGTAGCGAAACGGCGACTTTCGCCATCCGTGGATTTACCCAGGAATCCTTTACGTCACCGTCCGTCGCGATCTACTTCGCGGACGTGGTGGGGCCGCGTGCGCAAGGCGGAACGCCGGGCGGCAACGGCGCTGGCGTCGGTCAGTATTTCGATCTCCAGAACGTCCAGGTTCTGAAGGGGCCGCAGGGAACGCTGTTCGGACGCAATACCACGGGCGGCGCGGTACTGCTGGTGCCGGAGCGTCCCACAGATGTACTGGAAGGCTATCTCGAGGGGTCCTACGGCAACTACGACATGTATCGTATGCAAGGCGTTGTCAACGTACCGCTGAGTGACACTTTCAAGGTTCGTTTGGGTTTCGATCGCCAGAAGCGGGACGGGTACCTCAAAAACCAGAGCACCCGGGGACCGGATGCTTTCGGCGACGTCAATTACTGGGCAGCGCGTCTGGGCATCCTGGCCGAGCTTACGCCGGACCTGGAAAGCTACACGCTCGCCCGCTTCAGCCATTCCGATACCAACGGAGTTGCCGGCAAGATGGTGACGGCGGCAGGTTGCCTGGGCAACATGACCACGCCCACGCCCGGGTCGACAGCTCAGTTCCTGGCGCCGCTCGGCTGCAAGATGATCACCGACGCCGCGGCCCGCGGCGATGGGTACTGGGATGTGGCGATGAGCGCGGCAAACCCGTTCCTGAAGATCGATCAGTGGGCCGTATCCAACACAACGACCTGGGTGGTAAACGATACACTCACCGTCAAGAACATAGCCAGCTATCAGGAATTTCGCCAAAAGCAGTCGTTCAACATCGGCTCTGACGACTATGCATTCCCGGCGACGACGCAATTTGGCGCCCCCAGCCCTTATGCCGGCCTGCCGTTCACATGGGTCGGGCTCAACCCCGATTCCAACTTCCCCAACGTCTCGCAATGGACCGCGACTGAAGAGTTGCAGATCCAAGGCCGCACAAGTGATGGCAAGCTGAACTACGTCCTTGGCGGCTATTACGAGAAAAGCGGACCGCTCAACCCGTTCCAGGGTTCGCTTTCGCCGATCTCGTATACCACCCAGATCCCGATCGCGCCCGGCATCTCGGTCCCGGTGCTGTCGAGCCTGTCGTGCACCGATATCGCGGCCTACCAATGTACGCCGATCAATTCGCTCGGCGTGGCGGGCATTCCCGGCCTGATTCAGAACTCCCTGACGCGTTACCGGTATCGCAACGCGGGCTTCTTCGGCCAGGGCACTTACAAGATCACCGACCAGTTCTCGGTAACGGCGGGACTGCGCTACACGATGGACAAGGTTGCGGGCCAGGGCGGCACGCGCCAGGCGTTCTTCTTCGCACCCAACACGCCGACCTTCGTATGCGCGGCTTACCCCGGTCGTCCTGCACCCAGCGGCGAGAATTGCCTCACCAACATCGCGCAAAAATCCAACAAGCCGACTTGGCTGATCGACCTGGATTACAAGCCGACGCCCGATATGCTCGTCTATGCCAAATACGCGCGCGGCTATCGCCAGGGTAATGTGAACGCATCGAATACGATCCCCATTTCGTGGGGTCCCGAAAAGGTAGAGGCCTACGAAATCGGCGTGAAGACCTCCTTCCGCGGAGCGGTCAGCGGATATTTGAACCTCGCGGCCTTTTACAACGATTTTTCCAACCAGCAGTTGACCGCGAACCTCATTCCCGACGCAAGCATCCCCAACAACACGAGCTCTCCGGCTCAAGCCATCGTCAATGCAGGCAAGTCGCGCATCCAGGGCATTGAGGTCGATGGCTCCATCAACTTCAGCGGTCTCTCGATCGCTCTGGGCTATGCCTATCTCGACACGAAGCTGAAGTCCTACAGCCCGCCGAATTTCCCGGGTTATCTCCCGCCCTCGACCGGCGCCAACGTCGGCGGGCCACTGCCGCAGTCGCCCAAGCACAAGCTGACGGTCACGCCGACCTACACCCTGCCGCTGGATGACAGTCTGGGCCGGATATCGATCAGCGGCACCTATATCTACACCGCCAAGCAGATTGCCCTGGCGGACTCTCCGGTGGGCGTGTTGCCGTCGAGCCAATTGGTCAACTTCAACCTGAACTGGAACGACGTGCTGGGAGGCCCGATCGATGCGTCGGCGTTCGTCACCAACGCGTTCAATGAAAAGTATCCGGTGTTCGTCAGCGGGTCTTTCGCATCGATCGGCTCGGAGAGTATCATTCTGGGAATGCCCCGGATGTACGGCATCCGGCTGCGCTATCGTTTTGGAGATTGATCAACCGATATAGGAATGCAGGTAATCTGCGAGCGCTATGCGCATGAGACGACCCCAATGGGGACCTATCAGTATAGCGCTCGTACTTTCTGCCCTTGGGCAATGCCATGGCGGCTGGTTATGCCGAACAACCTTCGGCCACAAAAACGTTGGCGGTGGCGGGGCCGATGCCGCTGGTCGCGCAGGTGATGACGGCAACCTTGCCGTTGAGGCGTTGGGACATGGCGAGTTCATTTGCTTTAACAGGCTGCGGAAAAAGGCGGCGCAGTGGCCGCCACCGCGCCGATTTCCAAGGTGCGGGGCGAGGACCTCGCTCATTCGAGGCTGAAATTCGGAGTTGCCTGCGGTGTTGGCGCGGTCTTGGTGATGTGAGCGGCACGATTAGACCGCAGCCAGCAGTTTCGGCAGTCTGATGAGGTTGTAGGCGGCAGCGGTGAGCGTGAAGGACCATCCGACGCGATCTTGCCCACGGTGTCGGGTTTTTCGCATGGTGCCGCAGGTCTTGGCCCATCCGAACACTTCCTCGATCCGCTTGCGGATTTTCTGGGAGAGGCCGTAGCCGGGATGGCGTGTCGTGCGCCCGTCGATGGCAGAACGCCGGTTGGTGTTGTTCTGGGCCACGTGCGGGGTGACGCCCATCTCGCGCAGCGCCGCGACGAAGGCGGCGGTGTCATAGTTCTTGTCCGCGCCCAGGGTAATCCGGTGGCGCCCGTCCATGCGCCCCAGCATGGTCAGCGCCGCCTCGCGTTCGGCGGTGCCGGTGGCATGGGTCAGGATCGTATCGACAACGAGGCCGTTGCGGTTCTCCATGAGGACATGGGCCATGTGGCACAGCTTCGCAGCCTGGCCACGCGCCTTCTTGAACAGCCGGGCATCGGGATCGGTGGTCGATGCATGGGTTGCATTGCTGCGCTTCTCTCCGCGAAAATCGCGTCCGGCATTACGGTCGGTCGGCGTTGCTGCCTGCTCGCCCTGGCTGGCGACCGCCCCACCGTCATCATCATCCCCGGGGCCGCCTTCATCCTTGGGCCTGAAGCTCTTCACGCTGGCCCAGGCTTCGATCAACGTGCCGTCCACCGAGAAATGATCGTCCGAGAGAAGAGAGTGTACGCGCGTCTGGCTGATGATGGCCGAAAGGAACTTGGCGGCAACGTCGCCTGCCAGCAGCCTCTCCCGGTTCTTGGTGAAGACCGTGACATCCCAGATCGGAGCATCCATCGCCAGGCCGACAAACCAGCGAAAGAGTAGGTTGTAGTCCATCTGCTCCATCAACTGGCGCTCCGAGCGGATCGAATAGAACGCCTGCAGGAGCAAGGCCCGAAGGAGCTTCTCGGGCGGGATCGAGGGCCTCCCGATACGAGAATACAGGCCGTCGAAGTCCGCAGACAGCACCTCGAGCGCTTCATCGACAATCGCCCGGATCGCGCGAAGGGGATGGTTCGCCGGCACCCGAGGCTCGCAACTCACGTACGAGAACAGCCCCTCGCTCCGTTCGTCACCGCCGCTAATCCCGATCCCTTCAACATCGCTTCTCGCGATCCTGGAATCAGCAATGTCACCTCGAGGCAAGCGCCTTTTTCCGCAGCCTGTTATGCTACTAAGGAGAACGCAGTACAGATATTTGCCTCGGGCAACGGGCAGAGACAACTGTAATTCCGTCTGCAAAGTGGTGCCTGGGCGACGTCACGGGTCTACAGCCGCTCGTAGCGTACAGAGCGCTTACATTTTGAACCGAATCTCGAAAGATTGCGAAGCGGGGCCAGGAACAAGGGACACTCCTTCCTGGCCCCGCCTCGCGTTCCCGCCGCTCCTGAATTCAGGAGCGGCGGGAACGGTCACCTCGTCAAGACTTAGAAATCGACCTTCGCACCGACGCGCAGGTAACGGCCCATGAAGAGACGGTCCTGCCAGGCCGGGTTGAACTGGTAGAGGCCATAGCCCGCGTTCGGATCGTACTTGGGCTTGCCGTCAAGAACGTTCAGCACGTCGAAGTACAGCTTGAAGCGGTCGGCGACCTTGACTTCGCCGTGTGCGTCGAGATCGAAGGTGCTCGGGCCGTGGCACTGCACCGGATCGCCGTTGCCGTACGTCAGCAGCTGACCGTTATCGCCGCTTTCCGCGCAGTTCTTGTAGACGCCGCCGGCATCCGCCGAAGTCGACGAATAGCCGCTGGTGTAGTTTGCTGTCAGGGTCAGGCTGGCCTTGTTGTTGAAGTCCAGCGTATTCTGCCAGGTCACGCGGAAGCGCGGGGCGCCCGAGCACGAGGTCAGGTTGCAGCCGCCCAGCGAACCGTCATAGCGCCAAATCGTGGTGCTGCCGTCGGCCTCCTGGTTCTCCTGCTGGAGACGGATCAGATACGAGGCGTTGGCCTTGCTCTGCCAGGTGATCTTGTCGCTGAGGTAGATGCGCGCATCGGCCGAGAAGTCGATGCCCGAACCCATCATCGCGTTCTGGTTCTTGAACGAGCTGACGACCTGGCCCAGCAGCGGCAGCGCATCCGGGTTTTGCGGATCCGCCTGCCCCGGAAGCACGGTGACGCCCGGCAGGTTCACGACGCCGTTGTTGGCGTAGTATTCCTGGATCGCGTCGCCGATGCTGACCGAGGTGATCAGGTTCTTGATCTTGGTGTGCCAGTAATCGAGCGTGAACGTGATGTTGCGGGTCGGCTGCAGCACTGCGCCCAGCGTGTACGAGGTCGACTTCTCCGCCTTCAGGTCGGGGTTGCCCGAATTGGTCGAACCCGGCGAATATGTACCTGCGTAATAGGCGGGGTTGCTCTTGTGAGCGTCGCAGAAGGCGGCATAGAGCGCCTGCGTGCAGTTGATTTGCGAGCTCTGGTAGCCGGTAGCGGGCAGCTGGAACGATTCGTTCAGGTTCGGGGCACGGAAGCCCTTAGAGAACGTGCCGCGCAGCTTGAGCTGGTCGACGGGTTTGAACTCCGCCTCGAACTTGGGCGAGAAGTTCTTCTGGCCGGTCGAGTAGTGGTCATACGATCCGTCGAACTTCATGCGGAACTGGTCCACGATCGGCACGGAGATTTCGTACGAGGTCGACCAGATATCGCGGTTGCCCTTCACGCCCACGGCATTGATGCCGTAGTAGCGCGCGTAGGGATTTTCGTTGTCCGGGGCGTTCGAGCTGGGGTTGTTGATCGACTCGTAGCGGTACTGGCCCGCGACGGCGATGTTGACCATGCCGCCCGGCAGTTCGAACACGTCCTTGCTGAGCGTGCCGATGACCTGCGCCAGCTTGGAGGTGGCGCGCTTGTTCTGGTCGGGGAAAATCTGCTGGCGGGCTTCAGCCGAATTCGCCGAAGGATCAACGAAGTTGTAGGTGCCCTGGGCGATGGCGTTGGCCAGGCCCTGCAGGTAGATGTAGCCGGTGTTCTTGACGTCCAGCGTGACTTCCGAAGCCGTCGCGCCGACCGAGTAGTTCCAGCCGTCACCGAAGCTGCCGTTGATGCCCGCCGCGATGCGATAGGTCTTGGCGTCGGTGTAGGTGCGGCGCGGCTGGTCGGGCATGCCGCTCAGACGAGCGAGCTGGCCCTGCGCGGCGTAGGGGTTGTTCGGGTTCAGCGTGCCGTTCGAGGCGTTGCAGCCCGTCGCCAGCAGGTTGCCGCCAACGACCGACGCGGTGCCGGTGGGGCAGACGTAGACCGGCAGGAATACGTTGGTCGCGGCGATCTGGGTGCCGCCCGCTGCGGTCTGGCCCGCCCAAGACGAGTTCACGTTCTCGTTGGCGGTCTTCACGTTGTAGTAGTTGAGCGCGATGAACGCCTCGGCATTGCTGCCGACCTTCACGGTGCCGCGCAGCGACGCGCCCTTGCGGGTCGTTGCGGCCGTGTACATGCTGTAGTCGTTGACGAGGTCCTGCTGGCAGACCACCGACGGCGCGTTGTTGACGCCGTTGTTCGCGTTCGCGGTCGAAGCCTGCTGGCCGGGGGTCAGCGTCTGCGCGGTCAGGCCACCGCAGCCGGCGCCTGCGTTGAGCAACTGATACGAGCCATTGTAGAGGATCGCGGGCTTGTCGCCGGTGCTGTAGACCGGAACGTAGTTGCCATTGGCGTCGATCGTGGTCTGGGTGGACTGGCCGAAGTTGACAGTGGTCGACTGGAAGCCATTGTAGCTGCCGTCGGCCTGGATGCCGTTGCGGATCGAGTTGGTCAGGCAGCCCTGTTCGGCGGTGCCGCAGATGCTGCTTTGGTCGGCAGTGCTCCAGGGCCCGCTGCGGTCGCGCAGATACAGCGAGTCGTTGTGCTGGTACTCGGCGCTGGCATAGATGTTGAAGCCCTGATCGTTCAGGTCGCCATAGCCGTAGGTCGCGTTGATGCGCTGCTCGCCGCCGTCGCCGCGCTGCGAGATGCCCATCGAACCGTCGAGATGCAGGCCCTGGACCTGGCGCTTGGTGATGACGTTGACCACACCGGCGATCGCGTCCGAACCGTAAGTCGCCGAGGCGCCGTCAAGTAGGGTGTCGATGCTCTGCACCGAGCTGCTGGGGATCGAGTTGATGTCGACGATGTTGCGCTGGGTGTCGTCCGCCAGCGGGTAGTACGCGGTGCGCATGCCGTCGAACAGGGTCAGCGTGTAGGCGTTGTTGAAGCCGCGAAGCGAAGGGGCGGTGGCGCCGGTGGTGAAACCGTTTGCCGACCAACTGGCGGGGATCGTGCCCGCATTGTTGGCGGTCAGCGACTGCAGTGCGTCCGATACCGTGGTGATGCCGCGCTTGCTCAGATCGTCGGCGGTGACCGATACTACCGGCGAGGCAGTGGCGGCGGCCGGATTACGGGTGATCGAACCGGTGACGACGATGGTGTTCTCTTCGCCTGCGTCGGCAGCCTGGGGGGCGGCGTCCTGGGCATAAGCAGTACCGCACAGCAACGCGAATGCGGTCAGGCAAGTCGCGCTGCGCAGCACGGCCTTCTGGGGGGGTGTCTTCAAGTCTACGTTCCTTGTCCTTTACCCCGGCAAGATGTGTGACCAAGCTCGCCGGAAGTGCGGTCGATGCCGCTCAGAGCGCGCGTGTTTACGCTCATGGGGAGCCCTCTAGCCCCGGCTCGCCAACGCTTTCAAAGAACATTTCCCAATGATTGCTTAATGTTGCAGTTAAGTTGCAATTTTACAACATAAATACAAAAAGTGTCATAAGCAGCTTGGAGGCCGTCTGAACCTAGCCAGAACGAAAATGCAAAAATGACCTGTTATCACCATCAGTGCGCGCACTTTGGATGCCGATTCCTGCAATCGGACGTATGATGATGCAACTGAGATGGTATCAGACAGGGTGCTCTCTACACCTATGATCTGTCGAGGCGATGAGCCTCTTGAGGCTTTCACGAATCTACGCGCACTCATCGATGCAAAGCGGCACAATGAGGCTACACTGGGCGGTAATCCTTCTGGGCAAGAATCCGCGTTGCTCGATCAGGAAGCGACCATTCTTGAAAATTTCAGGCGGCTCGGTTCCGGCGAGGGCACTGTTGATGGGAGCCACGACGAGCCATTTGCTCCGTGAGATTGGCATGGAACGTCGGGTGGTGCTCTCCCGGTAAGTGGCCCTTCGTGCAGCGTGCGCGCGCTAACGAACGATAACGGGCGTTCCGCAATGACCGCAGCCACAATCCTGCCTGTCATTCATCAACGGAGGTTGCGATGAAGCACGATGTGGCTTTCTCAAGTGCCGGCCGCTCGTCACAATCCTTGCCATCACCGTGGAGGGCGATGCCAATGGTGCGCCGCATCCCGATCCGGCTACCTACCGCGCGAAGTTTGCAGGACCTATGAGCACCGGCTGATCGCGAGTGGCGTCGGTCACAACCTGCCGCGGGAAGCGCCGGTGGCATTTGCCAAGGCAGTCCTCGATGCCGGCAGGATGGGCGCATGATCCGTATCTCGTGCTGCATTCTTGGCGCCTCATTCGTCTTGCTGGGTGCCTCCGGGGCGGCCGGAACTGTGCGGTGGGAAGCCGATGCCGCGCCGGTTTATGGCGTGCCTTCCCGCCGGATGCCGCGACTGGAAGCTCATCAGCGTTGCGCACGAGGCGGGGAAGAACGATGATATCCGGGCCACCCTTGGAAACGCCATCGCGGTGCGCGCCTATCGCAAGGGCATCCGCTCGTTCCCCGATGGCGCGGTGATCGTCAGGCCGGCGTGGCGTCACGAATCTTCGCCGCGCAACGATGCCGTGTTTCCTGCGCCGCAATCCTTCGTAGCGGGTGAACCCACCAATGTGCAGGTTGGCGTCAAGGATGCGCGCCGCTGCGCAGCTAGTGGTGGATGGGGTTACGGCCAGTTCGACAATGACATGCCTAACTCCAATGAAGCTCTGATCTGTTCCTGCGCCGCTTGTCATGCAAAGCCCGACGCGGGCGCCGATTGGGTCTTTACGGTATCTCGCGCTGCGGTCCGGCAAGCCGTGGGCGATTGACGCGCCGCTGGGCGGGATGGGGCACCGCATCGGCGCGCTCGATCAGTTGCGCCATGAAGTGCATGGCGGCCGGGGGAATGTTTCGGTCGGCATCGCCATAGACGAACCATGACGGCACATGCTTCCACGCCGGTTGGGCAGAGGGTTCGGAAAGTACCGCATCCATCACGGGAAGCTGCCCGGCGGCCATCAGTCGAGCCTGCGCCGCAGGCACGTCGGCGGCGAACTGGGCAGGGAAGAGCTTCTGCTGAATGCCGAAGTCGTTGGCTCCGCCCGACAGCGTGCTGCCGGGGAACCTGCCGGTCAGGCCGAGTGCGGTCTCGCCCGCCTCCGGAGCGAAAGCGGCGACGTAGACCAGCCCCTTCCCGTTAGCCGCGCCTTCCGCAACCTCGCTGATCACCGATCCGTCGTAGGAATGGCCCAAAAGCACGACTAGCCCGGCGGTCGCTTTCGTCACGCCCGCCACGATCTCGGCATCGGCATGCACGCCGCGCTTACCCTCGGCTGTTCAGGAACATTGGGACTTTATAACCACCCGAAGTCGGGCTTCTCGGTAATGCGAATTAATCGCATCAGGGAGGACGACGTGACGTACTGGAAAACGAGCGCTTGGGGAATTTTTGTAGCAAGCACCCTCGTGGCGGCGCCCGCTTGCGCGGATGAACCCCTGTTTGGTTACATCTACACGACTGATACCCTGCCGAAAGACCAATCGGAGGTAGAACAGTGGGTTACGCTGCGCGAGGGTCGTTCGCAGGGGGACTTTCACCTGCTGCAGACGCGCACGGAAGTTTCGCACGGCGTCACGGACAATTTCCAGTTGTCCGGTTACGTCAACCTGGCTTACGCGAACGTGAAGGGCAACACGCCCAGCGGCGATACAGTGCCGCCCGAAGTGTTTGCCGACTTCGCCTCGGACCCGGCTCGACGCTTCAGCAAGGCACGTCTGGAATCCGTTTCCGTCGAAGGAATTTACCGGATTTCAAGCCCCTACACGAACGGCGTCGGGGTGGCGCTCTATCTGGAACCCTCGATCGGTCCGCGCACGCGCGAGATGGAGGCGCGATTGATTCTTCAAAAGAATTTCCTGGACGACAAACTGGTCTTCGCGGCCAATGCAACGCTGGGCTACGAGTGGCGCAAGCTGCTCGGCGATTCAAGCGCAGATCCCACCTCGGAAGAATTCGTTACGCATTGGGACAAGGAAACCGACGTCAATTTCGGTTTCGCTGGAAGTTATCGTTTCACGTCGAACTGGTCGGTCGGCGGCGAATTGCAGAACGAGCGCGAATGGGCAGGGCTCAATCCTTTCAAGGCCTCCAGCCGCACCAACCAGGCCTGGTACCTTGGACCGACGATGCATTACGGCGGCCGGCACTTCTTTGCGACGTTCACGACGCTGTTCCAGATGCCGTGGGCGAAGGACTACGCTAATCCTGCTGCCGAGAGCTTTGTCGTCAACGGTATCACGAATGCCGACGACTTCGAAAAGTATCGTTTCCGTCTCAAGGTCGGATATTATTTCTAGGACCGCGCCATGGCACATTTTTCCTATCGCATCCTTCCGCTGGCGACGCTCGCCCTGGCTGCACCGGCGCAGGCGACCGTATACCTGACGGTCGAGCAGGCGCAGAACCAGATGTTCCCGCGCCAGGCCTTAACGCCGCAATTCCGCACGTTGACTGCCGAACAGGTCGCGGCGATCCGCAAGGCATCGGGGGAAAATCCCCTGTCGCACAATCTTCGCGCCTGGCGCGCGGCGGACGGCGGCTGGTTCATCGTCGATGAAGTGGTGGGCAAGCACGAGTTCATCACCTATGCTGTGTCGTTGGACGGCAGCGGGGCGGTGCGCGATGTCGAGATACTCGACTACCGCGAAGCGTATGGTGGTCAGGTCCGCGATCCGCGATGGCGACAGCAGTTCGTCGGCAAGCGGTCGGGTCAGTCGTTGAAGCTCGGCGGCGACATCAAGAATGTCTCCGGAGCGACCCTTTCCTGCAAGCATATCACCGACGGAGTGAGGCGCGTGCTGGCGACTTATGCCATCGTTCTTGCACATGCGTGAAGAAAATGCCCGGCGGTGCCGACCGATCCTGGGAACTTTCGTCGAGATCGCCGTCCCGAAAGTGGCGGCAGCGGCAATCGATTCCGCATTCGCCCGGATCGAGCACATCCACGCGCGGATGTCCTTCCATTCGGAGGGCAGCGATCTGGCCGCATTGCGTAAAGCACGCTCCGGCGCCAGCGTGGCGGTTGACATGGCGACGATAGAGGTCCTGCGGCTTGCGCAGGACCTCTATCGTCGCACTGATGGCGTGTTCGATGCGGCCGTGGGCACCCGACTGGTAGAATGGGGCTTCCTGCCCGAACCCTACGGGTATCGGGACAAGGAATGGGACGGCGGCATGCTCGACGTGGAAATCCTCGACGAAACCCACGTGTCAGTTTCCCGGCGCGTTTTGTTGGACCTTGGCGGCATCGCCAAGGGATATGCGGTCGATTGCGCCGTGGACGCTTTGATGGAAGCTGGGGCCTCGTCTGGAACCGTCAATGCCGGGGGCGATCTGCGGGTCTTCGGGGAATGGGAGGAAATCGTGCACCTGAGGGAAGCCGATGAAACGATTGGCGGCTCTCTTGCCGTTCGGAATGCGGCCCTGGCGAGTTCGAGCAATCTTCACGACCGCCGCCGGCATCACGCAGGTGCAACCAGTCCCCATGTCCTGCGGCAAGCCCCGGTACTGGCCGACAATGCCGTGACTGTCATCGCCGATCGGTGCGTCATCGCCGACGCCATGACCAAAGTCGCTCTTGCATCCCCGGCGATGGCCGAGCGCGTTCTTGCCGACTTGAATGCCGAACTGATCGACCGACGCGCCTTGAGGGTGCTCCACTGATGCTGCATCTCAAGACCGCCAAGCTCGCACGCTGGCAAGTCCGCCTCTTGTGCTGGGGCTGCGCTGCCCTCTGGATCAGTGGCGTAGCGTGGCTGCTGCTGCACAACTTCATCCAAGTGCAGAGCGACTTCGGCCCCGAAGCCAACCCGCTGGAACCGTGGATGCTGCGCATTCACGGCGCCGCCATGCAGATCGTACTGCTGGGGCTCGGAAGCTTGCTGGTCGTGCACGTCTGGCGCGGCTGGACATACAGGAGCCAGCGGGCGCTGGGCATTTCGTTGCTGAGCGTGGCCGGGCTGCTCATCGTCAGCGGCTTCCTGCTCTATTATGTGGGGGACGAGGATTGGCGAGGGGTGGCGAGCACCGTACACTGGATCGTGGGGATCCTCGCCTTGCCGATGTTCCTGCTGCACTACTTTCAGGGCAAGCGTATTCGACGGGGGTAAACGCTCTTTTCGTACGGCCTCGTTGTTGGCACACGGGGCTGGCGTGCGGGGCCCCGGTTAATCACCGCCGCAGGGTGAAACTGCAGGAGTTTGCTATCGTGCGCGCACTTCTGGCTGAAGACGATCCGGCAACGGCCGTTTTTGTCAAACGCGGCCTCGCCGCCTGCAGCATTGCGGTCCATATGGTCGAAAGCGGCCTGGAAGCAATCGAGGCCGGAACCGGTGAGAGTTTCGACATAGTAATCCTCGACCGCATGCTTCCAGGGCTGGAGGGGCTGGATGTCCTCAAAAAACTGCGCGAGGCGGGGGTATTGGCACCTGTCCTGGTGCTCACGGCCAAGGGCGGCATCGCGGATCGCGTAGCCGGGCTGGATGCAGGCGCGGACGATTATCTCGTGAAGCCTTTTGCTCTGGCAGAACTGGTCGCGAGAGTGAATGCCCTGCTGCGTCGCCCGCCGATCAACTCCGCGGTGACCCGTCTGGAAGTGGGCGATGTCGTGATCGACATGCTGCGCCGGGAAGTGACGCGTGGACGGCGTCCCATCCACTTGCAGCCGCGCGAATTCGGTATCCTGGAAGTGCTGATGCGCAACGCCGGCAAGGCGGTGACCCGGACCATGATACTCGAGCACGTATGGAGATTTCATTTCGACCCGGAGACGAACATCGTCGAAAGCCATCTCAGTCGGATGCGTTCCAAGCTTCGCGAAGGGTTCCATTGCGATTTGATCGAGACCGTCCGGGGCGTGGGATATCGCATGCGCATCGATGCCTGACATCCGCTCAAGCGCCGCATATCGGATTGCATTCTCCTACGCCGGGGCATTCGCGGCTGCGATCCTGGTCTTGGGCACGGCCGTCTATTTCGCCGCCGATGCGCAATTCCGGCATCAGCGCGACGGAGTGATCGCCGAAGAACTCGAAGATCTTGCGCAGGAAGGACTGGATGCCGCTCTTATCCGCGAGATCGAGCGACGCGAAGCGTGGCGAACCCGGCATGCCTTCAGCTACGCGCTGTTCGCAACCACAGGCCGACGGCTGGGAGGGCATGCTGCGTTCGCCAAGCCGGCGGTTGGTTTCACGACCGCCCGATTGCCGGGAATGCGCGATGAGGATGGCACGATCCGCATCAAGACGGTTACGCTTTCCGACGGCAGCAAGTTGGCGGTGGGGCTCGATTCAGTGGCGATCGCGGCGATCGATCGCACCATCCTCGCGCTGTTCGGCGGTGCATTCGTACTGGTACTTGCGACCGGAGCCATCGGCGCCATGCTGCTTGGCCGTTATCTGGTGCATCGACTGTCGGTCGTGACCGAAACCGCCAACGCCGTCGTCGCCGGCGATCTAACCCGTCGCATTGCCGTCAGCGGCCGACAAGACGAGTTCGACAGCGTCGCTTGTGCACTCAACGCCATGCTCGATCGCATCGCAGGATTGATGGAGAACTTGCGCCAGGTATCCAGCGACGTGGCCCATGACCTTCGCACCCCGCTGCTACGGCTGCGCGGCGAACTCGATCAGGTCGGGCAAACCGAAGGAGCCGTTGAACGGGCTATGGCGCAGGGCGACCATCTTCTTCGACTCTTCAGCGCCATATTACGCATAACCGAAGTGGAAGGCGGCGGCCTGAGTAGAGGGTTTGCGCGGATCGATTTGTCCGCGCTCGTCGAAGTTGTCGCCGATGGTTTCCAGCCCGCTTTACTGGACTGCGGGCAAGAGTTGATATGGGCGATCGAGCCCGATATTCACGTGGCTGGCGACCGTGAACTTCTCGCGCAGGCGGCCAGCAACATTCTCGACAATGCGCGTATTCATACGCCGCGAGGAACACAAATCCGCCTCGCGCTACGGCAATCGGCCAGTTTCGCCCTGGTTGAGATAACGGACAATGGTCCTGGCGTTTCCGACAAGGAACGATCGGCCCTGGTCCGGCGCTTCTACCGTGGCGAAGCGAGCCGGACGACGCCGGGTAACGGTCTTGGGTTGAGCCTGGCGGCGGCGGTTGCGAGTGCCCATGGCGGTGAAATCAGACTGGAAGATAAAATGCCGGGGCTGGGCGTAACGATAGCAATACCCATCGGCACCTTGTGATTGCGCGGCCATGGGAACCCAAGGCGCACTTTGCTGTCGTAGTTCAAAACGTATTATTCAAACGTCGATGAAGGTAGTTCTCGTCAAACCCGGCTATCTGAACGCGTTTTATCGGATCAATAATGTCCGGACTGCCGCGATTTAGCTCCGTCGCTCCGCGCAGCTGCAATTCCTTGAGCACCCTGTTAATGTGCACAGCCGTCATTCCGAGCGCATCCGCAAGTATCCGCTGGGATAAGGGAAATGCAAAACTGTCGTCGTCAGCCAAGCCGATACTCCTTGCGCGGACATAGAGTTCGCACATCAGGTACGCCGCGCGCTCGATGCTGCTGCGGCGTCCCATGCTGACGATCCAGGCCCGCATTGTCGCCTCGTCGATGGGCTGCGCTGCGTACATGGCCCGCGCGATGTTCGGATAATCATCCAGTATTTCCTGCATTTCGGATCGCGAGATAGTGGCGATCATCGCCGGGGAAATTGCCTGGATGCTGTGGTCCATCTCCGCCAGAATATTCACGTGAAGATCGCATGAGTGGCCAGGCATCAGGAATGCCATCACCTGCCGCGTTCCACTCGGCAGAATCTTGTAGCGGCAAGCCCAGCCTTCAAGCAATACGAACACCGGGCCGGGTCTGTCACCTTCGCAGATTACATCCTGCCGAGCGGCATATTTCCGACTTCGCGCCGTGACGGCTTCCAACATTGCGACATCATCGGGCGCCAGCTCGACCAGTTTACTGAGTTTGTTCACGAACCTGTTCGCATCCTCATCGCATACACGGACATTCCAAAATTAAACATTGATAAAAGTTATTGTCATTTGTTGATTTATGTGGTGGAATCTGGGCTGGCGTTTGTTATGCTGGCCCCATCGTCGAATGCCTGCGGGTGGGATTGTAGAAACGCTCGATACAATCGAACACATCGGCCCGAGCCTGGTCGCGGGACCGATACACCTTCTTTCGGACCCGTTCGGTCTTGAGGGAAGAAAAGGAGCTCTCCATCGCCGCATTGTCCCAGCAATTGCCCGATCGGCTCATGGAGCAGGTCACGCCATTATCCTGCATCGGGCGCTGGAACTGTTCACTGGTATATTGGCTGCCCTGATCCGAATGATCCAGCAAGCCATCGGATTTGCCCCGGCGCCAGTTGGCCATCATCATGGCATCCGGAACGAGTTGAGCCGTCATGGTCGCGCTCATCTACCCGCCCACGACGCGGCGCGAGAACAGTGAGGTGTCCCGCCTTCTTGGACAGTTTTGCGGCTGAGTTAAGCTAATCCCATTTGTCGTTCATGCCGCCATTTTGGTTATGAGATGATGGGGGGGCATGCCCCCCATCATCTGATTGCGCGATCCGCCCATAGGCCTCTGCCGAGGTTTGTCCGGCCAGACCCGAGTGCGGCCTCAAGGTGTTGTAAAAGGTAATCCACCGGGCAACACCAGTGCGAAACTCTGATCCGGTTTCGAAGGCATGGAGATAGACACACTCGTACTTCAGGGATCGCCAGAGGCGCTCGATGAAGACGTTTTCCATCCAACGCCCCCGACCATCCATGCTGTTGCGAACCTCGGCCTCGCGCAGTACGCTGGTGAAGGCCTGCGATGTATACTACCTGCCCTGATCCGGGTCGAAGATTTCGGGCTTGCCATATCGGGCCAGCGCCGCCTCCAGCGCCGCGACGCAGAAGCCATCATCCATCGTGTTCGACAGGCGCCAGGCCAGCACTTTGCGGGTCGCCCTATCCATGATCGTTACCAGGTATACCAGCTGCGCCGGCCGACCTGTGCTGATGCTGCTTCATCTGACATGGTTTCGCCTTTCGATCAGAGCTTGCGGGTGCCGAGCCATTTCACCATCGCCGGATCGCGATGGTCGAAGAAGCTGCTGGCCTTCTGGTCGAGCGTGGCGATCGCGGCGATATCCTCGTCATCGAGGGCAAAGTCGAAGATCGCGAAGTTCTCGGCCATGCGCTCCTTACGGACCGACTTGGGGATCGCGACGATACCGCGCTGGTTCAGCCAGCGCAGGACGACCTGGGCGGTGCTTTTGCCGTGCTTAGCACCGATCGAGGCGAGCAACTCGTTGCTGAACAGTCCGTTCTTGCCTTCGGCGAAAGGTCCCCAGGCCTCCGCCTGAACCTTGTATTCCTCGAGCAAGGCATGCGCCTCGTCTTGCTGGTGGAAGGGGTGAATCTCGATCTGGTTGACAGCGGGCGCGATCTCGTTGTGCAGCACGAAATCCAGAAGGCGATCGGGATAGAAGTTGCTCACACCGATGGCCCGGATGCGGCCTTCGCGGTGCAGGTCCTGCATGGCCCGCCATGCGCCGTAAACGTCGCCGTAGGGCTGATGGATCAGCCAGAGGTCAAGATAGTCGAGCTGCAGCTTGTTGAGCGAACGCTCGAAGGCCGCCTTCGCGCCGTCATAGCTGGCGTCCTCGATCCACAGCTTGGTGGTGACGAACAGCTCGCGGCGGTCGATGCCGTGCCTACGGATGGCGTACCCGACGGCTTCTTCATTGCCATAGGACGTGGCGGTATCGAGCAGGCGGTAGCCGACATCTATGGCGTCACGCACGCTGCGCTCGCATTCTGACGGATCGGGAACCTGGAAAACGCCAAAGCCGAGGCTGGGCATTTCCACGCCGTTGTTCAACGTGACGCTGGGAACGGATTGGGACATGGGAAATCCTTAGTTTCAAATCAGCGATTAACGAGGCTTTGCGCGGATGCCGGATAGCGCTCGCCCACCAGTTCGATAGCGGTCAACGCGTCGCGAATACGGGCCAGATCAGGCTCGCTCAGTTCCAGGGCGACAGCACCGAGGTTTTCTTCAAGCCGGTGCAGCTTGGTCGTGCCGGGAATCGGCACGATCGAGGGGCGCTGGGCCAGCAGCCAGGCCAAAGCCACCTGCGCGGGGGTTGCGTTCTTCTCGGCCGCGAGGCTCGTGACCAGTTCGACGAGAGCCCGGTTGGCCTCAAGGGCGTCGGTCTGGAAGCGCGGAACCGTGCTGCGGAAGTCATCCTTGGCGAACACCGTATCGGCGCTCATCTTGCCCGTCAGGAAGCCTTTGCCCAGCGGAGCGAACGGGACGAAGCCGATCCCGAGTTCATCGAGCACCGGCAGCAGTGCATTCTCCGGCTCGCGCCAGAACATCGAATATTCGCTCTGCAGCGCTGCCACCGGCTGCACGGTATGGGCACGGCGGATCGCATCTATCCCGGCCTCGGACATACCGAAATGCTTGACCTTGCCCGCTGCGATCAGGTCTTTCACGGTGCCTGCCACATCCTCGATCGGCACGTTGGGATCGACGCGGTGCTGATAGAACAGATCGATGCTGTCGGTGCGCAGGCGCCCCAGCGCCTCGTCGGCAACCTGGCGGATACGCTCCGGGCGGCTGTCGAGGCCCTGCGCCGGAACGCCGTTCACGAAGCCGAACTTGGTTGCGATCACCACCTCGTCGCGGATTGGCTCCAGCGCCTCGCCCACCACTTCCTCGTTGAGACCGGGGCCATAGGCTTCCGCCGTGTCGAAGAAGGTCACCCCTCGCGCGTGGGCATCGCGAATCAGCGTTACTGCTGCGCTGCGCTCCATCGGGGGGCCATAGCCGAAGCTGAGACCCATGCAGCCAAAGCCGATTTCCGAAACTTCGAGGCCAGTACGGCCGAGTTCACGTGTTTTCATGGGAACTGTCCTTTGTTCAAGCGGCGCCGGTGGCGCCCAAGGGTCTGGTTTGTGAGACTTTGTCTGCGGCGACGATCGTGGTGAGCACCACCAGCAATGCGAGAACCAGCATCACCGTCTCGGTATCGAACGCGGCGCCAATACGCCTGACGGCGAAAGCCTGTCCCTGAAGCCCAGCGCTTGCGACGCCCGCGACCGCGACGAGGACGCTTAAGCCAACGGAACTGCCGATCTGGTGCGCGACGTTGACGGCTCCCGAGGCAGCGCCTGCATTCGCCTTATCCACTCCGGCCACACCAGCGGACGTCAGCGGGCTGAGCGTCAGGCCCTGGCTCACGCCGATCAGCAGCATCGGCAGCGCGACCGCAATGATGTAGGGCGAGCCCGCGTCCGCGAAGCTTAGCCACGCCATGCCCGTGATTCCGATCACGATACCCGCAACCATCAGGCAGTTGGCACTGAATGTCTTGACCAGTCTGGGAAATGCGATGGCGAACGGTACATGGAGGATGGTCGCCGGGATGAACGCGAGACCGCTTTTTGCCGGGCCGTAGCCCTTCACATCCTGCAGGTAGAGGGTCGTGAAGAAGAAGAACCCGACCATCGCGGCCAGATAGAGTACCCGGGCAGCATAAGCGCCCGAACGCACCCGGCTGGAAAACAGGTCAAGCGGCAGGATCGGTTGGGCAGCGCGACGTTCAATCATCATGAACACGGCGATGAGCGCAGCCGCTGAAGCAATCGACACGATCGTGATCGGGTCACTCCATCCGTTTTGCGCAGACCGGATGAAGCCGAAGACGAGGCAGCCAATGCCTAGCGTCGAGGTCAGGGCTCCAAGCAGATCGAAGCGACCCGTGTGCTTCGGGGTCTCCTGGATATAGCGATAGGACGCGATGATCAGGCCGATGCCGACCGGCAGGTTGACGTAAAATCCTGCACGCCAAGACACCCATTCGGCGAGCACACCGCCAAGGACCAGCCCGACTGTAGCTGAGGCGCCTGCCGCTGCTGCATAGTAGGAAACGGCGCGAGTGCGTTCATGACCTTCCGCGAAATTGGTCTGCAGCAGGGCCAGCGTCGATGGGGCCAGCACGGCGGCGCCAAAGCCCTGGATCGCACGCCATGACAGCATCCATGTGACCGAAGGCGACGCGCCGATCGCCAATGAAGCCAGCGTGAAGATGGCAAGGCCCGTCACGAACATCCGCCGCCGTCCGAGGATGTCTCCCGCGCGCGCGCCCAGCAGCATGAAGCCCCCGAAAGTCAGCGTGTAGGCGCTCTGCACCCAGGCGAGGTTGGCCTCGCTGAAGCCAAGCTGGTCGTGGATCTTGGGCAAGCCGGTTAGCACGACCGAGATGTCGAGAACGATCATCACGTAGCTCACGAGGATGATCGCCAGAATGGCGCTCTTGTGCGGTTCGCCGGAAGGTTGAAGGCGCTGCGTCATTGTGAGGTCGATCCGAAGGTTCGTCAGGCTGCCCGGCAATCCGGCACAGGCAGCACGGGGAATTGTCGGTTTGGATATAGCCTCAGCACCGGAATGCGATTAGGCGCCATAATCGGCATGTCGCCATAAGGTGGTCTAATCAATGGCAGGCGAGAACTACAATGAGCTGGCGGCTTTCGTGATGGTAGCTCGCGAACGCAGCTTCACGCGCGCGGCGGCTCAGTTGGGTGTTTCTCAGTCGGCGCTCAGCCAGACGATTAGGGGGCTCGAGGAAAGACTGGGCCTGCGCCTGCTGACCCGAACGACCCGCAGCGTCTCACCAACCGAAGCGGGTCACCGCCTGTTCGATACTGTGGCGCCGCGTTTTGAGGAGATCGCACAGGAACTGGCCTCGCTCAGCCAATTACGCGACAAGCCTTCGGGCAAGATCCGCATCAATGCCGGAGAGCATCCCGCAGTGTCCGTACTCCAGCCGGCGTTGCGCAAGTTGCTGCCTGACAATCCCGATATCAGCGTAGAGATCGTCGTCGATTATGGACTGACCGATATCGTCGCCGGGGGGTTCGATGCCGGGGTGCGCCTGGGCGACCAGCTGGCCAAGGACATGATCGCGGTACGCATCGGTCCAGACCTGCGCATGGCCGTCGTCGGCTCGCCCGACTATTTCACCCGCTATCCCGCGCCGTGTTCACCCCAGGATCTGACCGCTCATAACTGCATCGGCATCCGGCTGCCGACCTATGGCGGCATCTTTCCCTGGGATCTCGACAAGGACGGGCACGAGGTCAATGTCCGGATCGAAGGGCAGCTGGTTTTCAACAACATCAGTCTGCGCCTCAACTCGGCACTCGATGGGCTGGGACTTGCCTATCTCCCGGAGGATCAGGTGATGCCCCACATCGAGCGTGGAGAGCTCATCCGGGTGATGGAAGACTGGTGCGAACCCTTTCCCGGCTACCACCTCTATTATCCCAGCCGTCGCCACGCATCGCCGGCTTTCGCGCTGTTCGTGGAGACTTTGCGCTATCGCGGCTAATGGCCGACCGCGTCCGCGTACTGGGCATCGCTGACAAGCTCATCCCATGCGACGGACTGGCCATTGCTGCTCTCCGTCAACGCAACGTGGGTCATTGCTTCGTCGGGCCCTGCGCCGTGCCAATGCTTGATGCCGGGGCCGATCCAGACGACATCGCCCGGTCCGAACCGCTCGGCCGGCTGCCCCCATTGCTGCACGAAACCGTGACCGCGCGTAACCACGAGGGTCTGGCCGAGCGGATGCGTGTGCCACGCGGTATGCGCGCCGTGCGCGAAGGTTACGGTGCCGCCGCCGATACGTGCCGGCGCCTCGCGCTGGAAGCGGCCCTCGACTTGCGCGGTCCCCGTGAAGTTGGCGGCCGCGCCAATGGATTTATCGCTCGAGCCTTCCCGGATGACGGAAACACCCGATACCGTTCCTTGGTTGTCGCCAGCCACGGCAGGCATCGGCAGACATGCCGCGCCGATGGTCATCGCCGCTTTTCTCAGTCCGCGCATCATTCAGCCTCGCTCTTGGGATGAAACACCTCACGTGCGACGCCGACGGCGTTGATCGCATTGGGCCAGCCCGCATAGAAGGCGAGCTGCGTGATGGCCTCGACGATCTCTGTCTCAGTGACGCCATTGCGGCGTGCGAGTTGCATATGTGAGCGCAACTGTTCGGGGCGATTGAGGGCGATCAGCGCCGCGACAGTGACGAGGCTACGGTCCCGCTTGGCGAGGCCAGGCCGTTCCCATACATCACCGAGCAGGACTTCGTCCGTCAGCTGAGCCAGCTTGGGATCGATGTCGCCCATCAGTTGCTGCGCGCGCGACGGCTGGCTGGCGGTCTTCGCTGCGGGGGTCTGAGCCTGGGCCAAACCCGGTATCCCTAAACCGAGCATTGTGCCTGACATGAGGATGAGGCTGCGCGTGATCGTCTTCATACCGATAATCCATCCTTCTCGAAAATGACGCTGCCGTGGGAGGGAACGCGGGTTACCTGACCGCGACCCTTCAGGCGCTCAACGTGCGCGAAAAGAACGGCACCAGCTTGCTGAGCGCGAGCTCGACGTACTCAGGCACCCAGTAGGTCTCGATGTGCCGGGTACCAGAGATCTTGAAAAATTCCTTGTCGCTGGTGCCGGTTGCCTTCGGGAAGGCGTCCTCTGAGAGGTAGAGGGTGTCCTCTTGCTTCGAGGCAGAGGTTAGCGCGACAGCCTCTTAGCGATTAGACGGCCAAGTACGTATGTCGCGATAAGCTGAGCTAATCAAATGGGGTGAGTTGGTCAGCAGCAGCCCTCTCCATTTTGCGGGCGGGAATGGCGGCGAACCTCTGTACATCGTCCAGCACCTGCCGGTCTCGTTACGGCCAGCGTTACACGTATAGGATGGGACGCTGCCAGTCCGCACCTAAGGAGCGGAAATCGGCGGCTAAATGGCCGAGAATGGTAGGCTGCCGACTCCCTGCGATCGTCAGCTAGCCCCGCGAACCGGCTCCGATCCGAACAGTCGCCTATCGCCCAGTGTAGGTGATCCAAAAGAGAGGAGGCGGACGGACCTCACTGGGGAGCGTGCAATTGGCTGCTGGAGGGCGGGAGAAGGTCGCTGCCGGCGAGGTCAGGCCGCTCGCTGCAAGTGACGGTTCGCTACATCGACTTCGGGGCAAGGTGCGTCAGTGCGGCTCGCAAAAGGCTGACCAGTCATTCATTCATCAGCAATCGGCGCTTTTCGAGCAAGTTTCTGCGTCGATACGCAGCGTCAGTTTTGCCCTTCACAACGTGAGAAAGTGCTGCCTCGGCCACTTCGCCGGGATGCTCAGTCTCTTCGCTCACCCAATCGCGAAATGCCGACCTAAAACCATGTGCCGTGTAGGGTTCCTTCATTTCACGCAGAAGCTTCGTCAACGTCATGTCTGACAGCGGGGGTGTTCCGTTTCGCTCCAGGGAAGACGAGGGGTCAATCACCCAGCTTGAGGGCGGCTGCTCTTTCTATGATCCGAATTGCGCTCCGCGTGAGGGGAATGATATGCTCGCGGTTGGCCTTCATTCGCTCCTTCGGCACCGTCCAGAGGCAGTTCTCCAGATCAAATTCCTCCCATCGCGCGCAGCGAACTTCCCCCCAATCGTGAAGCGCAAAGGATTGCAAACTCGAGGGCCATCCGGATGAAGGAGCCTCGTTTCCTGAGGCTGGCAACAAATGCGGGTACTTTAGTATAGGGCATCGCCGCGAAATGCCCGTCATTCTTCGGCTGCTTCGGCAGACCTTTGGTCACCGCACGCATCGGCGCCTCTAATTCTCGAAAGCCGGAGGCAAAGGCCCAGTCGAGCACTGCTCCAATACGCTGTCGGACCCGCCGTACGGTCTCAGGCTTGGATAGCCAGATTTCGGCCAGGACATAGCGGATCATCGGGTCGGTGATTTCCGAGACCTGGACATTGCCAAGTTTTGGGAAGACATATGTCTCCAGCGTACGAAGCCACTGACCTTCATGTTTCTCATTGCGCCAAGTCTTGCGCTGGGCTGCTAGGGCCTAGGCAGTGGCATCCTTGAAGGTAGGCACGCCGTCAGCCTTACGCGGTTCGAAAACGGGGTCGAGGCCGAGCTCCCCCAGCTCCGAATCTCCCGAGCGCGCTCCCTTGCCTGGGCGAGCGACACCTTCGCCGCGCTGCCGACGCCAAAGTCGCGGCGGGTTCCATGCTTCTGAACGCGGCAGCCCCAGTTCTTGCTGCCACCGGGTTGAATGATGAGAAATAGTCCATCACCATCGCCAAGCCGGCTCGGCTTGGTGGCATTCCTGACAGCGGTCGCGGAGAGCTTTCCCATCCGAAAATTATCCCACATTTTATACCACACGACGAATCGGTTGCAGGCGAACAGGGATAAATGCGGGTGGACGCGAATCACCCGAAAGACCTGATTTCTCAGGGCCTTATCGGATGGTCGCGAATGGGGCTGGACAAGCCGGTGGCGGAGACGCCGGGATTCGAACCCGGGGTGCCCCCTTAAGGGCACGACGGTTTAGCAAACCGCTGGTTTCAGCCACTCACCCACGTCTCCGGATGCGGCTTGGAGCGGTGCCTATAACGGGAGCATTCGGGGGCGGCAAGGGGGCAAGCGTGCAAGAATGCAGATTTATTCAACACTCGCTTCACCGCGAGTTTCAAGTTCGACCTGCCGCAAAACCGACTCGGATCGTCGCCCGTTCATTGCTAGGTCAGGCGCGGTGGATTCTTGTGCGATGATACCAGTTTTGACCGTGCATGGGGCGCGGGGGACGTGGGAAGCGCCGGGAGCGGCGTGGAGAACGCAAGGTAATCACGCCATGAAGGGTCATTCTATGCAAGATCGCACGCAAACTGTTCGGGGGGCGCGTCGCAGGTCGGTCATCGGGCTGGCGGCGGCGTTGCTGGCGCTCGCCACCTCGGCCGCCCCGGCATTCGCGCAGGTCACGACCGTCGATCCCGATGCGGCGATCGACGGCGACCTCAATCGCGGCACGACTTATTCGCCGGTGCCGCCCGCAACCGATCCGGGCAACGGCACGCCTGTCGAAGGGCCACCCGCCACCGACTGGAACGGCGGGCAGCCGGCCTATCCTGCTCCCACGCCCGCGCCGACCTATCCCGCCGCACCGGCCGTCGCGACGCAGGACAATGGTTCGACCTACCGCGAGGACGACCTGATCGGCGCAGCCGAAGGTGTATTCGGCAAAGGCGCCAAGGGCCTCGCGGACATCATCAAGGACCTGCTCGCCAAGCAGGGCGAGCCCAACGCATACATCATCGGGCGCGAGGCAGGCGGCGCCCTTGCCGTGGGCCTGCGCTACGGTTCGGGCACGCTCCATCACAAGGTGGAAGGCGAGCGCCCGGTCTACTGGACGGGGCCGTCGATCGGCTTCGACGCCGGCGCGAATGCCGGCAATGCCTTCGTGCTGGTCTACAACCTCTACGACAGCCAGGACCTGTTCCATCGGTTCGGCGCGGGCGAAGGCCAGGCCTATCTCGTGGGCGGCTTTACCGTCAGCTACCTGCGCCGCGGAAACACCGTACTGATTCCCGTACGCGCGGGCGCGGGACTGCGTCTGGGCGCCAATATCGGCTACATGAAGTTCTCCGAAAAGCAGAGCTGGCTGCCCTTCTGACGCAACGATATTGCGCATCGACGCAGCCGTCCAACTAGGTGGTTGCGTCAAGCGGCGGGCGGGGTTAAGGGCCGCCCGCCATGCTCAACGATCTCAAGCAACAGCCCGCTGACGCGCTCCTTGCGCTGATCAAGCTCCACAACAACGATCCGCGCGCGGACAAGATCGACCTCGGTGTCGGCGTCTACAAGACCGCCGACGGCGACACGCCGGTCTTCGCCGCGATCAAGGCGGCCGAGAAGAAGCTGGTCGAGGAGCAGGACTCCAAGGCCTACCTCGGCCCCGAGGGTGACATGGGCTTCGTCGAGAAGCTGATGCCCTACGTGTTCGGCAAGGCCAACCCGACCATGGGCGGCCGGATCGAGGGCATGCAGACACCCGGCGGCACCGGTTCGCTGCGCCTCGCGCTCGCGATGGTGAAGCGTGCGGGCTACAAGCGCGTCATCGTCGGCAAGCCCAGCTGGCCAAACCACAACCAGATTTGCGCCGATCTCGGCCTCGAAGTCCTCGAGTTCAACCACGCGACCGGCGCCGGCGCCGACATGGACGCCCTGCGCGGCGCGATCGCCACGGCGCAGGAAGGCGATGCCATCCTGTTGCACGGCTGCTGCCACAACCCGACCGGCATCGACTACACCAATGCCGAATGGGACGAGATCGCCGGACTGCTGGCCGCTTCGACCATTCTTCCGGTACTCGACCTTGCCTACCAGGGCCTCGGCCAGGGCATGGAAGAAGATGCCTACGGCCTGCGCCGCGTTCTGGCATCGGTTCCGGAAGCACTCATTTGCTATTCGTGCGACAAGAACTTCGGTCTCTATCGTGACCGCGTCGGGGCGCTCTACGCAATGGTCGCCGATCCGGCCGATCTTGCCAAGGTCATGTCGAACGGCCACTCGCTGGCCCGTGCCAACTGGTCGCAGCCGCCAGATCACGGCGGCGCGGCGGTTCGCGTGATCTTCGAGGACGAGGCCCTGACCGCGCAGTGGCTGGCCGAACTCGACGAGATGCGTGAACGCATGCGCGGCGTGCGTGCGAAGTTGCAGACGGCCGGCAAGACCGGCGGCGTCGACCTGACCCCGGTGGGCTCGCAGAACGGCCTGTTCTCGATCATCCCCTTCACTCCGGAGCAGGTGCAGGCGATGCGTTCGGAATACGGTATCTACTTTGCCGCTTCGGGCCGCATTAACGTCGCGGGTCTGACCGACGGCAACATCGACCAGTTCATCGCCGCCGTCGCGGCCGTGACGGCCTGATCATGGACCGTCAGCCGGTTCTCGAAGGGGACCGGCTGACGCTCAGGCCCCTGCTTGAGGCGGATTGGGATGCGCTGTTCGCAGTCGCGTCCGATCCCGACATCTGGGCCGTGCATCCCTCGCACGATCGCTGGCAGGAGCCGGTGTTCCGCGGCTTCTTCGACGAGGCGTTGGCGGGTGGCGGCGCCCTTGCGATCCTCGATCGGGAGAACGGCGCAATCGTCGGCTCCTCCCGCTACGGAGCGCCCGAAGTCGAGCAACCCGGCGAAATCGAGATCGGCTGGACGTTCCTGGCACGCCGCTACTGGGGCGGCGGGTACAACGCCGAATTCAAGCGCATGATGCTTGCGCACGCACTCCAGCATTTCGAGCGTGTCATCTTCCAGGTGGGCGCGGACAACGTCATCTCGCGCAAGGCGATGGCGAATATCGGCGGCCGTCTGGTCGAGGGCCGTTCGCGCAGCTACGAGCGCTGCGGCGTGATGGTCGAGCACGTCATCTTCGAAATCACGCGCGAGAGTTTCACGGCAGGCCCGCTGGCCTGACCGGGTATCGTCCGCCTGTCGATCAACCGCCCAGGCGGTGATGGACGGCGGGTGAAGATATGGGCCTCGTCAGGCCTTTCCCGCCTGACGTTACGTGGAGCCTGCATGACAATCGATCGACCCATCGGGATCGCCCTCGTCGGCTGCGGCCGGATTGCGCCGCTGCATCTCAAGGCGATCGCCCGCAGTCCGGAGTATGCCCGACTGGTCGCCGTGGTCGATCCCGATCCCGCCCGCGCCGCCGAGTTCGCGCAAGAGTATTGCGCCGAACACGCCTGCACTTCGCTGGAAGAGGCGCTGGCGCTGGATGCTGTCGAAGCAGTGGTGCTGTGCACGCCTAACGCATTGCACGCGGATCAGGTGGAGCAGGTGCTGCGCGCCGGGCGCAACGTGCTGGTCGAGAAGCCGTTCTCCGAAACCGTCGCCGATGCCGAGCGGATCGCTGCACTGGCGGACGAAACCGGGCTGGTCCTTGCCGCCGGGCACACCTTTCGCCATGTCGAGGCGGTGCGTACGCTGCAGGACCGCCGCGCCGGGTTCGGCCGTCTGCGGGCGGTCAGCATCTCGATGTGCGTGTTCTGGGACGGCCCGCAGGCACCCTGGTGGGCGACCCGCACGCGCGAGGAAGGATTGGTCCTTACCCTGTTCGCCCCGCACGCGATCGATTTCCTGCAACTCGTCGTCGGCGAGATCGATCCGCTGCGCATCCATGTCGAGGCGGCGCGCTTCCAGCCCGACTGGGCGGCAGAGGACGAGGCGATGATCCTGCTGCGCTATCCTGACGACGTGCTCGCCTCAATCCACGTTTCGTACAACCAGAAGCGCACGATGAACCGCAAGGTCGCGCACTTCGAGAACGCCACCGTGCGGGTCGAGAACGGCGATGAACTCTGGATCGACGACGAGCCCGTCGTCATGCCCGAGCGGGCGCCGGTGGATGACGATGCGCTCTTCAACGACGGGATCACGCACTATTTCGCGACGCAGGTTCGCGAGTTCGCTCTGGCGGTGAGGGGGCTGCCGAACCGCAGCGTGCTGCACCCCTCCGCCCTGCGCCAGACCCGCCTCAACCGTGCGATCGTGGCGGCGGCGCAGCACGATAGCTAGTGTGCCAGCGCTGCGCCTCCGCGTGCGGGGACGCAGCGCCAGATGATCAGCGCGGCAATGCACATCAGCGCGGCCGGGACGATTCCGAAGGCGTAGCGGATCGCGTCGATGGCCTCAGCGCTCTGGGCGATGCCGCGCTTGGCGGCGGCTGAATCGAAGCCGCCGATCGCCAGGATCGAACTCGCGATCAGCGTGCCGCCGAGCGCGATTCCGGCCTTCTCGATGATCGACCAGATCGCGGCGAACGAGCCGGCGGTATCGCGCCCGGTCTCCGCGCGGGCCTGTGCCATGGCGTCGGTGAGGAGCGAGAGCGCGATCAGGCCCCACCCGGAGTTGAACAACCCGACGCAGCCCGAGCACACATAGGTCACCCAGATCGGCCCGGCGCCGGCATTGGACCAGACGAGCAGCGTGATCACATGGCCGAGCGCGCCGACGAGGTACGCGTTGCGCTTGCCCAGCACTTTCGCCGCCGCCACCCAGAGCGGCGAGACGGCCATGACGACGCAGCCCGCAATGGCGACGAGGATGCCGAGCTGCACCAGCGCGTCGGTCCGCCCCATGTTGTAGGTGATGAAGAACGCCATCGCCGCCGAGCAGGTGCCTGCCGCCACCGTCATGGCGGCGGCGGAAAGGCACAGGACGCGGAATGGGCGGAAGGTCAGCGTGGCCAGCAGGCCGCGCAGCGAGAGGTCGCGCTCGAGAGGCGTGACGACCTGCACCTTGCGCACCGCGTTCCAGGCGGTGACGAGGCTGATCGCGGTGATCCCGCCCAACAGCGCCGCGCCGGTGACGTAGGCGCCGCGATCGGCACCCAGTTCGTGGATGAGCCATGGCACCAGCGCCGAGCCGAGCAGCAGTCCCGCGCCGGTCCAGGCGTGCTTCCACGCCATCAGTACCGTACGCTCCTGCGGATCGCTGCTGATTTCCGAGAAATGCGCAAGGAACGGCACGGAGAAGCTGGCGAAGGTCACCATGTAGAAGCTGAAGGCGACGACGACGTAGCCGACTTGCGTGCTCATCGCGGCATTGGGCACGAAGAACGTGGCGATCATCGCGAAGGGCGCCAGCACCGCGCCGACGAGCAGCCAGTTTCGCCGCGCGAAGCGATGGAGGTTGCGGTCGGAAACGACGCCGACGGTGAAGTCGCTGAGCGCGCCGACGATGACCTTGGGCACGAAGATCGCCGCGCCCGCGATCGCCGGCGGGATACCGACGATGCTGGTGAGGTAGTAAAGCAGGAGGATCATCGGCGCGTCGCGGAACAACTGGTTCCCGACGTTGCCAAAGCTGTAGAGCGCCTTGGTCCGGGTCCGAAGCAAGCCGCCTTGCGGCGCGGCTCCATGCATGCCGTAGTCTCCAAATGATGCCGTAGCCGCCAGCCTAGGGGCAGGGGGGCGGATCATCGGGAGAAAGACGCAAAGTCACCGACACGCGGTGACTTTGCAGCGACCCGCAGGCCGATCAGCTCCGCAGCGACTGCATGCGCTGGAGATAGCGGGCCAGCACGTCGATCTCCAGATTGACGCCGTCGCCTGCGTGCATCGCGCCGATGGTGGTCACTTCCGCAGTGTGGGGGATGATGTTCAGGGCGAAGTGGCAGGTGCCGTCCGGCTCGTCGCTCACTTCGTTGACGGTGAGGGAGATGCCATCGACGGTGATCGAACCCTTGGGGGCGAGGTAAGGGGCCAGTTCCCTGGGGGCGGCGATGACGAAGCGGCGCGAATCGCCGACCGGCTCGATGCTGACCACGGTGCCGACGCCATCGACGTGGCCGGTGACGATGTGACCGCCCAGTTCGTCACCCAGCTTCAGTGCCGGCTCAAGGTTCAGGTGGCGGCCTTCCTGCCAGCGGTCGGAGACGGTGCGGGCCACGGATTCGGCCGAGATGTCCACCGCGAACCAGGCGTCACCGGCCACGCCGCCCTTGTCCACCACGGTCAGGCACACGCCCGAGCAGGCGATCGAGGCGCCCATGGCGATGCCCGCCGGATCAAAGGGGCAGGCGATGACGGCGCGCAGGTCGCCGGTCTTGCGGGCTTCGCGGATGGTGCCGACGGCAGTGACGATTCCGGTGAACATGAGCTAGCCTTCGTGAGAATTTCGCGCGTCGTAGACTTCGAGCGTGTCGCTGCCAAGCTGCCGCCGCTCGATCATCCGCCAGCGGCCATGGGCCTGCGCCAGCGAGGACAGGCCGAAGTCGCCAAGGCCCGGCCTGCCGCCAAGCAGCACCGGTGCGCGGTAGATCAGCAGGCGATCGACGAGCCCCGCCGCGAGGAAAGCCGTCGCGGCATGGGCGCCGCCCTCGACGAAGAGGTGCAAGACGCCTTCCATCCCGGCGATGGCCTCGGGTGAGGGCAGCGTATGCCAGCCTTCGGGAGCGGAGCCGCGTGTCAGCACCCAGCGTTGCGGGCTGCGGTCCTCCAATCCCGGCAGGCGCACGTCGAGGCGGGGGGTGTCGGCCCGCAATGTGCCGCCGCCGACGAGAATCGCATCGGCGCGGGCGCGCATGGCGTGGGTGTGGGCGCGGGCTTGGGCGCCGGTGATCCACTGGCTTTCGCCGCTCGCCAGTGCGATGCAGCCGTCGAGCGACAGGGCGAGCTTGAGCGTCACCTCGGGGCGACCGAGGCGCTTGGTGGTGAGATAGCCGGAAAGGCTCTGCTCGCAGGCCGTCGAAGGCAGGTATTCGGCCGCGATTCCGGCGGCGCGGATGCGGCCGATCCCGGCGCCCGAGGTGCGCGGGTCGGGGTCCATGCAGCCGATCACCACGCGGGCGAGGCCGGACTGCGAGACGAGGTCGGCGCATGCCGGGCCGCGCTCCGACTTGTGGGCGCAGGGTTCGAGGGTGACGTAGATGGTGCCCCCGCGCGCGGCCTCTCCGGCGGCGGCGAGCGCCATCGCTTCGGCGTGAGGGCGGCCGCCGGCTTGCGTCCAGCCGCGCGCGATCACGCGGCCGGCCTTCACGATGATCGCGCCGACGCCCGGATTCGGCCTGCTGAGCGGACGGGCGCGCGCGGCGAGGGCCGCGGCGGCGGCGAGCCAGCGCGCGTCTTCGCTCCCCCCCCTGTCGTTCACTGCTGGGCGGCGTCCGGTGCCAGCTTGGGGTTGGCGATGCCGCCTGCCTTCAGATTCTGTTCGATCCGCTCGCGATCGGCCTTGGCCTTGGCGGCTTCCTCGGCGTCGGCTTCGCGCGCGATCTTGTCGACGTCCATGCCGGAATAGCGGCCGATCGTCTTGTAGAGTTCGCGTACGTCCTTGTCGCGGCGCGCTATTTCGCGGGCGTAGGCTTCTTTGGCCTTCTGGTTGGCGAGGTTCTCCGCCTCGATCTCGGCGTCGGTGCGGTGTTCCTTGAGGACGGAGATCCAGGTGACCTTCGGCGGCGGGTGCGGGGCGCTGCCTTCCTGCGTAAACATCAGATAGAAAACGCCGAAAGTGCAGGCGGCCGACACCGCTGCGATGCGCCAGCGGTTGTGTCCGGCCTGCTTCCAGACCAGCTTGAAATCCGCGACCATCCCGGTCGGGTTTGCGTCTTTCCAGATTCCACTGCGCTTCAACATGGCACTCATGTAGGCCCTAACGGCACCCAACGCTACCCAAACGGCACATAGAGCGACCGGCCATGCGCCTTCAGCCATCGATTGGCCTCATGAATCGACCCCTCGAAGATCGTCTTGAGGACATGATGGAACGCGGGCGAGTGATCGAAGTGGACGAGGTGGGCAACCTCGTGTGCGACCACCGAGCGGCGCACCGGATCGGGCGCCATGATGAGCCGCCAGTTGATCCGGATCGTCCCGTCATGCGCGCAGGAACCCCAGCGCCGCCGCGCGCTCGACAGGCCGAGGGCGGGGCAGGGCTGGGCGGCGCGCTCGCAATATTCGGCGAGGTCGGCGGCGAGGAGGTCCTTCGCCTCCGTCTGCAGCCAGCGCAGGACGCGCGGGGCAAGCGAATCGGCAGGGCCGCCGAGGCGCAGTTCGCCGTCGTCGACGACCGGGCGTCGCGGCGCGGTGATGTCGTGGACCACGGCGAGGGCGTCGCCCCGGAAGGTGATCGTTGTTCCGTCCGCCATCGGCGCGGCGGCGGGGAGGGCGGCGAGCTGCTTCGCCAGCCAGTCGCGGCGGCTTTGGGCGAAAGCGACCGCCTCGGCCGTGCGGGTCCAGCGGGGGACGGAGATGCGCACCTCGCTGCCGTCGGGCGCAAGGCGCATGGTCATCCGGCGGGCGCGGTCGAGGTGGCGGACCACCACGGGAAGGGCGCGGTCGCCGACCTCGACGACCAGCTCTTCGCGCGGATCGCGCCTCAGCCAGTCGAGCATCGCATTCAGCGCTTTTGCTCCGGCAGGACGTCCCACGGCGCGCTGCCGTCCTCGACCTCCCACTCCTCCTCATCCTCGTCGCCGTAGGGCCAGACGATGTGCTGTTCGAGCGGCCCGGCCACCGTCTCCGAGATCACCTTGCCCGCGACCGAGATGCCCGCCTCGTGCACCGTGTCCCGGCTGCCGCTGACGAGGTAGTGCCATTCGGGCAGCGGGTCGCCGTCGGCACGCAGGCGGTAGGCGCAGCTCGGCGGTAGCCATGCGTAGCGGCCCGCGCTCTCGGGCGTCAGCTTCAGGCAGTCGGGCACGAAGCTGCGGCGGTTGGCATAGTCGCTGCACTGCGCGGTCTTGAGGTTGAGCAGCTTGCAGGCGACATTGGTGTGGTAAATCTCGCCGGTGTCATCGTCCTCGACCTTGTGCAGGCAGCATTGGCCGCAGCCGTCGCACAGGGCCTCCCACTCATCGCGGGTCAGGCGGTCGAGGGGCAGTTCCCAGAAGGGCTTCTGGCCGCTCACTTCACCCACTTTTCAAGCTCGGCCTCGACCGCCTTGCGGCCCTGGTCGGAGGGCAGCATGGCAATCGGCTTGCCATCGGGGTCGAACAGGTAGGTGATGCGAACGTGATCCATCAGGTAGCCGCCGGGCGTGTCGGAGCCCTTCTTGTAGTAGATCGCGAAGGCCTTGGCAGCACTTTCGATCTGCTGCGGGGTGCCGGTGAGGCCGAGCAGCCTGGGGCCGAACGCCGAGGTCCACTGGCCGACGATCTCGGGCGTGTCGCGCTGCGGATCGACGGTGATGAAGATCGGCTGCACTTTCGCCGCCTTGGCCGGTTCGCGCTTCGCAAATTCGGCGAAGCCGCGCATCGTTTCCTGCATGTCGAGCGGGCAGACGTCGGGGCAGAAGGTGTAGCCGAAGTAGACGATTCGCCAGCGGCCCTTGAAGCTGTCCCAGGTGACCGGCTTGTTGTCCTTGTCCACGAGCGTGAACGGCCCGCCGATGGCCGCGCCTTCGAGCGGCGGACGCTTGACCGCAGGCTGCTTTGAGCAGGCGGAAAGCGGCAGCCCCGCCAGCAATACGAGTGCAAGGGGAGCGAGACGACGTGCAAGGTATGTCATGGCGCCCACGCTCATGACCTGCTAGACGCCTCCATGCAAGGCGCGGATGGCGGGGCGCGCGTAAAGACCTGTGGTGGAAGGACGTTAGAAGTGCTGAAGATGACGATACGCCGCGTTGTGGGCCTTTCTCGCATGGTCCTCAAGGTGGCTGTTCCCGTGTTCGCGATGAGCCTGCTGATGACCTCGCCCGCCCGCGCCGACTTCTCGGAAGGGTACAAGTTCCTCGAAGCGGTGAAGAAGAAGGAAGGCGACAAGGTCGAGGAGGCGATCATGAAGTCCTCCCAGATCATCAACGCCAAGGACGTCACCACCGGCGAGGGCGCGCTGCACATCGTCACCGCGCGCCGCGACCTGACATGGCTCAGCTACCTCATCGCCAAGGGCGCCAACGTCAATGCCACCGACGATCGCGGGCGCAGCGCACTGGAACTGGCGGTGAACCTCGGCTGGCGCGAGGGCGCGCAGCTTTTGCTTGATCAGAAGGCCAGCCCTGACACCTCGAACGACGCGGGCGAGACGCCGCTGATCTTCGCTGTCCACCGCAAGGACCTGCAACTGACCAAGGCGCTGCTCGAAGCGGGTGCCAATCCCGACCGCTCCGACAATTCGGGCCGCAGCGCGCGGGACTATGCCAAGATCGAAGGCGGCAGCGCGCAGCTGATGTCGGTCATCGAGACCTACGGCAAGAAGGGCGCGAAGACCGCCAAACCGGTATACGGCCCGACCTTCTGAGGACGTTGGAAATGACGCAAGAAGCCGCCTCGCTCGACGAACTGCGCCTGCAACTGGCTCCGCTGGTGGCCGATGCCGCCGTGTTCGACGGCTGGACTGCAGACGCGGTCGCCTCGGCTGCCGCGTCGGCCGGTGTCGATCCCGCGCTGGCGGCTTATGCCTTCCGCGACGGGGCGATGGCGATGATCTCGGCGTGGATCGGGCATGTCGATGCGACGATGACGGCCTCGGTCGGAGGGGGCGCGTTGTCGAACCTTTCGATCCGCGAGCGTATCCGCCGCCTCGTCTGGGCGCGGCTGGAGGCCGTGGCGGGGCGCGAGGAAGCGCTACTGCGGGCGCTGACGATCATGGCGATGCCGCAGAACATCGCCGCTTCGACGCGGCTGGGCTGGCGCAGCGCCGATGCCATGTGGCGGCTCGCGGGCGATACCGCGACCGACTACAACCATTACACCAAGCGCGCGATCCTGGGCGGCATCTATGCGGCCACGCTCCATGCCTTCGCGCGTGACACCAGCGAGGACAAGGCCGAGACGCGCGCCTTCCTCGACCGCCGCATCGCCGGGATCATGCGCTTCGAGAAGGCCAAGTCGCAGCTGCTGCGCAAGCCTGACGAGCGTTTCAGCATGACCCGCCTGCTCGGCCGGATGCGCTACCCGGCGCGCTGACCGTGGCATCCTCCCTGTCGCGAAGCGATGGGGAGGGGGACCGCCCGCGCAGCGGGTGGTGGAGGGGTAAGGGCAGACAGCCCCCTCCGTCACCGACTTCGTCGGCGCCACCTCCCCATCGCTGCGCGACAGGGAGGATTGGCAGGTATCGTTTCAAATCCTTTCCCCTGCGAAAACCCTTGGTTCCGCTATTGCGATCCGGTTGCAATTAAGGGTGTTATCTGGCACCGCGCCACCATGACTCTCGATATGCTTCCTATCGGCCGGTCCGCGCGCATCGTCGCCGTGCACTGGCCCGCGCTCGTCCAGGAAGAGGCGCGGCGGCTCCGTGCCCTGGGCTTGGAGGAGGGCGCCAGGATTGCGGTGTCGCATCGCGGCATCCTGGGCGGGCGCGACCCCATCGCCATTACCGTGGGCCGCATGACCGTGGCCGTGCGCCGCGCCCATGCCGCCGCGATGGAGGTCGAGGAACTGTGAGCCGTCAACGCAAGGTCGCGCTCGTCGGCAACCCCAATGCGGGCAAGAGCGCGCTATTCAATGCGCTGACCGGCGCGCGCCAGAAGATCGCCAATTATCCCGGCGTTACCGTGGAACGAAAGTCGGGCCGCTTCGTCCTGCCGACCGGCGAGCCGGTGGAGATGACCGACCTTCCCGGCGCCTACGGCCTCGACCCGACCAGCCCGGACGAGGAAGTGACCGCCAAGGTCATCGCCGGGCACTTCCCCGGCGAGGCCGCGCCCGACGTGCTGGTGGTGGTGCTCGACGCATCGAACCTAGAGCAGCATCTCGTCTTCGCGCAGGAACTGCTGGCGCTGGGCAAGCCCACCGTCGTCGCGCTCAACATGGTCGATCTGGCGGAGCGTGACGGTCTCGTCCTCGACGCCGCCGTGCTGGCCGAGGAACTGGGCGTGCCGGTGATCCCGACCGTCGCGGTGCGCCGCCGCGGCCTTGCCGAACTGGGCGAGGCGATCGCGAACGCGGGCGAGCGTCATCCGGGGCCGGGCCTGACCGCCCTCGGACAGACCGAACGCCGCGTCGCCGCGCATGCCATGGCGGATGCGGCGATCCTTTCGGAATCCAAGCGCCACCGTCTTCACGCCAAGCTCGACCAACTGCTGCTGAACCCGTGGGTCGGCCCGGTGATCCTGCTGGCGATCCTCTTCGTGGTGTTCCAGGCGGTGTTCGCCTGGGCGACTCCGTTCGCCGATGCGCTGGATGCGGGCGTCAGTGCGCTGCACGACGGCGTCAAGGCCGCGCTTCCGCCAAGCCTGCTGCGCGACCTGCTGACGGACGGCGTGATCGCGGGCGTCGGCTCGGTGATCGTGTTCCTGCCGCAGATCGTCATCCTCTTCGCCTTCATCCTCGCCATGGAGGCATCGGGCTACATGGCCCGCGCCGCGTTCCTGATGGACCGCATGATGGCGAGCGTGGGCCTGTCCGGCCGCAGCTTCATCCCGCTGCTCTCCAGCTTCGCCTGCGCCATTCCGGGCATCATGGCGACGCGCTCGATCACCGACCCCAAGGATCGGTTGACCACGATCCTGATCGCGCCGCTGATGACCTGCTCGGCGCGCCTGCCGGTCTATGCGGTGATCATCGCCGCGTTTATCCCGCATACCAGCGTGTGGGGCGGGATCGGCCTGCAGGGGCTGGTGCTGTTCACGCTCTATGTCGTGGGCGTGGTCGGGGCCATGGCGGTGGCGCTGGCGCTGCGCAGCTCGATGACCAAGGGCGCCGCTTCGGGCTTTATCATGGAGCTGCCCAAGTACCAGATGCCGCGCCTCAAGGACATGGCGATCGGCCTGTGGCAGCGCGCGTGGATCTTCCTGCGCCGCGCGGGCACGATCATCTTCATGGTCACGGTCGTGCTGTGGGTCATGCTCAACTTCCCGAAGGCCGGCCCGGGCGAGAGCCAGGTCGATGCCTCGATCGCGGGCAAGGTGGCGAACGGCCTCGCCTTCGTGGTCGAGCCGATCGGTTTCAACCGCGACATGGCGCTCGCGCTGATCCCGGCGATGGCCGCGCGCGAAGTAGCGGTGTCCTCGCTGGCGACGACGTACGCGGTCGATGCGGGCGACAACGAGGACGAGCAGGCGCTCGAACTCGGGGACCAGCTCAAGCGGCGCTGGACCTTGCCGATGGCGCTGGCGTTTCTGGCATGGTTCGTGTTCGCGCCGCAGTGCATGTCGACGATCGCGGTGACCCGGCGCGAGACCAACGGCTGGAAGTGGCCGACGTTCATGCTCGCCTACCTGTTCGGCCTCGCCTACATCGCGGCGGGCGCGACGTACTGGGTCGCGGTGGCGGCGGGGCTGTAGCGTTTCAAGGCCCACCCCCGGCCCCTCCCGCAACCGGGAGGGGAGAAAAATAGGCCTTACCCTCCCGCTTGCGGGAGGGTCGGCAGGCTTGGCGATTTATCGCCTAGCCGAACGGGGTGGGCACTCTCCGGAACATTACAATTGTAGAAAAGGCGGCCTGCCGGACTCGCATCGGTGCCCCGGCTTGGGCTAACCCATCCGCCAGATTTCGAAGGAAAGCGATTCCCGCATGGCAGGCAGCGTCAACAAGGTCATCATCGTCGGCAACCTCGGGGCCGACCCCGAGGTCAAGTCGTTCCAGAACGGCGGCCGCATCGCCAATCTGCGCATCGCGACCTCCGAAAGCTGGAAGGACCGCGCCACCGGCGAGCGCAAGGAGCGTACCGAATGGCACTCGGTCGTACTCCAGTCCGACGGCCTCGTCGGCGTCGCCGAGCGGTTCCTGCGCAAGGGCTCGAAGGTCTACATCGAAGGCCAGCTGCGCACCCGCAAGTGGCAGGACCAGAACGGCAATGACCGTTACACCACCGAAGTCTCGGTCGGCGGCGTCGGCGGCGTGCTGACCATGCTCGACGGTGCGCCGGGCGGCGGCAGCGGTGGTCAGCGCAGCGGCGGGGGCGGCTGGAGCGAGGGTGGTTCCTCGGGCGGCGGCTTCGGCGGCGGCCAGCGCTCGGGCGGAGCATCGCGCGGCGGTGACGAATGGGGCGGCGGTTCCTCCGGTGGTTCTTCGGGCGGCAGCGAATGGGGCCGCACTGGCGGTTCCTCGGGCGGCTCGTCCGGCGGTTCCGGCGGCGGCTTCGGCGACGACCTCGACGACGATATCCCGTTCTGACCATCTCTCGCCGCACGTCGGCGAGAAGTTGGCAGTTGTTACGAACCGCCCCGGAAGCATGCCGCTTCCGGGGCGGTTTCGTCATGTCATTCGCGATCTTTCGAGGTCCGCCGGACGAAATTCGAAAAAAGTCCTTTACGTAACAGTCAAGCTGCGCAATTGCCCTTTCTGCTAATGCATACGATTCGCATTAGCGAAGGGGAAACAATTATGCTTCGTAGTTTTGCCGCCCGCGCGCTTGGCGGGGTGTCCGCCATTGCCTTCTTCGTCGCCGCTCCGGCCCATGCGCAGGACGCTGCCGCCACCGACAAGAACACGCAGGCCGGTGAATTCCTCGGCACCATCGACATCGGCGAGAGCACCCGCGCCATCCAGACCGACACCGCGACGCCGATCACCGTGATCGACCGCAAGGAGATCGAGGACCGACAGGCCTCCACCATCGCCGAACTGCTGGACTCCGTGCCGGGCGTCACGCTCATCAACGGATCGACCCCGATCGGCTCGGGCATCAACATCCGCGGCTTCGGCGCCAACGGCACCTATGGCACCGACCAGAAGGTCGCTTTCGTCGTCGACGGCGCCACCACGGGCTCGGAAGAAATCTATCGCGTCGGCACGCAGCTGTTCACCGACCCGCTGCTCTACAAGCACGCGCAGGTGATCCGCGGCACCGTGGGCAGCTTCGAGTGGGGCTCGGGGATCATCGGCGGTGTCGTCCTGCTGGAAACCAACGATGCGGCCACCGTCCTCCACGGCAAGACCGGCATCACCGCCAGTCAGACCGTCTCGGGCCAGACCAACGGCAACGGCTTCGCGACCTCCACCACCGTTGCGGCAATGCCGACCGAGCAGTTCGAGTTCCTCGCGAACTACACCTGGCGCACCCAGAGCACGCAGCAGGACGGCCACGGCGACGACATCGGCAACAGCAGCTTCAAGCTGCCCAGCTTCCTGGTGAAAGGCGCATTCCACTTCGGCGCCGACAACGCCCATACCATCGCCGCCAGCTTCAACCAGACCACCACCAGCGACCGGGACGTCCCCTACGACAGCTTCGGCACTACGGCGGGCGTGTTCGGCAACGTCGACCGCGACACCAAGAGCCAGGTGCTGACGGTGTCCTACGCCTACAAGCCGGTCGACAACGACGCGGTCAATCTCCAGCTGCTGTACACGTACGCCAATCAGGAGATCGACCAGAGCGCCGTGGGCGTCGCGATCTCGCCGGTGCTCAATGCCGACCACCGCTACGAGACCTCGAAGATCACGCTCAAGAACGCTGCGCTGTTCTCGACCGGGCCGATCCATCACAACCTGCACTTCGGCGTCGAGTACATCCACAAGAAGCGCGCCGACGCCAGCAGCGCGCCGGGCGGCACCGACAACCGCATGGCCGCCTTCGCGGTGGACGAGATCGGCCTGTTCAAGGGCTTCACGCTGAGCCCGGCGATCCGCTGGGAGACCTCGAACGTCAAATCCAACCGCACCGGCACGCCCGTATCCTACAACAATACGGCGTGGATGGGCGGCGTCTCCGCCCGCTACGAGCTGCCGTTCGGTCTGGCTGCGTTCGGCAGCTGGGCGCGCACGCGCAACCTGCCGATCATCGACGACCTCGACAACGCCACGTACATGAACCAGCCGGAAAAGAGCCGCACCTGGGAAGCGGGCGGCTCGTTCGATCGCACCGATCTGCTCGGCAAGGGCGATCACCTTGCGATCAAGGTCAACTACTACGACACCGAGCTGACTGACAACACCGCCTACTCGGGCGTGCGCGAGGTCTATCTCGACGGCTTCGAGATCGAGGCGTCCTACGCCACCGCCAGCGGAATCTACTTTGACTTCAACGCCACCATCCCGGACGGCCAGCGTTTGCGCACCACCGGCGTGATCGACGACTGGACCAACCTGCCGCAGAAGACCTACATGCTCTCGGCGGGCAAGCGCTTTGGAAAGCTGCTGGACGTGCGCTGGGAGACGACCCTCGCCGAAGATCTCGATATCAACGGCACCGAGCACAAGGGCTTCGATGTCCACAATCTGCGCGCCACGATCACGCCGAGCGGCGGTATCTTCGAGAACGTCGCGCTGCGCCTGAGCGTCGAGAACATCTTCGACACCTATTACCAGTCGGCGCTGTCCACGCGCCCGGCGGTGGGGCGCAACTTCAAGGCCGCCCTCTCGAAAATGTTCTAAGGGGGGCGAGGCGGACATGGCTTACTGGATGGGCAGATCCGAGTTCGGGACAGGTCCGTTTGCGCGGATCGACCTGAACGCCATGGCCGCCTCGGTCACCGCGCACGCGATCGTGGCGGCCCTGCTGGTCTTCACCTGGGGTGAGACGGTGCTGGTGGAAGGGGGCACCCGCTCCCGCCTCGTCAGCATCGATCTGTCCATGCGCGAGGGCGGACCAGGCCCGAAGATGCAGCCGCTGGCCGAGGCACAACAGCCTCAGGAACGCGCGGTGACGCCGCCTGCCGAAGTTCCTTCGCAGGCGGTAGTCGCAGAGGCTCGGCCCGCTGCGCAGCCCCTGCCGCAACCGGCGGCGCAGGCAGGCGGCGGCGGGCAGGGGCGCACGGGTGAAGGTACGGCCGCGACGACGACGCGGCAGTTGCCTGTGGCCAAGCTGATCCCCGCAGCCGCGTTCGTCACTCCGGCCGCCACTGCACCCGGTCCGCAGGCGCGGGCGGCGGAAAGCGCGGCGGAGGCTCAGGGGAAGGGCGGCAGCGGCGGCGGCAACACCGATCAGGCGGGCAATTCCGCCGTCAGCAATTTCAGCGGCCGCGTCTACCAGCATCTGAAACGCTACCAGCGCGGCAACACCATCGGCGCCGGCGAGGCACTGATCGCCTTCACCGTCGAGCCCGGCGGCGCCGCGCGCGCGATCCGCGTGGCGCGCACATCAGGCTCCTCGCGCTTCGATCACGAGGCGATGGCTCTGGTCCGCCGGGCATCGCCTTTCCCGCGCCCGCCGGACGGCGAGGCGCACAGCTTCACTTTCGAGATCACCGGACAATGATGAGGACTGCTTCGACCATGACCAGACTTGCCCCAGGCATCGCCGCGCTGTTGTGCGCCGTCAGCATCGCTCCCGGCGCCGCGCTCGCGCACACCTCCTACCTCCTGCCCAAGTTCTTCGCGGGCAACACCGAGAAGATGGTGACGGTGGAATCGGCTTTCGGCGAGAAGTTCTTCCGTCCCGAAGTGCCGGTCGATGCCAGCGACTATCACGTCATCCTGCCGGACGGATCGCGCGGCAGCTTCCAGTCGATCACCCCGCTCAAGCAGATGGTGGTGCTGGAAAGCGCGCTCGATGCCGAGGGGACTTATCGCTTCACCACGGGCGTGCGTCTCGGCCGGGTGGGCAGGAGCGCGTTGGTCGGCGGCAAGTGGCAGCCGGTCCACGGCGAAGTGCCCAAGGACGCCGCGCAAGTCCGCACCAGCCAGACCGAGACCGTCGCCGACGCCTATGTCTCCAAGAAGCAGCCGACCCGCGCGCCCGTCGACGTCGCGATCGGGCGCCTGCGCATCCAGCCGGTGACGCATCCCAGCGAACTCTATCTCGACACCCCGTTCACGCTCAATGTACTGTTCGACGGCAAGCCGATGGCCGCGCAGGAACTGGAGCTGGACCGGGGCGGCGCGGACTATGAGGAGGCGGTCAGCCACCGTCAGGTCAGGACCGACGCGCAGGGCAAGGCCGTCATCAAGTTCGACCGCCCCGGCACGTACGTCCTGATGACCCGCCACCGCGCCGAGGCGCCCGCCGGCTCCGGCACCGACGAGCGCAGCTACACGACCTCGCTTACGTTCCAGGTCGAAGAGTGATCCCGATTTCCAGTTCAACGGAGAAGACCATGACCAAGACTCACTTTATCGCAGGGCTCGTTCTCGCCCTCACAGCCAGCCAGGGCGCGCTTGCCCAGTCTACCGAAGAGCGCCGCGCCGCGCCCGGCCACGGCAAGGAAGCCTTCCTGCGCGAGAACGACGCCGATCACGACGGCCGCGTCACCGCCGCCGAGTTCGCCGCTGCCCGTGCCGCCAAGTACCGCACCTTCGACCTCGATGGCGACGGCAAGGTGAGCGAGGCGGACTACGTCGGCGAGTTCACCGGCCGCTTCAGCAAGGACAAACCGGCACCGGACGGCCAAGTCAAGCAGGCCCACGTGCGCTTCGGCGTGCTCGATACCGACAAGGACGGCAACCTGACGCTGGAAGAGTTCAATGCCTCGGGCGAGCGGATGTTCGAGCGGCTTGACACCAACGGCGACGGCGTCGTCGATGCGACCGACACTTCGGGTTCGTATTGATACTGAGCGTATAAAACACTTTCGTCATCCCCGCGAAGGCGGGAATGACGAAGGTAAGTTCGGCGACGATCAGGCGTTGGCGGTAAGGCTATCCGCCAATCCGCGCTCAAGCACCTCCGCCAGCTTGTCGAGCGCGATCGCCAGCCGCTCGTCCAGCAGCGCGAGCAGTTCGGTCCAGCCCGACATGCCCTCCAGTTCGTCCGCGCCGTCCGAGACACCGCGCAGGCCGATCATCGGCACGCCGAACCGCTGGCATGCGCGCAGCACTGCGTAAGTCTCCATGTCGACGAGGTCGGCGTCGATCCGCGCATAGTCTTCGCCGCCTATGACATCGCCGCCGGTCGACAGCGAGGCGCGGGGCAGGTCGGGGAGCAGCATGGGCAACTGCAGAACTGCCGGATGGTCGGCGAACGGTGTGACGCCCCTTGCGAAGCCGAGGCGCGATGCGTCCATGTCGCGCCATGACACGCTTTCGACCTGATAGACTTCCCCCATCCGGCAGCGCCGCGATCCGGCAGAGCCCAGGGTCACGACCAGATCGGGCAATTGCCCCGAGGCCTCCAGACGCTGCAGGCACGCGGTCGCCGCGATGGCGGCCTCGACGGGACCAACGCCGGTCATCAGCGGCGTCATCCGCGCACTGAGATGCGGGCCGTACTCATGGTCGATGGCCATGACGAACAGCACCTGCATTCCCGCTATCGACGTCGGCTTCACAACTTGCTCCTGCATCGCCCGGCCCTGATTCCTGCCGTAGCGGCGCGATCTTTCGCAAAGGTGACGCCGGCGCGCAATCGGCTTGTCGCAGGCCACCTTGATTTCAGTAGCCGCGACGTGTCAGGCATTCATCATGCTAGCACATACCCGTTCGATGATCGCTGCGATCGCCTTCGCCGTCCTGACCGGCAAGAAAGTCGCCGGACTCTACGACCATTCTCTTGGCCGCGACCTGCAGATCGCCGCCGAGTTCCGCGACGGCCGTTTGCAGGGGTTCGACGGCGCCCGGAGTGTAAAATTCGGCGGGACGCTGCCGGAAATCCACGACGCCGGGGACAAGAATTTCGTGTCGGTCGAGATCGATGGCGCGCAAGTCAAAGGCTACGATCGCGCCTCATCCACGTTCTTCGCAGCCCGGGTCGAGGATGGGATGGTGCAGGTCTATGACTACGGGCAGAAGGCGTGGTTCGCTTATGACGTGCAGGACCCGCAGGCGGCGAGCGAGTACCACCGCGCGGCCGGCCCTGCCTAGGATTTTCCGGGTGCGGCCTTGGGTGCGACCGGTGCTTTCCTGGCTTCCCGCTTTTCCATGTGCTTCTTGAGCGCGTAGCCGCCCACCGCCGCGGCAACGAGCCCGACCGGCCCCAGTCGTCGCAGCACGCTCGTCGCGGCTACGCCGAGGACCGCACCGCCGGTGCCGTCGATACCGCGCACGTGTTGCGCTACCTGACTGCCTGCGACTGCACCCAAAATCTTGCCGAGCATATTTCTGTCTCCTTTGCAGGAGGAAGGGACGGGATCGGCCTTTGTTCCGGCTATCGCGCCTTTGCGCGTGCGCAAACCCGGGGGATCAGTTCTGCGCCGAACAGGCGGGCGTCGGGGATCGGGTCATAGCCGCTGACGATGAACCGGGAGAACCCGGCTTCCCGGTATTCCATCAGCGCATCCGCGACCTGATCGTGGCTGCCCACCAGGCATCCCAACGCCGGCCGACCGGTGGGAACGCGGGTGATGCCTGCCCAGAGCAAACCCTCCAGCGCATTCTCGTTGGCGGCTTGCCTGGCCCGGTCGATTGCCGCCCGGCGGCCTTCACCCGGATTGGTCGGGAAGCGGCCGTTATCGACGACTTCCTCGATCAACCGGTCCTGAATGGCATGGGCGCGTTCCCACGCCTGCGCCGGGGTGTCGGCGACGAGGACGCGCAGGGAGGTGAGCAGGGCCGGTGAACGGCCGATCGCGCGGGCGCGGGACAGCACGTCGCGCGCGGGCTCTTTCAGGGCCGCGGCAGGGAAGCCGGGGAACGCATAGACGTCCGCCGCGCGCGTGCCGTACTCGATCGAGGCTGGCGAGCTGCCACCCCAGAAGACCGGGATGCCCTTGTCCGGCCGAACGTGGGAGAAGGCGCCCTCCACCTGGTAGAATTCCCCCTCGTGATCGAAAGGCGCCTCGCTCGACCAGACCTTGCGCATGACTTCGACGTATTCGTGGCTGCGGCGATAGCGGTCGTCCTTGGTACTGTAATCGCCGTCCGCGTGGAGTTCTTGATCGTCGGCACCGGTGATGATGTGGACACCGCAGCGCCCGCCGCTCATCCGGTCGAGGATGGCGAACATGCGCGCGGCCATTGTCGGCGCGATGAAGCCGGGTCGGTGCGCGATCATGAAGCCGAGCCTGCAGGTCGCTGCCGCTGCCCATGTCGCTATGGGCAGGCTGTCAGGCCGATGGGCCGAGTTGGCGATGAGCACGCGATCGAACCCTGCGTCCTCATGAGCGCGGGCGCAGGCTGCGATGAACTCGGAATCCACTTCGTCAAAGGGCCTCGGCCTGGCTTCGGAATAGTCGTTCCAGTGCAGGATGCCGAAGAATTCGGTCGTGTCGTCGGTCATGGATGTGCGCGCCTTACCGCTTGGCAGGGTCCGGCGCGACTGGCCGGTAGGGGGTAACGTCGAAGAGGAAGCTGTCGAGGATGTCGGCGAAGCGACCCGGCACTTCCAGCGGCGGATAATGTCCCACGTCCGGCAGGATCAGCGTCGATACCTGAGCATGGACCAGAGCATCGCGGAGGACCGCTGCACTCTCGACCGGCAGGACCGGATCGCGGGCGCCCCAGACAAGCAGCACCGGCGCAGTCACCTTCGCCAACGCGTCGGCGGTCAGCGCCGGATCGTCGAGCGCTGCGACGATGGCCAGCCTGTCGGGCGCGGCGGGGCGGCGGTTCATGTCGTAGTATTCGTCGACGAGCCGGTCGTCCGCGCGGCCGGGCTCTCCGGTGTAGAAATCGAAGTAGGCCCGCCAGTAGGAGCGCGGGCGGAAGATCTTGCTCTTGCGTCCGGTGGCCGGAGTGGAGGCGGCGATTTCCATCGCCAGCGCGGCGCTGAGCGCCATGCCTTTGCCGTCCGCGCGGCCAGTGGGCGTGTTGGACAGGATCAGCCGCTCGACCCGCGCCGGATTGCGCGCCGCGTAGTAGAACGAGATTGCACCGCCGCTCGATACCCCGGCAAGGTTGGCGCGTTCGATCTTGAGGGTGTCGAGCAGCGCCTCCAGCACCAGTACGGGATAGAGCGGGCGGTCGTAGAGTACACGTGGCGGGGCGCCCGACAGGCCCATGTTCGGCTCATCCCACGCGATCACGCGGTAGCGGCGGCTCAGACGCTCGATCATGGGCGCGAACGTGCGCAGCGACGAACTCGACCCATGCGTGAGGACCAGTACGGGGCCGGAGCCGACATCGACATAATGGATGCGCGTGCCGAGCAGGTCGATGAACTTCGATTGCGGAAGGCGGTAGCGGCTTTCCAGTTCGGCGACCGGGATCGGGTCGGGGCTGGTGATGGTTTCCTGCGCGCAGACGGGGGCGATCGTGAGCGAGAGCGCGCAGAACGCGCCGAGCACGGCGTGTTTCATCGTGTGCAGTCCTGTACTGTGCCGGCAGGCGGACGGGCGGCCTTGCCGCTGTCGGCATCAAGGAACCAGGCGATGTCCTCGGCGGCGTGCGGGGCCTCGATCGGCAGGAAATGGCCTGCACCGGGAAAACTGACCATTAGCCGGCGGGAGGCGCCGACCGTGCGTGTCACCTCGCAGCCCACCGAAACCGGGAGCATGGACCCGGCCCCGCCCCAAAGCACGAGCGTCGGTACGCGGACCGAGCCCAGCTGCTGCGCGGTCGTCTGCGATCGCTTGCCGTAATCGCTCGCTTCAAAGCGCAGGGCGCTGGTGAACTGGTCCAGCGTCGCCCCATTGCCGGGCTTGCGGTGCATGTCGTAGGTCTGCTGCACCAGATCGTCGGTGAGGACGGACTTGTTGGCGATCAGGCGGTTCAGGAGGTAGCGGTAGAACGCCTTGGGCCGGTAAATCGGCCGGAACAGGGTGTTCTCCAGAAAGCCCAGCATGGCCGAGGTCTTCGGCTGCAAGCCGGGTGGGATCGGCACCAGCGGCGCGTTCACCAGGATAAGGCTTTCCACCTGATCGGGATGCGCCAGCGTATAGCGCATGGCGATCGCGCTGCCGGTAGAGATGCCGCCGATACTGAAGCGCTTCAGGTGTTCGTGCCGGGCTAGGAGGGCGATCAGCTGCTCGACGCGGCGGGGGCTGTACTGGCCGGTGCGGTCGGGGCCGGAGAGGCCGTAAGGCGGCATGTCGATGCGGATCACGCGGTGGTCGCTGGCGAGCCGCTGCGCCCAGGCATCCCAGATACGCAGCGACTGGTAGTGCCCGTGGATGAGCATGATGACAGGCCCGGAGCCCCGGTCGTCGATGTGAAGTTGCACGCCGCCCAGCGTCACGTAGCGGGAATGCGCGGTCTGGTAGCGGTGGCGCAAATCCTCCAGCGAAATAGCGAAGGCGCCGGTCCGCGCAGCGAGGGCGAAGGCGCCGAACCCCACTGCAAGCAGTGCCAGCGCCGCGATCCCGGCCATGACCGGACGTTTCAGCATGTCCCGTGTTTCCCCGCCTTCATGCCCCGGACTATGCGGAGGACACCGGCCATCGCCCAATCGAAAGCGCGCGCGCAGTCATGTCCAAACCGTATGGGAGCCTGGCGTCACAGCGCCTCGTGCAGCCGCTTGATCACCACGCGCAGGGCGCCGCTCATGTAGGTCCGCCGCCGGGTGATGACGCAAAGCGTCGCCTCGACGCGGCGCATGTCGGCGGGGACTTCCTGCAATCGCCCGTCGGCTAGGCAGTCGGCGATCTCGGTACGGGCCATCAGGCCGATGAGGTCGGCGTGGAGCAGTAGCTGGCGCAGCATCGCGGGCGAGGAACTGCGGACGCGGATGTTGTGGTCCTCGTCCTCCAGCCCCAGAAGTCCGCGGTAGAATGCCTCGGCATTGGGCTGGTTGAAGATCGCCCAGGGCCACCGGGCGAGTTCTCGCGCAGGCGTCACGCCGCACTCGAGGATCGGGTGCCTGCGTCGCGCGACGAGCACCAGGTCGAGCCGGGTGAGCGGCCGGAAGTTGAGGTCGCCGCTGTCGAGGTCGGGGCGCAAAGTGTCGATGATCGCATCGAGTTCCCCGCGCCGAAGCCGCGCGAACTGCGTCTCGGGCACGTCGAAGTCCAGCGAAAGCGTGATGTTTTCCGCCGAAACCGCCATTTCCGCGCAGGCCTGCGCGATGCGCAGGTCGGTCGCGGTGGAGCCGATGCCGAGGCGGACATGGCCCAAACCGCCCGCCCGCATGGCGCCGACATCCTCGATCGCCTGGTCGAAGCCGTGGAGGATCGAGCGGGCATGGGCCGCCAGCAATTCCCCGTATCGGGTGGGCAGGACGCCGCGATGGCCGCGCTCGAACAGGTCGACGCCGAGCTGCTCCTCCAGCGTGCGGATACTGCGCGAAAGCGTGGGTTGCGTGATGTTCTGCGCAGTCGAGGCGAGGGTCATCGAGCCTGTCTCCACCGCCGCCAGGAAGTGGCGCAATTGCCGGATCTGCATGGTCTTCCGATTCCCCGAGCATACGTTTTGTGCATGGAAGAAGCCGTGCTTTCGATTTCCCGGGCCAGCGCCGTGTCCGTAGTCTCCGGCTGGTAGGCAGTCCGTGGCGGACCTGCGAGGCGGGGGCGCTCTTGACCGAAATAGCGGCACTCAACGGCACCCAGAGTGTACCTAACCGCACCGGGCGCATACCGATTGCGACCAAAGTGGGCTGGGCGTTCGGTTCGGCGGGCAGCACGACCGTGCTTTACGTCGTCAATGTCATCCTGATGTATTACCTGGTGACCGCGACCGGGATGGACCCCGCGCTCGCGGGCTCGTTCATGCTGGCCGGGCGCATCTACGACGGCATCGCCGACCTGCTGATCGGACAGGGCAGTGACCGCACCCGCAGCCGCTGGGGACGGCGGCGACCGTGGATGGCGGCGGGTGCGCTGCTGAGCGGCCTCGGCATGGCCTGGCTGTTCTCGGGCAGCGGGGCGGGCGGTTCGCAGGCGGTCATGGTGATGGGCGCGCTGCTGCTGACCTTCACCGGCTATTCTGCTTTCGCGATTCCCTCTTCCGCCATGCCCGCCGAGATCACCGACAGCCCGCAGGAGCGGACCTCGCTGATGGCCTGGCGGACGTTCTTCATCCAGCTTGCCGCGCTGGCGGGGGGAGCGTTGGCTCCGGCGATGATCGCGTGGGGCGGCAGTTCCGCCGATGCCTTCGCGCGGATGGGCTATTGCATGGCCGCCTTCATCTTCGTGAGCATGGCCGTCGCGGTCGTCGCGACCGGTGGCCTGCGCGAGCGCCCTGTCGAGCATGAGCGCGGCTCCGCACTCGCCGGGTTCGCGCAGCTTTTCGCCAACCGCCCGTTCATCGTCCTGCTGGGCGTCAAGTTCTGCGGCTTCATCGCCTCGGCGGCGGTGGGGGCGACGGGGCTGTTCTTCATGCGCGACATCCTTGCGCGCGGAGAGACCGGCATGGCGCAGTTCGCGCTGGCGAGCGGCGTGGTCGGCACCATGAGCGTGCCCCTCTGGCGCCAGATCGCCCGCTTCGCGCCCAAGCCGGTGATCTGCGCCGCGGCGCTGGTGCTTTCGGCCGCGATCAGCCTGAGCTGGCTCGCGGCCTCCCCGGCCGAGGGCGATGCCCTGTTCCTGCTGCGCGGCGGCTTTGCCGGTTTCGCGACGACGGGAACGCTGCTGATGACGCTGTCCATGTTGCCGGACACCATCGCCTTCGGGGTGCGCCGCAGCGGGCTGCGCAAGGAGGGGCTCTACGCCGCCTTCTTCGAGTTCTTCCAGAAGGCCGCCTTCGCCCTCGCGCCGTTCCTCGTCGGACTGTTCCTGCAGGCCAGCGGCTACCGTTCCGGGACCGGCGCCGCGCTGGTGCAGAGCGAGGCCGCGCGCGAGGCGGTGCGCCTGTCGATGGCGCTGATCCCGGCGGTCGCGCAAGTGGCCGGTATCGTCCTGCTCCTGTTCTACCGGATGCCTGCTGAGAATTTGGCTGAACCGGCACCCGCACCGCACGAGGAAAACTGACGCGTCATGTCGATCGAGATCATCGGGACTTTCAACCATCGCGAATCCTCGGAGGCGAGCCCGCGTCCGATGGGCATCGTCGAGCCCGACTTCATCGCCCGCCTCGCCGCCGCGTTCGAGGCGGCGGACTTCGACCGCGTGCTGATCGCGCAGGCGGCGACGTGGCCCGACGGCGTGGTCTTCGCCACGCACCTTGCCGGGATCACCAGGCGGCTCAGGTTCATGATCGCGCACCGCCCCGGCTTCGTCGCGCCGACGCTGGCCGCGCGCCAGTTCGCCACGCTCGACCGGCTGAGCGAGGGGCGGGTGGGCGTCCATGTCATCTCCGCCCCCAGCGACACCGAGACGCAGGCCGACGGCGATTTCCTAACCCGCGACGAACGTCACGCCCGCAGTGCCGAATATATCCCGCTGCTGCGCAGGACGTGGAGCGGCGAGCGGTTCGATCACGACGGCACCTTCTATACCTTGCGCGGCGCGCGCTCCGAAGTGGTGCCGGTGCAGGGGGGCGGCATCCCGGTGTTCTTCGGCGGCCAGTCCCCGCGCGCACTGGAAGTCGCGGGGCAGCACGCCGACGTCTACGCCTTCGGCATAGACCGGCTGGACCCCAGCGCCGCACTGATCGCATCGGTACGTGAAGAGGCGCGCAAGGCCGGTCGGACAGTCGATTTCTGCATGTCCACCCGGATCATCGTCGGCCGTACCGAGGGCGAGGCATGGGACAAGGCGCAGGCGGTGCTGGAGGATGTGCGCCGGGGTGTCGAGGACATGGCGCAAAAGGGCGGTCAGCCCGGCGTCCTCGGCAAGAACGAACTGGCCGAAGCGCGCGCCCGCGAAGGCGACGTGCTGGACGAGCGGCTCTGGGTGGGCATCGCCCGCGCCACCGGGTTCCAGAAGGCCGCCAGCACGATCGTCGGCACGCCGGACTCGGTCGCCGCCAGCCTGCTCGCCTATCACCGGCTTGGCGTGAACCGCTTCCTGATCAGCGGCTTCGATCCGATCGCCGACGTCCTGCACCTTGGCGAGCACCTGGTGCCGCGCCTGCGCGCTTTCGCCGAGCTGGCCGCCTGAGCCGGTGCGCGCGCACTCATCCCGGAGGTTTGGAAAGTTCGCGGCGCAGCAGGTTGGCGAATTCCATGACGATCGGACGCAGCGGAATATCGGGGCGGTAGAGCAGCCCGGTCGCGCGCGGGACGGGCATGCCCTCTACTCGCAGCGCCTGCGCCCGGGCGCCGCTCATGTAGTCGTCGGGCATGATGCCGAGGCAGCCTTCGTCCTCGATCATTGCGCGCATCATCCTTGGGGAATCGGTGCGGAAAACCTGATCGGGAAAGCCCATGCCGCCATTGGCGAAGAAGCGATTCATGTCGAGATCCGCGTGGAGGCAGTTTAAATAAACCCAGCGCTCGCGCGTCAATTGTTCAAAAGTAATGACATCATCTATGGCGCATAGGTGGTGCAGTTGTGCTGCATATAGATGGGTTGTTGTAGTAAAAAGTCGCTCATAAGCGATGCCCGCCTGCATGCGGTCCGTCGGGACCATGCTGGCGATCAGTTCGACCCTGCCCTCCAGCACCATCGGCACCAGATCCTCGATCATCCCGATCTTCAGATTGATCGACAGGTGGGGATAGCGCCGCGCGAACTCCGAGAGGATTTTCGGCAGTGCGAGGTCGGCCAGATGTGTGCCGATTCCGACGTTCAGCGCACCCCCCAGACCCTTCGCCAGCCGAGCGATGTCGGCCCTGGCATTGTCCGCTGTGGCGGTCAGCAGGTTGGCGTATTCGTAAAGCACGGAACCTGCCGAAGTCGGCTCAATTCCGTTGTTTCTGCGCACCAGAAGCGGCGTTCCAACGCTCGCTTCGAGGGCGTTCATGCTGCGCGTCAGGGCAGGCTGGGTGAGGTGCACCGCCTTGGCCGCGGCCGAGAACGAACGCTCCTCGATGATGGCGATCAGGTGGCGCAGCTGGCGAAGGTCCATCGTGCTCTCCGGGCGGCGGGACTCAGGGGTCCGGCCTCTGCAGTTTCATAACTGATGGTTATGGGCGGACAACCCAAATTCAATTGAATATCCGATTTTATCCTGAAAACTTCCGTTCCGAAGTCGTGCGATGAATCGAAGTTCATTGACACGCAAATTCCGAAAACAGGGAGAATACCAAGATGCGTTCGAAATCGAAATGCTATGACTTTGGTGCATGCTGCACCGCGCTCATGCTCGTCATGGCCGCCGCGCCTGCCGCGCAGGCCCAGGAAACCCCGGTTGCGCCGTCCGCTCCGCAGGCCGAAGCGGGCACCGACGGCGGGGTGATCATGGTCACTGCCCGTCGCCGCGAGGAGTCGCTGCTGGAGACCCCGGTGACGCTGTCGGTCATGACGGCGGCCAACCTCGCCAAGCTCAACGTCAACAACGTGCTGGACCTGCAGGCATTCACGCCGGGCCTCTATGCGCAGCAGACCAGTTCGGGCCGCGTCGACCGCAGCTACAGCCAGATCGTCATCCGCGGCATCGCCGATCCGCTGAACCCCACCGTCTCGGTGTTTCTCGACGGCACGCCGGTAAACTTCGACGTCATCAACAACCTCGGCAACGAAGTGTCGCGTGTCGAAGTGCTCAAAGGTCCGCAGAGCGCCGCCTTCGGCCGCCAGTCCTTCGCCGGCGCGATCAACGTGGTGACGCGTGATCCGGGCGATGCGTTCCGGTGGAACTTCGACGGCACTGCGGGCAGCTATTCGCTCTATGACATCAAGGCGAGCGTCGAGTTGCCGATCGTCAAGGACGCCATCGGCCTGCGCATCGGCGGGCGCCGCTACGGCTTCGACGGGCAGTACACCAACCCCTACGACGGCAGCCGCCTCGGTGCGCAGCAGACCGAGACGATCAACGGCACGCTGGTGATCAAGCCGTTCGACGGCCTGCGCCTCAAGGCTTTCGGCATGTATCTGGAGGACCATGACGGCGCGGGCGCGGCGGGCTTCTCCAGCCGTCTGCCGGTCAACACCTTCAACTGCAACGCGGGCGCCGCGCCGACCAACGTGAACAACTTCTACTGCGGCAAGATCCCGCAGTTCCCAACCAGCCAGATGGGCCAGAACCCGGCGACGCCCGCGTTCATCGACCAGGTCGTCAACAACTCGCTGGGACGCCTGAACCCGACCTACAAGGCGATCAACGACCACGCGGGTCTGGAGCGCCGCGAGATCGTGACGAACCTTGCGGTGGACTTCACGATCCCCGGCACCGACATCGTGCTCTCGTCGCTGACCGGCTATAACAAGACCCGTTTCCAGAGCAATCAGGACCTCGACGGGCGCGATACCAGCGGCATTCCCAACACCACGGTATCGACGATCCCCGGTTTCGTGGGCGATCCCTTCATCAACTACCCGACCATGGCGATGTACAAGGAAAGCGCCGTCAGCCAGGAATTCCGGGTCACTTCCGGCGCGAACCAGCCGCTGCGCTGGATGGTGGGCGCCAACTACTTCAAGGTCAGCAACCGCAGCTATACGGTCGCGCTCTATCCCAATACGATCCAGGTGTTCGGCGACGGCTCGCTCAATACGCTCGTCGACAAGAGCGTGTTCGGCAGCGTGTCCTACGACTTCTCGCCGCGCTTCACGCTGAACGCCGAAGGGCGCTACATCGAGGAGGAGCTGAAGGTCTACTTCCGCGATCCGCAGACCCTGCGCACCAGCGGCAAGTACAAGCGCTTCGTGCCCCGCGTGTCCGCGCAGTACAAGTTCACGCCGGACCTCATGGGTTACGCGACCTATTCGCGCGGGATGAACAAGGGCGGCTTCAACCTCTCGGTCCTGCCGCTGACCGCCGCTCAGCGCGCTTATCTGGAAGAGCGTGCCTCGGTCACCAACATCTACAAGCCGGCCGTCATCGACAACTACGAACTGGGCCTGAAGGGCACCGTGGCGGATGTGTTCTCCTTCAGCGCGGCGGTCTTCTACGCCAAATGGAAGGACCAGGCGATCACCAACAGCATCCAGGTCCCCAACGCCACCCCGGGCGCCAGCGACATCGGCGTCGGCGTGACCCAGAACACCGGCAGGAGCACGGTGAAGGGCGCCGAGATCGAGGGTAACCTCAAGGTGACCCATGCGCTGTCGCTCAACTTCAACGCCGGGTACAACAAGGTCGAGCTGGACACTTCGATCCCCTGCGCCTCGTGCGTGGCGATCACCGGCAACTCGACGGTGGCGGCGGGCGCGCAGAACCCTGCGGCTCCGGTGTTCACCAGCAACGTCGGCGCGGAATACGGCGTCGATATCGGCGACGGCTACCGCTGGTTCCTGCGCGGCGACTATGCACACCGCAGCCGCATCTACACGACGTACGAGAACATCTCGTGGATCGGCGATGCCAACAAGGTGAACGTGCGCACCGGTATTAGCAGCGAGCATCTCGACGTGCAGTTCTTCGTCAACAACGTGTTCAACGACAAGAGCTACACCGGCGTCCAGACGACGACGAGCCTGCTCGGCGGCAATGCGGTGGTGCTGTCGATGCCGGTCAAGCGCAACGGCGGCATCCGCGTGCGCTTCGGGTTCTGATCCTTCGAACATGGCATGATCGAAAGGCGTCCGGGAGCGAGCTATCGCTTCCGGACGTCGCTTTTTCAGCGAAAATCCGCAGATCATACGCAAATACTATGCGGCCGCGGATTTGTTCGTCTCGAATTCCAACGCCGCGCCATCCTAATGGCTCTGCTGCATTCGACTCGTCCCGCAGCCTTTGCGAGGCGAGCTTGCAGGAGCATTACCCATGCAGGACATCCTCTGGATCGGCCTGACCCTCGCGTTGCTGGCGGCCAGTCTCGGCTACGTCGGCCTGTGCAACAAGGCGTGAGGGGCGCGACCGACATGACCATCGATCTGTGGCTGGCGGGTTTCACCGCACTTGGCCTTCTTGTCTATCTCGTTGCCGTGCTCGCACGGCCCGAGCGGTTCTGAGGGGGCGCCGTCATGACCTTCCAGGGATGGCTGTATATCGCAGCTTTCGTCGGCGTTCTGCTGGCGCTCACCAAACCGATGGGGCTGTGGCTCCACGCGCTGTACGAGGGCCGCCGCACGCCGCTTCATCGTGTGCTCGGACCCGTGGAGCGCGGGTTCTACAGGCTCTCCGGCGTGAACCCGGACGAGGACCAGCCGTGGCATCGCTATGCGGTGCACATGCTGGTGTTCAACGCCGTGCTGCTGCTTCTGACTTATGCGGTGCTGCGCCTGCAAGGCGTGTTGCCGCTCAACGGCCTCGGCTATGCGGGCATCGGCGCGGACGGGGCGTTCAACACCGCCGTCAGCTTCACCACCAATACCAACTGGCAGTGGTACGTGGGCGAGGCGGTGATGAGCAACCTGTCGCAGATGTTCGCGCTGACGATCCATAACTTCCTTTCGGCGGCCACCGGCATCGCGCTGGCCTTCGCGCTGTTCCGTGGGTTCGCGCGCCGCAGCGCTACCGGAATCGGCAACTTCTGGGCCGACATTACGCGCGTGACGCTCTACCTGCTGCTGCCCGCCTGCGTGGGCTACACGCTGTACCTGATTGCGGCGGGCGTGCCGCAGACGCTGGCGGCATCGGTGGACGTCGCCACGCTGGAAGGCGTGAAGCAGACGCTCGCGCTCGGCCCCGTCGCCTCGCAGGAAGCGATCAAGATGCTGGGCACCAATGGTGGCGGCTTCTTCAACGCCAATTCCGCTCACCCCTTCGAGAACCCGGACGCGCTGACCAACTTCGTCCAGATGCTGTCGATCTTCGTGATCGGCACCGGCATGACCTGGTGCTTCGGCAAGGCGGTGGGCAATACCCGCCAGGGCTGGGCGATCCTGGCGGCGATGATGACGATCTTCCTGATCGGCACCGCCGTGGTCTACTGGCAGGAAGCGGCGGGCAACCCGGTGCTCCATCACCTCGGCGTGGGCGGGGGGAACATGGAGGGCAAGGAAGTCCGCTTCGGCGTGGTCGCCTCGGCGCTGTTCTCGGTCGTCACCACGGCGGCGAGCTGCGGCGCGGTCAATGCCATGCATGACAGCTTTACGGCGCTGGGCGGCATGATCCCGCTGTTCAACATCCAGCTGGGCGAAGTCGTCGTCGGCGGCGTCGGCGCAGGGATCTACGGGTTCCTGCTGTTCGCCATCCTTGCCGTCTTCGTCGCGGGTCTGATGGTGGGCCGAACGCCCGAGTACGTCGGCAAGAAGATCGAGAGCCGCGAGGTCAAGCTGGCGGTGCTGGCGATCGCGGTGCTGCCGCTGGTGATCCTGGGCATGACCGCCGTGGCCTCGGTGCTGCCTGCGGGCCTTGCCGGGCCGCTCAACAAGGGGCCGCACGGGTTCTCCGAGATCCTCTACGCCTTCACCAGCGCCGTAGGCAACAACGGCTCGGCCTTCGCGGGGCTGAGTGCGGGCACGCCGTTCTACAACGGCATGCTGGGCGTCGCCATGTGGCTCGGCCGGTTCTTCGTCATCGTGCCGATGCTGGCGATCGCGGGCAGCCTCGCCGCCAAAAGGTACACGCCGGAGACGGCGGGCAGTTTCCCGACCACCGGGCTGCTGTGGACCGGCCTGCTGATCGGCATCGTGCTGATCCTGGGCGGCCTGACCTTTCTTCCCAGCCTCGCCCTTGGCCCTGTCGCCGATCATCTCGCGATGATCCGTGGCCAGCTTTTCTGAGGACCCGACGATGTCCCGATCGCAAACCAAATCCCTGTTCACCGCAGACCTGATCGTTCCGGCGATCGGCGATGCCTTCCGCAAGCTCAATCCGAAGGAGCTGATCCGCAACCCGGTGATGTTCACCACCGCCGTCGTCGCGGTGCTGCTGACGGTGCTGCTCATCGTCGGCCGCGACGGCCTCGACGCCGGGTTCAAGATCCAGCTGGTGCTGTGGCTCTGGTTGACCGTCCTGTTCGGCACGTTCGCCGAGGCGCTGGCCGAAGGGCGCGGCAAGGCGCAGGCCGCCAGCTTGCGTGCGACCAAGGCGGAACTCACTGCCAAGCGGCTGAAGGGTGACGGTAGCCGCTACGACTCCGTCCCCGCCAGCCTGCTGAAAAAGGACGACGTCGTCCTCGTCCAGACCGGCGACCTCATCCCCTCGGACGGCGAAGTCGTCGCCGGTGTCGCCTCGGTCAACGAGGCCGCGATCACCGGCGAGAGCGCGCCCGTGATCCGTGAGGCGGGCGGCGACCGCTCGGCGGTGACGGCGGGCACCCGCGTCATCTCCGACGAGATCCGCGTGCGCGTCACCGTCAATCCGGGGCAGGGCTTCCTCGACCGCATGATCGCGCTGATCGAAGGCGCCGAGCGCCAGAAGACCCCCAACGAGATCGCCCTGACCCTGCTGCTGGTGGGCCTGACGATCATCTTCCTGATCGCCGTCGCCACCATCCCCGGCTTTGCCAGCTATGCGGGCGGTTCGGTGCCGGTGGCGATCCTTGCGGCGCTGCTCATCACGCTGATCCCGACGACGATCGCGGCGCTGCTTTCGGCCATCGGCATCGCGGGCATGGACCGGCTGGTGCGCTTCAACGTGCTGGCGAAGTCCGGCCGCGCGGTGGAGGCAGCGGGCGACATCGACGTGCTGTTGCTCGACAAGACCGGCACCATCACCGTCGGCGACCGTCAGGCCAGCGAGTTCCGCACGGTGGGCGGCGTGGGCATGAGCGAACTTGCCGAAGCCGCGCTGGTCGCCAGCCTTGCCGACGAGACGCCCGAGGGCCGCTCGATCGTCGTGCTGGCGCGCGAGAAGTTCGGCCAGACCGCGACAGCGCTTCCCGAGGGCGCCGAGGTCATCCCCTTCACCGCGCAGACCCGCATCTCCGGCGTCAACACCGGCGGGCGCGTGATCCAGAAGGGCGCGGTGCAGGCGATCCTTGCCGCCAATCCCGGCGCGGGGGCGACTGCCGCCGCCACTGAACTGCGCCGCATCGCCGACGAGATCGGCCGCGCGGGCGGCACGCCGCTGGCGGTTGCGGTCGATGGCAGGCTGCTGGGCGCGATCTTCCTCAAGGATATCGTCAAGGCCGGCATCCGCGAGCGCTTCGGCGAACTGCGCGCGATGGGCATCCGCACCGTCATGATCACCGGCGACAACCCGCTGACGGCGGCCTCGATCGCGGCGGAATCGGGGGTGGACGACTTCCTCGCCGAAGCCACGCCGGAGGACAAGCTGGCGCTGATCCGCAAGGAGCAGCAGGGCGGCCGCCTCGTCGCCATGTGCGGCGACGGCACCAACGACGCCCCCGCGCTGGCGCAGGCGGACGTCGGCGTCGCCATGAACACCGGCACCCAGGCCGCGCGCGAGGCGGGCAACATGGTCGACCTCGACAGCGACCCGACCAAGCTGATCGAGGTCGTCGGCCTCGGCAAGCAACTGCTGATGACGCGCGGCGCGCTGACGACGTTCTCGGTGGCGAACGACGTGGCCAAGTACTTCGCGATCATCCCGGCAATGTTCGTGGCGCTCTACCCCGGCCCCGGCGTGCTCAACGTGATGGGCCTGTCGAGCCCGCAGAGCGCGATCCTTTCGGCGATCATCTTCAACGCGCTCATCATCCCCTGCCTCGTGCCGCTGGCGCTGCGCGGCGTCACGTACAAGCCGATGGGCGCGGGACCGCTGCTGGCGCGCAACCTTGCGGTCTACGGCCTTGGCGGGCTGATCGCGCCGTTCGTCGGCATCAAGCTCATCGATCTCGCGGTCGGCGGGCTGGGACTGGCGTGAGGATGACGGCGAACTGAACCTTCTCTTTCCCGTCATTCCCGCGAAGGCGGGAACCCATCTCGTGAAGTAGCCGATCGCACGGCCATCAGATCGGTCCCCGCCTTCGCGGGGATGACGGGAAAAAAGGGTAAACCTCTCAACACCGCTCAGGCTGAGCTTGTCGAAGCCCCCGAGGCGAAGCGCAGGCTCACAGGAGACAGACAAATGACCAACGATATTTCAAGCTCGCTGCGCCCCGCGCTCGTGATGACCGGGCTTTTCGCCATTCTGCTCGGCCTTGCCTATCCGCTGGCGATGACCGGGATCGGGCAAGCGCTGTTCCCGCGTCAGGCGAATGGCAGCCTCGTCACCGAAAGCGGCAGGGTGATCGGCTCCACCGTGGTCGGGCAGGCCTTCACTTCGGAGCGCTACTTCAACACCCGGCCTTCGGCGGCGGGCGCTTCCGATCAGGGGGGCTACGACGGCCTTGCCTCCTCCGGGTCCAACCTCGGCCCCGCCTCACAGGCGCTGCACGACCGGGTGCAGGCCGATCTCCAACGCATGCAGGCTGCGACACCAGGGCGTCCCGTTCCGTCCGACCTGGTGACCACCTCCGCCTCGGGGCTCGACCCCGATATCAGCCCCGAGGCGGCCTTGTATCAGGTGGACCGCGTGGCCCGCGCGCGCGGGCTCGAACCCGACGCGCTGCGCCGCCTCGTCGCGGGCAGCATCGAGGAGCCGGTGCTCGGCTTCATCGGCGACCGCCGCGTCAACGTGTTCGAACTCAATCGACGACTGGATGCATTGCGCGCTAAGCCGGTCCCGTGAACGAGCGCGTGAACGATACTGGCCGCCCATCGCCCGAAGCCCTCCTGCGCGCCGCCGCGCGGGAGGGGCGCGGCCGTCTCAAGATCTTCCTCGGCGCCGCGCCCGGCGTCGGCAAGACCTGGGAGATGCTGACCGAAGGCCACCAGCGCCGCGCGGCGGGGGTGGACGTGGTCGTCGGTGTCGTGGAAACGCACGGGCGGCGAGAGACCGGGGCGCTGGTGGAGGGGCACGAGGTGATCCCCCGCCGCACGGTGGACCACGTCGGTCACTCGCTGGGCGAGATGGACATCGACGCCATCCTCGCCCGCGCGCCTGCCCTGGTGCTGGTCGATGAACTCGCGCATACCAACGTACCCGGCAGCCGCCATCCCAAGCGCTATCAGGACGTCGAGGAATTGCTCGACGCCGGGATCGACGTCTGTTCCACGCTCAACATCCAGCACGTCGAGAGCCTGAACGATGTGGTCGCCTCCTTCACCCGCGTTCGCGTGCGCGAGACGGTGCCCGATTCGATACTCGAACAGGCCGAGATCGAAGTCGTCGACATTCCGCCCGACGAACTGATCGAGCGGCTCAGGGACGGCAAGGTCTACGTGCCGCACGAGGCGACGCGCGCGCTGGGGCACTTCTTCTCCAAGTCCAACCTCACCGCGCTGCGCGAACTGGCGCTGCGCCGTGCGGCGCAGGCGGTGGACGCGCAGATGCTGGAGCACGTGCGCGCCCATGCGCTGGCGGGCAGCTTCGCGGTGGGCGAACGCATCGTCGTCGCCGTCAGCGAGCACCCCCATGCCGCCGGACTGGTGCGGGCGGGCAAGCGCATGGCCGACGCCCTGCGCGCGCCTTGGACCGCCGTGCACATCGAAACGCGGCGCGACCAGCACTTCTCCGATCGCGAGCGCCGACAGCTGGCCGATACCCTCGCGCTGGCCTCGCGCCTCGGTGCTTCCACCGCCAGCATTCCGGCGGTGGGCGTGGTCGAGGGGCTGGGCGGCTTCGCGAAGGATGCCCGCGCAACGCAGATCGTCATCGGCAAGTCGCACCGCTCATGGTGGTTCGAGGCGCGGCACGGCTCGGTGGTGGACCGGCTGGTGCGCACGATCGGCGACGTCGCCGTGCACGTCCTGCCTTCGGGCGAGCCGGTTGCCAGTGGCCGCAAGCCCGAAAGGAGGCGAGGTCAACGATGGGGGCAATGGGGCCATCCGGGGCATTACCTGGGGGCGCTGCTGATGGTCGCGGCAATGACCGTGCTCGGCCGTCTGCTGGTCGAGGTGATCGACCTTGGCAACATCGCGCTGCTCTACCTGATCCCGGTGATGTTCGCGGCGGCCTCGTTCTCGCTGCGGGCGGGGCTGTTCGCGGGGCTGGCCTCCAGCCTCGCCTACAATTTCTTCTTCCTGCCGCCGACCGGCACGCTGACCGTTGCCAATCCCGAGAACGTGATCTCGATCCTGGTGCTGCTGGGCGTGGCGGTGGTCACCAGCCAGTTCGCCGCGCGGGTCCGCGCGCAGGCCGACCTCGCAGGCGCCAGCGCACGCCAGAACGCCGCGCTTGCCAGCTTCTCGCGCCAGTTGACGGCGGCGGCCACGCAGGACGAGCTGATGCAGGCGATCTGCGCCGAAGTCGCCCGTCTGCTCGACGTGCGCGCGGTGCTGCTGCTGCCCTCGCTGGCAGGCCCGGACCTCGCCGCCGCCTATCCGCCCGAGGACCGGATGGATCAGATCGAACTGGCCGCCGCACAATGGGCGATCGATAATGAGCAGCCCGCCGGGCGCGGCTCGGCGACGCTGACCGCCTCCGACTGGCTATTTCACCCGCTGCGTGCGTCCGCCGCATCCGGCCGAGGCGTGATGGCGGTCCTCGGCATCGCGCGCGCGGATGCCGGCGACCCGGTGCGATCGGACGAAGTGCCGCTGCTGATGAGCCTGCTCGATCAGGCCTCGATCGCCTTCGACCGCATGGCGCTGGAGGAGGAGAACCTCAAGGCGCAAGCCGTGGGCGAGCGCGACCGGCTACGCGCGGCGTTGCTCTCGTCGGTCAGCCATGACTTGCGCACGCCGCTCACCACGATCCTGACGGCGGCGCGGGAGTTCAGGACGCACCCGTCGCCCGACCTCGTCGAGACCATCGATGCCGAGGCGCAGCGCCTCAACCGCTTCGTCGCCAACCTGCTCGACATGGCCCGCGTCGAGGCGGGCGCGCTGCCGATGAAGCCCGAAGCGACCGACCTGTTCGACGCGGTTGCCAGTGCCGTCCACGATACCCGCAATGCGCTGCAAGGGAGGCAGATCGACCTCGACATTGCGCCGGACATACCATTGGTGCGGCTTGATCCGGTGCTGCTGCACCACTGCCTCATCAACCTGCTCGACAACGCCGGGCGCTATGGCGAACCCGGGACGCCGATCCTGGTGCGCTGCCGTCGTTCGCCGGGCGCCTTGCGGTTGTCGGTGATCGATCGGGGGCCGGGCATTCCGCCGGGTCAGGAAAAGCGCGTGTTCGAGACGTTCACCCGGCTCGAAGGCTCCGACCGGGTGCGCCATGGCACCGGGCTCGGCCTCGCCATCGTCAAGGGTTTCGCCGAGGCCATGGGCCTGTCGGTCGAGGCCGCCAACGCCGAGGACCCCTTCGGCGCCTGCTTCACCATCCGTATTCCCGAGGCGCTGATCATCCGGCACCTCGACAATGAGGACATGCCATGAAGACCCGCCACAAGGTGCTCATCGTCGATGACGAGCCGCATATCCGGCGCCTGATCCAGACGGCGCTCGGAAGGGCCGACTATGCGACGGTCGAGGCAGGCAACGCGCGCGAGACGATGGAGCGGCTGCGCGAGGAGCGCCCAGATCTCGTGCTGCTGGACCTTGGCCTGCCCGATCGTGACGGGCTGGAACTGGTGCCGCTGATCAAGAAGGAGACCGATGCGACGCTGATCATCGTCTCGGCGCGCGATGCCACGGACGAAAAGGTGGCGGCGCTGGATCTGGGGGCAGACGATTACCTGACCAAGCCGTTCGACACTGACGAACTGCTGGCGCGCCTGCGCGTGGCGCTGCGGCACCGGATGGCGCGGGGCGGCGGCGTGTCGGCCGTGACTGCGGGTGACGTGTCGATCGACCTGATGGAGCGGCGCATCACCAAGGCGGGCAGGGAAGTGCACCTCACGCCCAAGGAATATGCCGTGGTCGCGCAACTGGCGCAGCATCCGGGGCGGGTCATCACGCACCACCAGATCATGATGCAGGTCTGGCCGTCCGAGAACGAGCGCCACGTCGAATACCTGCGCGTGCTGGTGCGCAGCCTGCGGCAGAAGCTGGAGGACGATCCGCAGCGCCCGCAAATCATCGGCAACGAGATCGGCGTGGGCTATCGCCTGCACGTGTCGCCGGAGTGACGGGCGCGCGGGCTCTCAGATCTCCACTTGCGAGCCGAGTTCGACGACACGGTTCGTCGGCAGGTTGAAGAACTCCATCGGCGTCGCCGCATTGCGGATCATCCACGCGAAGAGCTTCTCGCGCCAGAGCGCCATGCCGGGCTTCTCGGAGGCGATCAGGGTCTGGCGGCTGAGGAAGTAGCTCGTGTCCATCGACCCGAACGGCGCGCCGCAGGTGGTGACGGCCTTGAGCGAGGCGGGAATGTCCACGTCCTCGAGGAAGCCGTGGCGCAGGCGCATGCGGTAGAAGTTTGCGCCGTGATCGGCGATGGTGATGCGGCCTTCCTCCGGCATCGACGGCACCGCTTCGGTCGTCACCGTGAGGATGACGATGCGCTCGTGCAACACCTTGTTGTGCTTGACGTTGTGGAGCAGCGCGGGCGGCACACCATCGCTGGTTGAGGAGAGGAAGACGGCCGTACCCGCGACGCGGCGCACCGATCCGGCGGTGGACTTGATGAACAGGTCGAGGTCGATGGCCCCTTCCGCAAGATAGCGGCGCATGACCTTGCGGCCCGTGGACCACGTGGTGAGCATTACGAAGACGATCGCGGCGACCAGCAGGGGGAACCAGCCGCCGTCGGGGATCTTCGTCGCGTTCGACAGGAAGTAGGCGCCATCGATGATCAGGAACAGTCCGGTGACAGTCCCCGCCACCACCGGCGGCCAGCGCCAGACGCTGAAGGTGAGGACACCCAGCATGCAGGCGGTGATCACCATCGTCCCCGTCACCGCGATGCCGTAAGCCGCCGCCAGACTGCTCGAGGAGCGGAACGATAGCACCAGCAGGACGACGAAGACCAGCAGCGCCCAGTTGACGATCGGCACGTAGACTTGCCCCTCCGCCGAAGCGCTGGTGTGGAGGATGCGCAGCCTCGGCAAGAAGCCGAGCTGCACCGCCTGGCGGGTGATCGAGAACGCGCCCGAAATCACCGCCTGGCTGGCGATGACGGTGGCCAGCGTCGCGAGGATCACCAGCGGCAGTCGTGCCCATTCCGGGGCGAGCAGGAAGAAGGGATTGCTCGCCGCCTCGGGATGGTCGAGCAGCAGAGCGCCCTGTCCCATGTAGTTGAGCATGAGGCAGGGCAGCGCGGCGTAGAGCCAGGCGATGCTGATGGCCTTGCGGCCGAAATGCCCCATGTCGGCATAGAGCGCCTCCGCGCCGGTCACCGCCAGCACCACCGACCCCAGCGCGAGGAACGCCAGCCTGGGATCGAGCGCGAAGAAGTGCCAGGCCCAGTACGGGTTGACGATGCCGATGATCTGAGGATGGACGATGATGTTGGTCACGCCCAGCACCGCGAGAACAACGAAGTACACCGCCATGACCGGCCCGAAGAATGCGCCGACCCGCTCGGTGCCGTGCTTCTGGATCAGGAACAGGCCGAGCAGGATGACGATCGCGATCGGCAGCACCAGTTCGCCCAGCGACGTCTCCACGACGGTAAGTCCCTCGACCGCCGACAGCACGGAGATGGCGGGGGTGATGATCGCATCGCCATAGAACAGCGCGGTCGCGATCACGCCCAGCATCGCGATCACCGGCGTCCAGCGCGTTTCGCCCAGGCTCCGCCCGATCAGCGCGAGGAGGGCCATCGAGCCGCCTTCGCCCTCGTTGTCGGCGCGCATGACGATGAAGACATACTTGAACGTCACGATCAGCGTCATCGTCCAGAAGATCAGCGAGAGCACGCCGAAGATGTGAGCGTGGTCCACCGCCAGTGGATGGTGCCCGACGAAGCTCTCCTTGAGGGCGTAAAGCGGGGACGTGCCGATGTCCCCGAACACCACGCCCAGCGCACCGAGCGCGAGCGTCGGTAGCCGCCCGTGAGGCCCGCTGCCGTGGCCCGAAATCGCACCGGTCTGGTCGCTGCTCAAGTCATGCCCTCTTGGTTGCTTTGCCCGATGCCCATGCCATGGAACCGCATTTGATCTCCATATCGGCAAGATGGCGAACACATATGATCGGCATATGATTTGCATTTTTCCGGCGCGAGTTCCGGCGTGATCTTATGCAATCTCAATGCGGAGCCACAGGTTCCCCTCTCGAATTGCTATGCGAAGGTGCGTAGCTGAAGCGCCTCCTCAAGGGAGGTGATGTATGATCCGTTGGCATGAAACTCTGGCGGCGCAGATCGGCTTGCGCATCGGCGGCCTCGCTGTCCTGACGCTCGCGGCGATGACGGTGCGCGTGCTGTACACGCGGGTGCACGCCCATCCGCCCGCACCGGCCGGCCTTGCCGATCTTGGCCTGTGCGCGATCGTCGTCGTGCTCATGGTCGTGGGCGATGCCCTGCTGTTCGCGGGGCCGGCCTTGTGGAAGCAGGTGATGGTCCCCGGGCGCTGGTCGGCTACGGCCTAGCGGAGATCGAACTCGATCGGCACGGTCAGTTCCACGGTATCCGGACGTCCCGCATGAATGGCGGGCAGGGCCGGATAGCGGCGGAAGCGCCCCAGGTGAGCGAGCACCGATGCTTCCCAGTCCGGCCGGGTATCGCTGGACAGCCGGAGCGCTGCCGGAGCGGCGATGGCCTTCGGTGCCGTCGTCTGGGGCATCGGCGGGCCGGGATCGACGATCTCCACCGGCTCGGAGGCGAGGGGCTCGTTGGCCGGTGCGGTGACGAGCACGACCATCGGCTGGGGCGGAATTTCCCGGTCCGGCTGCGGCCTGGCCTCCTGCCTCTCGACGCGGGTTGGCCCCGGAGCGACGTCGCGTTCCGGTTCTGGCGGGGGCGCCAGCGACTGCAATTCGACGGTCAGCGGGGAGAGTTCGGCATGACCACGCGCTGCGGCGTCTGCCATGTGAACAGCGCGGCCAGCAGGGCCAATACCGCAATGCCGGTCGTCCCGGAAAGCCCCGCCAGACGCGCGGGCCAACTGGTGGGCTGATCGCAATAGCGCTGGCTCGAGGTCGTCGAAGCCGCCATGGGAAAGGCGCGCGTGATCTCAGCCGAGGCAGTCGTTGCGGGCGTGCATGATCGCGCTGTTTATGATGATCGGGTCCGCGACCGAGGCCGAGTTCGGGAAGCCGCCGGCACTGTACGTGTCGCTGACGGTGTCGTTCGCCCAGGCGGTGGCGCGGACATCGATCCAGCGGCTGCCGGGCTGCCACTTGTACTCGGCGTTATAGGCTTTCGCATGGACCTTGCTGAGCGGACACTGGACGTTGCCGAAGTAGTTGCCGCGTTTCCGGAAAGCGTCGGCTCCCATCAGGTCCACGTCGCCGAGATGGGCGGCGGCTGCGAGACGGATCGCGCGGTCTCCGGCGAAGAAGCTCTCGTTGTCGTCGGAGGTACACAGATTCACGCGCAATGAAGGGTCGCAATAGGGGAACGTGGGTGAGCCACCGGTCGAGCACAGGAAGTCCGGCACGTCATTGTAATTCTGGCCGGTCAGCAGGGTGGGCAGGCCGCGCGGACTGGCAGAACAGTTTTTGCGAACCAATCTCGAAAAGGAGGTTGCGAAAGTTTCCCCCTTGCGCGACGTTCGATTGTCGCCGGAGCCCTCAGGACATCGCGAACAGAGCTTGCGCCGCCAGGGCGTCGGCCGGCTTGCCGAAATAGTATCCCTGAATCTTCCGGCAGCCGAGCTTGCGTACCATATCGACTTCCCGGCGGGTCTCGACCCCTTCCGCCGTCGTGCTCATGCCCAGACTTTCCGCCATCGTCACTACCGCCTGCAGGATGGCCAGGCATTCCCGGTTGCCGCCCGCCGCGCCATTGACGAACGACCGGTCCAGCTTGATGGTGGAAAAGCGCATCCTGCGCAGGTATCCCAGCGACGAATAGCCAGTGCCGAAGTCGTCCAGCGCCACTGTGCATCCCACCGCCATGACGTGCTCCAGAGCGGTGCAGGCGCGCGTCGCATCGCTCAGGAAGATGCTTTCGGTCACCTCGATCTCCAGGCGCTCGGGAGCAAGGCCGCTCGTCGTCAGGGCGCCGATGACACTGGACACGAAGTTCGGGTCCAGCAACTGCTCTCCCGATACGTTGACGGCGATGCGCACGTCTCCGGGCCAGCTTGCGGCTGCCTTGCAGGCTTCGTGCATGATCCATTCGCCGATCGGCACGATGAGGCGCGTTTCTTCCGCGATCGGGATGAATTTTTCCGGGCTGACGGGACCGTACTCGGTGCTCCGCCAGCGCAGCAGCGCCTCGAAGCTGACGACCGCTTCCGATTGCGCATCGACCACGGGCTGGAAGGCGAGGTGCAGTTCGTCCCGCTTCATGGCGCTTCGCAATGCGATCTCCAGCTTGCGGCGCTCCTCGGCCTGCGCGTGGAAGCTGCGCTCGTAGCGGCAGTGCGAATTGCTGCGGGTTTCCTTGGCACGATATAGCGCCAGATCGGCGTTGCGCATGATCGTCTCGGCGGTGGAGCCGTCATGCGGGCCGACCGCCCAGCCGATCGATGCGCCCACGAATACCGTATGCTGGCCGATCTCGTAAGGCTGGATCAGGCGGTCCGTGATGCGCCGGACCAGCAGCCTTACCCGATCGAGGTCGGATGCCTCGGGAATGACCACCGCGAAGGCGCCGCCGCTGAAGCGACCGCACATGTCGCTGTCGGCGATCTGCTCCCTGAGACGTTCGGCGACGCGCGCCAGCAAGGTGTCGCCGACGTCGTGGCCGAGCGTGTCGTTCACCGCCTTGAAGCGATCGAGATCGATCATCAGGAACGCGCAGGCATTACGCCGCCGCAGCCCGCTGCGATCGAGCGCCGCAGCCAGTACTTCAGTGAGTTTTGCCCTATTCGGCAACCCGGTCAGCGCATCGTAATGCGCCAGCCGGGTCATCATTTCGAGAGTTACGCGGCTTTCGGTAATGTCGCAGCCGGTGCCGCGATAGCCGGTGAATATGCCTTCCTGGTAGTGCGGCTCGCCTGAAAGTTTCCACCAGCGCGGGCGGTCGTCCACTCTGACCTGCATGGCAAGGCCAGAGAAATCCTCACGGCGTTTCATGCGCTCGGCGAGTTCGGTCCCATCGGAAGGCGCATCTCCGGCACGTGCTCCGGCGATCAGTCTGCGCAGCGAAATGCCTTTCAGATCGGATGGATCGCGCCCGGTCGCCAGTGCGAACCCGCGTGATACCTCGGTCAGACGCCGGGTCGCATCGGTTTGCCAGTGCCAGTGTGCATCGTCGTGTCCGAACTCGCATTGGAACGGCAGGGTAGCCGCATCATCGCTGGACGGTTGCGCGCCGGGTGCCGAGGCGGGCCGTATCGAGCGCCGCCGCTCTACGATCACGGTGGAGGTTGTCGCCATGAACAGAAGCGCGATGGCCGCCATGCCCGGATTGGTCGCATAGAGGAACCAGGCTGCGCTGGAGATGCCGACGATGCCGGAGAAAAAGAAAGTGGTTATCGGCGCCGAGGTCGCGCGAAGTGCCGAGGCTGCCATCATCACCGCGAGCACCGCCCACAGTTGCGTCGCCGCTTCCGTACCGATCTGCGATCCGAAAGCCCACAAGGGAAAGACCCATGCCAATGCCGAAAGCACGGCGCCGAGGTAGAACGACGGCAAGCTCGAAGATAGCTCGTGCCGCGAGCGTTCCAGCCGGACGGCGTAAAACTGGGCGAGTGCGACTGCGGCAAGCCATGCGACGATCACCGCAGGCGCGGCTTCCCCCGCCAGCAGAATAGCGACGGCCATTGCCGCGAAAGCGTGCATGATCGCGTCCCTTATGATCGGCGCAGAACCGGTCGGGGCTCCGGTAACGGGGGCCGACGCGGTCGCGGTGATCGTCAGTGGGGGATCCTCAGGCAGCATCTTGTTTGCTTCATGCCTTTCTCGTGCTTTCCTTCTAAGCGATAGGATCGTAAAAGTTAGCGGCACGTAAATGCTTGTTAGCGCGATGAATTGATGCGCATCGAAGATGGCGTTCCGAAGAGAATTCGGCAGTACTATTGATGGGGTTTCTGTCTTCCTAGCCCGATCCACCGGGCATCCCGTGCGGTATCGCAACCGATCCGACGCTACCCCTCTGCCCCTGTTCTGCCTGCGATTTTGTATTCCCTGGCCCCGTTTGCGTAACGATCGAGACGGTTTTCCAAGGGTCGCGCCTTTCTTGCTTGCGGGACGGACGGGATTCTGGCGAGCGGCGGCTTTTTGCCAATGTGGATTGCGTGCTCGATACCCTCGAAGCGGCTGCGATTGGGCGTGAACGGCTGGCATCGCTTCGTAACCTGCAGGCGGGCAACTTCCGCATCGCAAAGCGGCACAAGGCAGGCAGCCGAAGATCATGAGGGCAATTCCCGAACGCGCGCGGCACAGCGCGAAGTGCAGACCTGCAATCTCCGGAGCGATCCGGCGTGGTCTGCTTGCCGTGGGGGCGGCTTTGACGCTTGTTGCTCCGCATGCGCTGGCGCAGGGCTCGACCGTGCTCAACCAGTCACCGACCATCGATCGCGACAGGCTCGACCGTCAGGATCCGGCGATCCCGCGCGCCGCGCCGCCGACGGAACTTCCATCCGCCCCCGTGAGCGTGGATACTGCAGCCTCTACCGTCGCGTTGAAGGAGGTACGCTATCTTGGTTCCACGCTCGATCGCAAGGTGCTGGACGCGGCGACCGGTCCCTTCATTGGCGGCCCGCTGGACCGGGACACACTGCAGAAACTGGCGAACGCGGTCAGCGGGGCCTATGCCAAGAGCGACATCGCATTCTATGCAGTGAGCATCCCGGCGCAATCGGCGTCCGGCGGTGTGCTGACGGTGCGGGTGCTCGAAGGACGGATCGTGCACTATGCTCTGGCGGGCGAGACCAGCAGCACGCCGAAGCGGCTCATCGACGCGCATATAAAGCGCCTGATGCGTGAGACACCGACGCACAAGTCCACGATCGAGCGGACACTGTCCCTCCTGCGGGACATTCCGGGGCAGACCGTACAGGCCAAGTTGCGCGGCACGGCGACACCCGGCGAACTTGCGCTGGACCTGGACGTGAGCCGCAAGCAGGTCGAGATCACCGTCAATCTCAACAACCGGGGCGTCTTCAACGTGACCACCGGGGCGCAGGCCCAGGTCGGGGTGGCATTCAATGGCCTGCTCCGCGAAGGCGACAGCACCCGTCTGTCAGGCTACGTTCCGTTGCAGCCACGGCGCTACCAGCTCTACTCGGCAAGTCACCAGACGCCGATCGGATCGAGCGGCACCACGATAGGCGTGAGCGGTGCCTACGTGCGCACCCGGACCCGCGATCTCGACATATTGGGAGAAGCCAAGCAGGTCGGCATCGTCGTCAGTCATCCGCTGGTCCGCAGCTATCAGCGCAACCTTACGCTGACCGCCTCGCTGGACGGGACCAACAGCGACAACTATTATCTCGACACCGCCTTTGGCGGTTTTCGTACGCGCGCCGCCCGTCTGGGCGCAAGCTGGTCGGCGATCGGGAAGACGAGCGGCTACGGCATCTCGCTATCGCTTAGCCATGGCTTGAGCGGACTGGGCGCGCAGGCGATCGAGGGATATTCGCGCACGGCGTTTCGAAAGGCGAACGTTCAGGCCACCTTCGTAACGGAACTCGATTCCAGACTTGCCGCGAAAGTTAACTTGCGAGGCCAGTACAGTCCCGATCGCCTGCCCACGACCGAGCGCTTCGTTTTGGGCGGCGAGGGGGCGGGCCTTGCCTACCGTGACGGGTTCCTGACTGCGGACAAGGCTGTGGCCGGAGGCGCGGAGCTATCCTGGCGTGCGCTTGGCGGCAAGTCGAGCGCGAGAGCGCTAACATTATTCACGTACGTCGATGGCGCGCTCGCGCATTCGCGGGCGCGTCCGATTTATGGTTTGATCAGCCAGGACTACTCGCTGGCGTCCGCCGGAGGAGGCATCCGCATTACTCCGCTCAAGGGCTGGACGGCGACCGGACAAGTTGCCGTTCCGGTCAAGAAGCCCTTCGATGGAATGAGCAGCAAGGCACGGTTCTTCTTCAGCGTGTCGCGAACACTCTGACCACCCGTTTTGCGTACACGCAAAAATTGCGCACAGACAGAAATACAGGGGCTCATTCATGCAGAACGTGTGGGAAGCATGGTCCGGCGCGCTGTCGCCGGCCGAATGCGACAAGATCCTTGCGCGCGCCAGGAAATATCCGGAAGCGGATGCGACGATCGGTTTCTCCGATACCTTGCGCAGCGATCTTGGGTATCGCAGCTCGACGATCCGTTGGCTCGATGCGATTCAGGAGCGCGACATCGTGGCGCGCCTCATGACCCTGGTGCGTTCTTCGAACCGAACCAACTTCGGCGTGGATATAGATCTACCTTACGAAATCCAGTTCACCGAATACCGGGCCACCAACAACGGGCATTATGACTGGCATCAGGATGTCTGGCTGGAATCCACCCGTCCCTACGCACGCAAGCTATCGGTCGTGGTGCAGTTGTCGGCACCGAATGAGTACAAGGGCGGCGAATTCGAGTTCTTCGGTATCCAGAGCCCCGGCGAGACGTTTGCCGGAAGGGGCAGCGTCCTGATCTTCCCGTCCTTCCTGCAGCATAGGGTGCTACCGGTAACCGAAGGGTTGCGCCGCAGCCTCGTAACCTGGGTCGAAGGCCCGAACTGGCGCTGACTCCGGGCGGTGCGCAGGAAGGGCGTGCAAGAAGGGCGTGCTCTCGCTCCATATTTCCTTCCATCGACCATTGGCCCTTCCTTCGATTGCCTGCTGCTACTGGCACCGATGTGATCCCTTTTGTTCGGGTAGCCCGCAAAAGCGCAAAACGGCATGCGAGCGCTCGGGAAGGCTGGGGTCGCGAGCCCAACCGGCGGGCGAGGCGCGCAAATCCAGTGTCGATGTATGGAAAATGGATCGAGACAGGCTTTTGCGGGAAGGTCCCGTAGCGAGGGCAGTTCGACTGGCCAGGTGTACGCACCGACTTAAGATCATGGGCAAAGTTCAAGGCGATCAGAGCCTTGCAGCAACAGCGGAGGAAATGAACTTGCGCCACGTAATTCCCGGCTCGGCGACGCGCCTTGCAATCGGCCTCGCGGCATGCGCTGTCACTTTCGGCATTCAATCCGGATCGGCCTTCGCGCAGAACTACGAAGCCGATGCGACCACGCCCGGCCAGGCGGCAGTAGGCGGCGCGCTGGACGCGGTCGCTCCTTCCGCGGCGAGCGGCTACGCAAGCATTCTCGATGCCATCGACGCTTTGCCGAACGCGGCTGCGCGGGCCGAGGCGCTGGGGCAGCTTGGTGCGGCGGCCTATCGTTTGATGCCGCGACTCTCGATCCAGTCGATGGACGCCACCGATCGTGAAATCCGGGGCTATCTTGCCCAGCGCCGCGAACTGGCGCTCGATGCCTCGCCGGGCGTGCCAGCAAGCGGTGACCGCACCATCAACGTGATGGTCAGTTACGGGCTCAAGCAGGGCGACTATCACGCCAGGCCGGACCGGCCCCGCGCCAATTTCGATAGCCGTTCCATCCGGGCCGGCTTCGACATCTCGCCGGTGCCGGGCCTGATCCTGGGTACGTCGATCGGCATCGACGGCATCGACGCCAACCTCGACCGCAGCGAGCGGCCACGCAGCACGCTCTTCAATGCGAACATCACGCCTTACGCCAGCTATACCAGCGGTCCATATTACGTGGATGCGACCGCGGGCTATACCCGCAGCTGGTATCAGCTGCGTCGGCAGGTCGGCTTCACTGGTTTCAGCGACCAGCTTCAGTCCGGGCCGAACGGCGATAACGCCGCGGCCACGGTCGAGGGCGGTGGCATCGTCAAGCTCGGCGTCCTTCGGGCGCAACCTTTCGCCGGGCTTCACTACCGTTACGCGGACCTCGGCGGCTTCGTCGAAAGCGGCGGCGCGGCTTCGCTGGCGGTCGCCAAGTTCAAGACGGAATCGGTACGCACCAGTCTGGGCCTGAGGGCGTCGGCATCGCTGACCAGGGGCGCGTGGACCTTGCGGCCCAGCGTGGAAGCACAGTGGCAGCGCGAATTGCGCTCGCGGCCGGAAAGCCGGATCGAGGCGATCTTCCTTCAGGGTGGCACGCCGATCTTCACGCTGCCGTCCACCCGCTATGACCGCGATGGTGCGGTCGTCGGGGCGGGCATCAGCGCAGTGCACGGCGAGCGGACGGCGCTGCGCCTATCCTATTCGGGCGAGTTCGCAAACGACCGCCGGATCCACGGCTTCGCGGTCACGGCCAACCATCGCTTCTGAGGCGAAAGGTTTTCGCGGCGAAATGGAGCCGATCTGAACCTAGTTCGCCGGGCGGCGGAGCCATTCCTTTCGCTATGTAAGGCCCGGGTTCGGCCCGATCGGATCATAGCAGAGAAGGGGACGCACGGTGGGGAGCTTTGTTCGCGATATCTTGACGACGCTGTCGTACGAGCCGGAACCGGCGGAGGCCTTGCGCTTCGAGAGCGAGGAGCTTTCGCGCCTGGACCAGCGGCTGGCTGGCGTCGCGCAGGGAGGTGGCAGGGGACGGACGGCGATTTCGATCCGCCCGTCGGATTGTTCGGTGTGGGACGGTAATCCGCGCGACGTTCCGGGCCTTTCGGCTGAAAGTTGCCGTTCCTTGATAGAATCTATCGCGCAGGAGGATGGCAACCGCATTCCGGTGCTGGTCCGCCATAATGCGCCGGGGGCGGATTGTCCTTATGAGCTTCTGGTCGGCAGTCGGCGGCGTTTTTGTGTCGAATTGCTGAACAACAACGGGCGGCCTGAAATCCGCCTCAACGCGATGATCGTCGATCTTACCGACGAGGAAGCGTTTCGCCTTGCCGACATCGAGAACCGCGAACGTGAGGACATCACCGAACTCGACCGTGCGCGCAGCTACCAGAGCGCCGTCGATCGCTTCTATGGCGGCGTACAATCCCGCATGGCAGAGGCGCTGAACCTGTCTAACAGCCAGCTCAGCCGGCTGTTGTCCCTGGCACAGATGCCGGACGAGGTCGTCGACGCCTTTGCCACGCGTGAGGAACTGCGCGTCCGCCATTCCGAAGTGCTGACGCCGCTGCTTCGCCGCGCCGAGCAGCGGGAGCGCGTGCTGGTTGCGGCTCGGGCGATCGGTCAGGAACAGCAGCGTTTCGCCACGGCGGGCGAGAAGATGATTTCCGCCGCGACCGTCCTGTCCCGCCTGAAGCATGCGGCGGGCGAAGGGGCTTCCTCACACGGCAGCGAAACGGTGCTGATGGTGGGAGATGCGCGGGTAGGGCGCGTCCGCTCCGTCAAGGACGGCTTGTCGGTGGAGCTGACCCTGTCGCTCGACGCGGACCTCGATCAGGCGCTGGCGATCGTCCGCGAAGCCGTTCTGGACAGCCGGGCGCGACTCGCCCGGGAGATCGACGCGGCCGCGGATTGAATCGCAGCGGCCCGGCGTCTGAAAACCAGCAGGCACGGATATAAATAGCCTTCATTCCGGCTGCATCTTCCAGCCCGCGCGCAAACTGGGGTTTGCACGCGGGCTGTCGTTTTTTGCGGGTTCTTGCCGGAGTTGAAGCGCAGGATTTCGTCCGATGAGCGCCTTGCGCAAGGTTTTGCGCGGCGCCCGGCGCGGTTTGCGAAGCGCCCCGAACGCGCCGTGCGGCGATGTTTCCTTCCTCGCACCGGGGCGGCTTCTTCTGGACGCGATGTCTTTCCCGACAGTGTCTTAGCCTTTGCGGACTGGGCATTTCATGGAGGACAACAAGATGCCGCGAAACAAGCCGCGCAAATCCACAAGGCACATGTTGCTTTGTGCGAGCGCAATTCCCCTTCTCCTGCTTGGCGCCTGCGCCGACGGCGTAGGCTTCCGCGTGGGTGCCGGCGGCGGTGGCACCCCGTCAGGCCCGAGCGGCCCAAGCGGCCCCTCCGGTCCGAGTGACCCGTCAGGCCCCGGCGGTCCGACTGGCCCCGGCGGTCCGACCGGCCCTGGCGGCCCGACCGGCCCTGGCGGTCCGACTGGTAGCTACACCGGTCCTGTGGCCGGCGTCGGGATCGGCGGCACGCCCATCCTGGGGCCGAGCGGGTCCGGCACGCTCATCGACGTGAACGTGGCGCCGAACGCCGCCACGGGCAACGGCGGCACTATCGCCGTCGATGTGCTCACTGGCAATGGCCATGTCGTCAACGTCGCTCTGCCGACGACCCCTCAGCAGACGCAGGAGGCTCTTGCTCCTGTCGGTTCGCTGGTCGGGTCCCTGCTCGGCGAACAGATCGGCTCGACCGTCACGCAAGTCACCAACGGGCTCTCCCCGACGGTGTCGGTGGTGACCTCGACCGTCAGCCAGGTGACCACGCCGGTACTCGGTACCGTCGATGCGATACTGGCACCGGTGGTGGGACAAGGCGGCGTCCTTGGTCCGCTCACCGGACAACTGGGCGGCCTGCTCGGCGGCGTCACCGGCAACTTGCCCGGCGGCGGTTCCGGCACGGCACCGACCTATACCGGACCGTTGGTCGGGCTGGACCTTGGCAACAATGTTCTGACCGGACCGAGCACGAGCGGCACCCTGGCCGGTGTCAACGTGCTGTCCAACGCTCCGGGGCTGGTGTCCGGGCAGCTGGTTACGGCCGACGTGCTGGCGGATGGGAACGTCCTTGACGTGACCCTTCCGACGACGGCGGCAGGCGTGGCACAGGGGCTTGCCCCGGTAGGCAACCTCGCCGGCGCGGTGCTGGGAGCACAAGTCGGCTCCACGGTGACGCAGGTTACCAACGGACTTGCTCCGGTGGTGGCTCCGGTCACGAGCGCGGTGGATAGCATCGTATCGCCGGTGCTCGACACCCTGAACGGCACCCTTGGCCAAGCCATCGGCGGCGTGGGTTCGGGCCAGACCGGTGGGACGGTCCTTGCTCCGGTAACCGGCGTTGTCGGCGGTCTGCTCGGCGGTACGGGGCCGGGTTCCGGTGCAGCAGGCCTGCTCGCTCCCGTCACCGGGGCTGTGAGCGGCGTGCTGGGCGCAGCCGGCTCCGGCACAGGCACTGGCAATGTCCTCGCACCGGTCACCGGACTGGTCGGGGGACTGCTGGGGGGCGGCACGGGCAACTGAACTGAGGCCGGCGTGTCCACCGCCTTGTTGCCCTCCCCCTGGTTGGACACGCCGCAGCCCGACCTCGGATAACGAGGTGGGGGGAGGGGACGGCCCTTGCCGTGGGTCGTCCCCTCTAACTGCCGGGCAAATAGAAAGGATTTTCCGATGATGACTACCGGATCCCAATCTGCAGGTGACCTGCTTCGTACCGCGCATCGACTGCTTGAGGACGAGCAGGCGTTCACCGCCGCCGCCATGGTCTGCGGAGCCATCGATCTTCTCGAAGGCGGCCTTTCCAGACCGATCGTCATGCGATCCGCGGCACGCCGCTTCGGGCACGCGCCCGTCAGGTCGAGCGCCTATCGAAGCTGCGCCTGAGAGGGCAACCGGATAGCCCGGTACGGGTCTGGTGATAACTGATCGATTTCTACGGATATATATGGGGCGTTATTGATTTGGAAACGTAATGCCACCTAAGTGAATGCAACTAGCACCGGATCGACGAAGTTCGGGCAGTGGGAGTGACAAGCTGGATGGGCAACGATCAGGCTTTGGTACTGTTGATTGATGACATTGACGCGATCGTCGAGGAACTTCTGACGTTCATGGCGCTGCATGACATCTGCGCCGTTGGTGTACCCGATCTCGATCAGGCAATGGCCATGCTCGAGCAGCACGCGTCGATCCGCGTTCTCGCCTGCGATGTGCGTCTTGGAGGTGAATCGGGCTTGTCGATCGTCTCTCGCATCCGGGATCACGTCGGGCTTCGCGAGCGGGATTTTCGCTATCTTTTCATTACCGGCGACCAGCTCCGGCCGGATCCCGACCTGGACTTGCCTGCCCACCTGGTGCTCACCAAGCCGGTGCAACCGCAATTGCTGATCAATACGCTGAACATGATGCTTGGCGACTTCGACGAAGTGTACGCAAACGAGGAAGGCCTCGAATGAAACCGAACGAGATCACCCAGCGCGATGTCGAGACCTGGGGGCGCTGCACGCCTGCCAACCAGCTCTGTCGACCTGCCGATCGCTCGGCGGTTCAGGACAGCTGCGATATCGATCAGGCCGAGATTCAGCACTTGTTCGAGGGGATGGCGGCGAAAGCCCGTCTCGCCGATCTGGGCGAGCAGAGTTCCGAACTGGCACACGAACTGCGTCAACCGCTGTTCTCCATTGCCATCGCCAACGAGAACCTGCGGCTCCTGCTCGAGCGCGGGGATGCGATGCACCCTCAACTCGGCAAGGCGATCGAACGGATAGCCGAACAGGTGCAGCGCGCGCAAACGATCATCGATCACACGCTGGCCTATGCCTCGGGGAACAGCCGCGGGGTGGTGAGTGCCGATTTCGGCTGCGCGGCCCGGGATGCCGTGCGGTTTCTCGCGCCGTTGTTCGACAAGACCGAGATCGAGGTCGAACAATGCCGCACGCCCGTGCCCGCCAATGTCGGCCTCTGTCAGATCGAAGCGGAACAGGTGCTCGTCAATATCCTGCGCAATGCCGCCGAAAGCATCGAGGCGCGCCGGGAGACCGGCTGGCAGGGCAGGGGGCATATCGCGATCCGTCTCGATATCGCGGAAAACACACTGCGCTGCGTCATTTCGGACAACGGCGCCGGGCTCTCAGGAGATCTGGCGCGGGTAGCGTTCCAGCAGTTCTTCACCACCAAGCCGCGCAACGGCACGGGGCTCGGCCTGCATATCTGCCGACAGGTCCTGGCCAAGATCGGCGGTACGGTGGAGCTTTCGCCCGGTGAGGTCGAGGGTGCCCGGGTGACGATCGAACTGCCGTTGCTCGGCGGGAGCTGACACTCCCGCCCTTCAAGGCCCGCCCTTCAAGGCCCACCTTTCAAGACCGGCGTTCAGATGTCGTCGCGGCCGAGCCGGATGACGAACCGCAGCGGCTTGTGGTTGCGCAGGACGCAGCGGAACTCCCCGGATGCCTCCTGCGCGACCTGCTCCACCAGCCAGAGCGTGGCGCCGTCGATCGGACGGGCGGGCATCGGGTTGCCGTCCTCGTCGATGCAATCGACGGTGATCACGACATGGGCCGGGGTGAGGCTGGCATTCAGCAGGACCTCGCCCTTGTGCTTCCTGCCGTCCTTGCCCAGAAAACTGGAGAAGGCGCTGAGCAGGGCCGCCACCGCCATCATTTGTAATGCGCCGTACTGACCGGGCACGAGGTGGGTCAGGGCGGCGCCGCGTACATGTATCGCCACGCCGTGGTGCCGCACGTTGGAGCGGGTCGTGGCGATCGCGCAGTCCAGCGCGCTATGGACGGTCAACGGCGCGTCACCTTCGCGGCCGTCCCGGCCGAACCAGCGGAACAGGCTGAGAATATGCGCCGCGCCTTCGGTATGGGTGGCGATGCGCCCGACACGCTCCTGGATCTGCTGGCGGCTCGCTTCGTCCATGTCGAGGTGGCTGACGATGTAGTCCATGTTGGCATTGGCCATCGAAATCACGTTCAGCGGCTGTGCCAGGTCGTGCAGCATACCGCTGGCGATGCGGCCGAGCAGGAGGTCGCGGGTGACTTCGGCCATGCCGCCGTCGCCCCACGCCAGCAGCCGGGCATCGACCATGGCGAGATGGCGGGCGATCCCGGCGCCGATGAATGCCGCACAAAGCGAGGCGACGATGCCCAGGATCGGACCGACGATTGGCCCGGCAAGGAAATAGAGGAACAGGCACAAGGCTCCGGTCGTCATGGCGGCAGGCCACGACCAGCGGGGAACACGCAGCAGCATGGTCGTAAAGTGCCGGGGCAGCAGCGCAGTCCCGCAAAGGAGCACGAGATCGATCCAGAACATCGACGACGTCACCGCCGCAGGAACCGGAATGGCTCCGAGCCCCAACAGCCCGGCGGCGGCGAGAGACAGGCGCGGGCGATGCAGGACGTAGAGCGCTCCCGACGACGCGGCCGAGATTGCTCCGGCGCCCGGTGAATAGGGCGCGACCAGGCCCAGCACCATCGCGGCTAGCGCGGTTGTCACGGCATAGAGGTGAGTGCCGTCGCTCCATCCACGCCCCTTGCGGGAACGCCTGGGCTCCCGGATTGCCGCCGGAACTTCCGCATTGTCGCCGATCGCTTCCTGGACGGGGATCACTGCCCGTCCCTCATTGATGCTGCATTCGTCAAGGTCGTGCCTCATCGTCAAATCGAGGGCCGGGAACCGCGATCGGCGTTCCGGTTCCTGCCCCTCTGGGCAAGCAAGCCTAGGCTTGCATTGGAGAATTCCTCAGAAGATTCCCGGAATGTCCGTGTCGATGGTGCAGCGGTGCAGGGTCGGTCGGGACGTTCTGGGGCATAGTGTTCTTATTGCCTCGGCTATCGGCGCAAGTCACGAAAAGAACCGAAGTGGGGGTTACTTTTCGTTAATTCCGTAAGGCTCGCATCGCGAATTACGGGCATGTTACGCTTTACACCGATCTACCGGTCCACGCCGCGTAGCAGGCAGCGGGAATCGGCCGCTACGTATCCCCTCGTATCGGCTCCTTCTCCATGAGGGCGGGAATCCAGTCCGGGTTACCATTCACGAATGGAAACGAACCTGTCCCGGCAAGGAACGGTTCGGGTTTTTCCGCGGAGTGCAGGGGCAGCACTCCGTTTGCGTAAGCGCAATGGCAAAGGGGAATTGCATGCGCCTGGGTTCAAAAGCGAAGCTGACGATCACTGTCGGGCTCGTTGCGGCCGCAACGTTCGGCTTCCTGGGCATCAGGGAGCTGGGACGTTCGGCCACGCCGCGCGCCGTGCCGGTATCGGGCATGGCAGCCGGGACTTCGCAGGTCGAGGGGGCCATCCTCGCCGTCGCCACGCGCGACGTGAAGATCGGGGAGACGATCACGGCGGACATGATCCGCAATGCTTCCCTCGATCCCGCACGCGTCCCCGGTGCCGCGACGCCGGCCGAAGTCGTCGGCCGCGTCGCCACCCGCGACATTCGCGCCAACACGCCGATCCCGCGCGAAGCTCTGCAACAGGAGGGCAAGCTGGCCATCCGGGTGCCGGTCGGCATGCGCGCGATCAGCATCGACACCACGGCGGAGATCGCGGTGGCCGGGCTCGTGCGTCCGGGCGACCGTGTCGATGTGCAGGTGGTCTATCCCGGCGAGGATGCGATCGGAGGAGCGCGCGGCAACGGGCGCAGCCGGTCCACCACGCTGCTGCAGATGGTCCCGGTGCTGGCGGTCGGCGAAGTCGTCGTCGGCGAGCCGGTCAAGGACGGCGTGACGGGCGCGGTATCCGCGCCGCCGCCTCCCGCGCGCAACCTGACGCTGGCCCTCGATCCGCAGCAGGTGTCCGAACTCTCGCTCGCGAAGAGCACCGGCGCGCTCTACCTCTCGCTGCGCAATCCCGAGGACAAGCAGGAAGTCGCGACGGCGCAGGTCGCATCCATTCTCGAGGCTCCCTCGGCGGCGGCAAGGCCGACGCCGGCGTTTGCCGCCGCGCCTCCCCCTCGCGCGGCGGCAGCGCCTCCCGTCAGGACGGCCCAGCCTCGCCGCGCTCCCGCCCCCCATGCGATCGAACTGGTGGTCGGCGGCAATCGCGAAACGATTTATTCGGGGAGTGGCGCGCAATGAAGCCGCCGTATTCAACTGCACTGCTCGCCTGCGTCGCCGTTCTGGCGCCGGGTGTCGCTCATGCGCAGGATCAGCGCACACTCCAGGTGGACGAGGCGGAGACGCTGCGCTTCACGCGCTCGATCGCCCGCATCGAGGTGAACCGGGACAACGTGATCGCCGTCTCGGCGCCGACCTCGCAGTCGCTGCGGGTCAGCGGGCAGGGAGCGGGCGAAGCGACCCTCGCGGTCTATGCGGCGGACGGCTCGATCATCGGACAGACGCAGTTCCACGTCGATCCGCCTGCGCCGACTTATGCGACTGCAAACGGGCCGCTGCGCGCGGGCGAGAAAGTGGTCGCCGTCGACGTGCAGTTCGCGGCGGTGTCCTCTTCGACGCTCAAGGCGCTGGGCTTCAGCTTCGCCAAGCTGTCGGGCGACATCCAGGGCGCTCTCGTGCCGTCGAGCAGCCTCAACGGCTATTCGTTCAATGGTTCGGGCAGCGGCGGCACTTCGACGCCCGGTCTCAACATCGACGCCTCGGCGCCTATTCAGAGCGCCTTCAACCTGTTCCTGAGCAGCCGCAATCGCGGCATCGGTGCCGTCCTCTCGGCGCTGTCCTCGAACGGCCTCTCGCAGCTCCTCGCGCAGCCGACGCTGCTGGTGCGCTCCGGTGAAAAGGCGAGCTTCCTGGCGGGCGGCGAATTTCCCGTGCCGGTTCCGCAGTCGACCGGGGGCAACGGCAACACGATCTCGATCCAGTACAAGGAATTCGGCGTGCGCCTGTCGGTGACGCCTTATGTGCTGAACGAGAACAGCATCGTCCTGAAGCTGGCCCCCGAAGTCAGCGAGCTGGACTACAACAACGGCGTCCAGCTTCAGGGCTACACGGTGCCCGGCATTCGCCGCCGCTCGACCGAGACGACGGTGGAACTGGGCAGCGGCCAGAGCTTCGTGATTGCGGGGCTCAACTATTCGAACAGCTCGGTCACCAAGGACAAGGTGCCGTTCCTCGGCGACCTGCCCGTGCTCGGGGCCTTCTTCAAGCGGCAGCAGAACCAGAAGGAGCGGCAGGAGCTGATCATCGTCGCAACGCCCCGGCTCGTCGAGCCCGAGGCCGTGAAGCCCATGCTGGCGACCGCCAACAAGTCGGTCGATCCCACCATCGGACAGATGATCGTCGGCAACGACGGGGTCGAGCAAGGCATCCGGACCTTTGGCGTGGTGAGGCGCTGACATGGCACGCATTCATCTTCTTTCGATCGACCGCGCCTTGGCGCAGCGCATCTCCGACGCGATGGGCGCGCACGTGGCGGTCGAGATGGTGCAGTCGCTTGACGGCGCCGAATTCGACGGACCGGGCATCGTCGTCATCGACCATGCGTCGATCCCGGCCGAGCGCGCCATGGCCTCGGTCATCACCGAAGTCTCGCAGGCGGCGGGCGGACGCTCGATCGTGCTGGCGACCGAGGACATGTATGCAGGCCACGTCCTGCAGGCGATCCGCGCCGGTGCGACCGACGTGATGCCGCGCGGCGCAGTGGCTGCGGAAGTCAGCGAAATCCTCTCGCGCGTGCTCAACACCTCGCTGGCGAGCCATGGGCGGCTCGGCCGCTTCACGCTGGTTCTGGGCACCGATCGCGACGCGACGGCGGTGATCGCGACCGACATGGCGCTGGCCCACTGCCTCGACGGCACCTCGACGCTGCTGATCGACTGCACCCTGCCGTCCAGCACGGCCGAGGCCTATCTCGACCTCAAGGTGGACTACGGCCTGGCCTCGGCCATTTCCGACATCGATCGTATGGATGCCAGCCTGCTCGGCGATGCGCTGGCCCATCACGATCGCTCGGGGCTGTCGCTGCTGACGCTTGATGGCGGCACCGGCACGGAGCCGGTCGGCATCGGCCCTGCCGATATCGTGGGATTGATCCAGCTGCTGCGCACGAGTTGCGGCCACGTCGTGCTTTGCGGCGGCTCGCTGCGCAATGGCGGGCTGCTGCGCGAACTGGCCTCGCAGGCGCAGAGCGTCGAAGTGGTCTGCAGCCAGTCGATCCGTGAACTCGACGCGACCCGTCGCCTGCTAGACCGCGTGGCGATGGACACCGCCAGCGCGCAGCGGCTGCGGCTGCTGGTGTGGGAGCATGATCCGCGCATCCTGCTCGACGGTCGCCGTATCGCCGATGCGCTCGACATCGACACCGTGCTCGGCGTGCCGGTTGACCACGTGCAGCAGCGCAACGCGCTCAACGCGGGCCGGCCGCTGATGATGGAGCGCGACGCGGGCAGCTATGCCCAGGCGATCCGCCGCGCCTGCGGCATCGCCACGCAGTCCAAGAGCACGAACTTCGGCATCGACCGGATGCGCCGCGCCATCCTGCGTTCGGTGGAGCGTAGCGCATGAGCCTGCTCACCAACGATTTCGTCCCCGAGGAGGCGCTGTCCGAACCCAAGCGCAAGGCGCCGATCGCCCAGCCTGCGGCCCAGCGGATGAGCGACAGCTACCAGGCGGTCAAGGCGCTGACCTGCGCCCAGGTCATCGAACAACTCGAGACGCAGGGCATCACTGCCGAGGCGCTGGATCGACGCACGCTGCGCCAGGAGATCGAGCAGGTCATCAGCAGCCGCAGCCGCCGCGGCCAGCTTGCGCTCAACAGCGCCGAGCGGTTGCTGCTGATCGAGGATATCGAGGACGAGGTGGTCGGTCTCGGCCCGCTCGCGCCTTTGCTGCGCGATGCGAGCATCGACGACATCATCGTCAACGGCGCCAACACCATCTACGCCGAGCGTGCGGGCATACTGGAGCGGGTCGAGACCCGTTTTCGCGACGACGCGCACCTCATGAACATCATCCAGCGCATCGTCGGCCCGATCGGCCGCCGCGTGGACGAGGCGACGCCTTTCGTCGATGCGCGCCTTGCCGATGGTTCGCGCGTCAACATCGTCATTCCGCCGATCGCGCTCGACGGCCCGCTGGTTTCGATCCGCAAGTTCCGGCTCCAGGCGCTGAGCATTGAGGACTGCGTCGCGGGCGGCGTGATGAGCCCGGCGATGGCCGCGTTCCTGACCAGCGCCGTGCGCTCGCGGCTCAACATCCTGATTTGCGGCGGCACCGGCGCGGGCAAGTCGACCCTCCTCAACGTGCTGTCGAGCTGCATCAGCAACAAGGAACGCCTCGTCACCATCGAGGACGCGGCCGAACTTCAGCTGCGGCAGGATCACGTCGTTCGCCTTGAAACTCGCCCCCCCAACGTCGATGGCAGCCGCGAGGTCAGCGCACGCGACCTCGTGCGCAATGCGCTGCGCATGCGTCCCGACCGCATCATCCTGGGCGAAGTGCGCGGGGTAGAGGCGGTGGAAATGCTGCAGGCGATGTCCACCGGCCACGACGGCTCGATGGCGACGCTGCACGCTAACACCCCGCGCGATGCGCTCTCCCGTCTGGAGATGCTGCTCGGCTTCGCCGGGCAGCAGAACGACGTACGCGCAGTGCGCCGTTTCGTCGCCAATTCGATCCACGCGATCGTCAACATCCAGCGCCTCGCCAACGGTTCGCGCCGGATCACCTCGGTCGCCGAAGTGACCGGCGTGGAGGGCGAGGCCTATACGCTCAACGAACTGTTCCATTTCGAGGAGCAGCCGCCGATGTCGGGCGAGGGGTTGCACCGCACCTTGTCGCCGCGCCCCTACCATGCCGCGCGGCTCAAGGACTACGCCAGCCCGGTCGTGGACAAGGATGGCCCCGCATGGTGAAGGGCGGCGCCTATCTCCTGCTGGCGCTGCTGATCGTTGGCGCCGTGGCGTGGCAGTGGTTTTCCCAGCGCATGCGGGACCGCGTGACGCTCGACCGCCGGTTGGAGGCCATCGCTTCGCCGGGGAAGATAACCGTCCGGCCGCTGGTGGCGGTGACCGTGCCCGAACGCATCGCGCCGCTGCTCGCGCAGGCGCAGGTCGAACTGACGGTGCCTGCGCTCCAGACCCTGATCGGCGTCATGCTGGTACTCACGCTCATCGTGCTCTTGCTGTTCGGCCCGGCCGCTGCCGTGGTGCTGGTGGTCGGCGTGCCGATGGCTGCACTGTCCTGGCTGCAGGGCCGCGCGCGCAAGCGGGTGGACGCGCTGACCGAAGCGCTGCCGCTCTACCTTGACGGGGTGCGCCAGCTCCAGTCGGTGGGCAATTCGCTCTCGCAGGCCCTGACGCGCGCGCTGGCGGATGCGCCCGAGGCGGTGGCCAGCTACTTCGCGCCGGTCGGCCGCCGCCTGGCGATGGGCGCTCCGGTGGCCGAAAGCGTGCAGCAGCTGGCCGACCGGCTGCAGATTCCGGAAGTCTCGATGATCGCCGCCGCCATTCGCACCAACCTGCGCTACGGCGGCTCGATCGCCACGGTGTTCGGCAACCTCGCCAATATCCTGCGTGAGCGCGTGCGCATCCGCCGCGACCTGCAGGCCGCGACGTCGGAGGCGAAAGTCAGCGCGCGGGTGCTGATCGCGATGCCGCTGCTGGCGATGACGCTGCTGGTCGCGATGAACCGCGCCTATATCGACTTCTTCATCTCCGACCCGCGTGGCCGCAACATGTCGATGGTCGCGATCGGGCTGGAGGTCATCGGCATCATGATCATCCGCCGCATGATGAGGCTGGCGTTCTGATGGCCGGGTTTGTCGCCTCCATGTCGATCTTTGCCGCCCTATCGGGCCTCGCCGTGGCGCTGGTCGGGCTGCGCTGGCTGCAGACCGACGCGCGGCTGCGGGCGCGGGTCGATGGCCGGGCGACGTCCGAAGCGTCGGGTAGCGCCAGTGCGGCACGCAGCTGGCGCACCATGCGCGCACCCCGCGCGCTGCTGGCGCAGGGACGCGACAAGGCCGAGATCGAGAAGCGCCTGCGCGCGGCCGGCTACTTCGATCCGGGCGCGCTCGATATGTTCGTGGCGCTGCGACTGGGTGCGACGCTGGCGGTGATGGCCGCATCGATGGCGACCTGCTTCGTGGTCACCGGCAACCCGCTCAAGCCGATCTTCCCGACTTTTGCCCTCACCGGCCTCACCTACATCGGCGCCAAGTACGCGCTGCAGATGCGCGCGGCATCTCGTGAGCGGGTGCTGACGGCCGAGTTTCCGTTCCTCCTCGATCTCATGCTGATGATGCTGGAAAGCGGCGTCTCGCTCGACCAGTGCTTCCGCGGCATCGCCCGCGACGAGCAGGTGGCAGTGCCCAATCACGCGCGGCTGGTGGCGATGCTGGTCGATGATCTCGACCGCGGGCAGGACTACCAGGTCGCGTTCGACCGCTGGGCCGTGCGCGTCGGCGTCAGCGGCGCGCGCGAACTGGCGGCGCTGTTCCGCCAGTCGCTGTTCCAGGGCATGGAACTGGTGCCTGCCCTGCGCGAATACATCCGCGAATTCTCGCAGCGCCGGGTCGCCCGCGCCCGCGAGGCCATCGGCAAGATCACCGTGCGCATGGTCGTGCTCATGCTGGTGTTCTTCATGCCTGCGCTTTTCATCGTCCTGGCGGGGCCGCCGGTCGCCGCCATCCTCGACACGCTGCGGAGTACCGGGAAATGATCCGTCATCTGCTGCCCGCGACTGTGCTCCTGTTCGCCGCCGGTCCGGCTTTTGCTGCCGATCGTACCGCCGAAGTGCAGGAGGAGACCTCTACCCGCACCTTGTACCTGACGTTGATCCAACAAGCGCGCGCCGATGGCCGTGCCCGCGCTGCGCTGGCCTATCTCGACGATTTCGACCGCAAGCATCCCGACGATCCGCAGGCTCGCGTGCTGCGCGTCAACTGCCTGCTCGACCTCGGGCAAGTCGATGCCGCACGTACGGCACTGGGCCACATCCCGGGCAACGATCGCAGCGGCGCCGCGCTTGCCGTGCGGGGCCATGTGCTAGCCGCCGAGGGGCAATGGGCTCAGGCGGCGACGCAATACGCGGCGGCGTCGCAGGCCAGCCCGGCTGACGCCTTCATCACCAATGCGCTGGGCTATGCGCGCCTGCGGGCAGGACAGACCGCCGAGGCGGTCGAGACGCTGCGGGCCGCGCACGACCTGGCACCGGGCGATGAAGTGGTGCGCAACAACCTGGTCCTCGCGCTCACTCTCAACGGGCGGCTGGGCGAGGCCGACGCGCTGCTCTCCGGCATGACGGACGCCAAGGCGAAGTCGCAGCTGCGCCAGCAGGTAGCGGGCGAAGCCGCGCGGATCGCGGCGGCAGGCAGCGGCATCAAGGTGGCCGGGTCATGAGCCGCCTGAGGGCAACCATCCGCCGCCTGCGGCGGGACGAGCGGGGCGTCGTGGCTCCGGCCGTGGCTGTGCTGGGCGTGCCCCTGCTTCTCTCCGCCGGGCTCGCACTCGATGTGGCGCTCTACTACAGCGGCAACCGCGAACTGCGCATCGCAACGGAGGCAGCGGCGCTTGCGGCTTCGATGCGGCCGACTGACGCCCGCTCGCTGGCCGAGACTTACCTTCAGCACAACGGTTACGACCCTTCGGTAATTCGCAACGTTGAAATCGGTTACTACTGCGCGAACGACGACAGAAAAGCGGCGGACAACGCCGGTTCGCGCTTTTTCCTTCCCGGCGCCCTGCCCGCCGATTGCGCCGGCAGCGCGGTGCGCCCCAATGCGGTCCGCGTGACCACGGGCAAGGGCAGCCGACGGTTCCTGACCGGCGTGCTCGGGGACATGAGCCCTATCCCGGACCTCGCCGCCACCGCCAGCGCGGCGCGTATCGACGAGGCCGGGATTTCCGCCACGTCCGGCCTGCTCGACGTCAGCACCATGGGGGTCGGCGGGCTCCTCCACGCAGTCAACGGCGTGCTTGGCGGGTTGCTTGGTGTTTCGCTGAACTTGTCCGCATCGCAGATCGAGGCGCTGCTCGGCGGCAATGTCGATGCCGGGCTGTTCTTCGACGAACTGGCGGAGCGTTCCGGCTTCACCGGGACTTACGGCGATCTTATCAAGGGTTCCTACGACTTGCGCGATATCGTCGCGGCCGCCGCGCAGGCAGCAGGTCCGGGCGACACCCGCAATGCGCTGAACGCTTTCAACAGCTTCGTACCGGGCGGGCATCGGGTGCCGCTGCGGGGACTGTTCAAGGTCGGTGTGTGGCGCAACATGAAAGTGGGCGAAGCCGACGTGGCGCCTGCGCTGCGCGCGGGCCTCAACGCCTACCAGCTGATCAGCTACGCGGTGCAGGACGATCCGGTTGCGGTCGATCTCTCGCAGGTTATCGCCGCGGTATCTCCGCCGCCGCTGCTGACCGGCAGCCAGGTCGTAATCGCCGCCGCCGCCTCCGGGCCGGTCAACCGTCCGCGTTTCTCGTTCGGTCCGGCAGGCGAGACCGAGGTGGGCACCTCGATGCTGCGGCTCAAGGTACAGGTGACGCTGCTCAACCTGCCCCTCGGCGTCGCGCGGGCGAATGTCCCGGTGATCATCGACATCCAGTCGGCCGATGGGTCGATCTCCAGCATCGACTGCGCGCCGGGAGTGGACCAGCAGACCAACACCACGGTACGCGTCGTCGGCCATTCTTCGCTGGTCAGCGCCTACATCGGCGACATGCCGAGCTGGGCGATGGACAAGCCGCTGCTGCCGATCAAGGCGGCGGACATCACCAAGACCGAAATCCTTCACGTCGGTGTCCCGCTGCCTCTGTTGGCCCAATTGGTCAACGTCACCCTTAAGGGGAGGGCGGTGGCCGAGCCGGTGCTTGGCGGCGAAGTTCGCGGAAACACGCTGGTCTTCGGGCCGGGCACAATAGGCGGCCCTACCCGTTCGGGCACGCCGCAGTCGGTGCTCAACCAAGCGCGTATCGGCAATACCGTGCAGGGTCTCGTCAACAGCCTTACCGGGCCGGGAGGCCTGGAGCTGGATTGCCCGCTGCTGTGCGCGCTGGTCCAGCCCGTGGTCAACGGCAGCGGGCTGATCCCGGCGGTAACCCAGCCCGTAACGGGAATCGTAACCGCCGTCGTGGATCCATTGCTCACCAATGTCCTCGTGGCCCTGGGTATTCAGCTGGGGCACGGAACCTTCTGGGTCGGCGGCGTGCGCTGCGGAGTGCCGGTGCTGATCTAGTTTCAAAATATGGCGCTGCGGGAGCCCCTTCGGCCCGCATCCGCCTCTCTCGACCATGGAGGGATTTGGGGAGTGTAAGTCATGATGAATTCGATACTTAATCTCGTTGCGCGCCTTCGCACGGATGAGCGCGGCCTTACCGCAGTGGAGTACGCGGTGCTGGGCGGCATCGTTGTGGCGGCATTGGTAGCGGTCGGTACACAGTTCGACACTGATCTCCGAGGTGCGTTCACCAGCCTGTTCAACCAGACGCCGGGTTAAGGATCCGGCCGTGCGCATATCGGCAAGGGCACCGCTCCGATTGCTGAAGTGCGATAGGGGGCTCGCAGCGCTGGAGTTCGCCCTGCTGGCTCCAGCGCTGCTGGCCCTCGTGTTCTCGGTTATCGTCTATTCCATCTACTTCACGGCCCAGATCGGCGTGAGGCAGGCGGCGGCCGAAGGGGCGAGGGCAGCAGTCGCCGGTCTGTCCATCGGCGAGCGCGTCACGCTCGCACAGGAGCGGGCACAAGCGGTGATCGACAACTACGGCTCGCTGCTCGGCGGGAAATCGCAGCCGCAGATCACGGCGGGTGCAGGCGACACCAGCGGCACTTTCCGGGTCGAGGTGCGCTACGACATGAGCGGCAGTCCGATCATGAAGTACGGGGCCTTCGTGCCACTTCCCGACAGCAACGTCGCAGCCAGCGTGACGGTGACCAACGGAGGATACTGACATGGAAGCTGCAGGATATTTCTATCTTGCCTTTCTTCTGCTCGTGCTCATCCCGGTCGTGGTCCTGCCCTGGGAGGGCCGGACCACCCCGGATTGGCTGTACATGGTGCTCGCCGCGTCTGGGCTTCTCGGCGCGGCGCTGCTGAGCGGTGTTCCGGGGCTGATCCGGGCCTGCGTGGCGGGCGCGGGGAGCCTTGCCATCGCTGGCCTTGCCGTGGCGCTGCTTCGGGCGCACACTGGCGCCCGCGTGCTGACCGGCGGTCAGATCAAGCTGCTGGCCGCGGGAGCGACCTGGCTGGGTTTCAGCGGAACGTTCGCCATGGTGGCGGTAGCGCTGCTGACCCTGTTCGCGCTGGCTGCGTTCCAGAAAGCGGGCGCTGTACGGCGGCGTCCAGATGCTTCGGCGATTTTAGCGGTAGCAATCGTGTCGGTTGCCATGCAACAACATCTACCGGGAATGTGACGGGGCATTCTTAGAATATAACTGGAATGGGAAGACGCGATGCCGAAGAATTGGCGGTCACGCATTGGGGCGCTTCTTGGTCCACAGAATGCCGATGAAGAAGACAACGGAGCGGAGATCTCACAGGGAGCAACGCGAATGTCTGAAATTCCCTCGGCAATGGAAGCCGGTGTATTTCGTCAGGTGGCGCCGGTGCTTGTCGTTGACGACGACACCGACTGGGGCATGGAATGTGCCTTCGCCCTGCGGCAGATGGGATACGAGCCTTTCGTCGCATCGAACGCGGACGAGGCGCAGGCGCTGTTCCGCACGCACGACATTTCCATTGCGATCGTCGATTACAACTTGCCCGGCCTTGATGGCATCGCCCTGATTCGTGAGTTGTCGCGCTATGCCGACGAGCACGAGCGCCAGCTTCGCTTCATCATCGCGACCGGACATGCCACCAAGGATATCGCGATCGATGCCATGCGCGCATCGGCTGCGGACTTCCTTGAAAAGCCGATCAGCCCCGTCGATCTGCGCCGCGCCTTGCAACGCGTGCAGGGCCTCCCCGAAGCGGTGGGTGAGCGCAAGGTGCTGCTCGACAGAATGTCGCAACTGAGCGGAGAATTGCAGCGTCTGGCGGGCCTGATCGATGAGCCCGTGCCCTCGGCCCATCTCGGCCGACCGGCGGAAATCGCGCCGGTACTTCCGGGCGGAGAGGTCGATTCCGCGCAATTGCGAAAGTTCATCAAGGACTTGCTGCGCAAGGAAAGCAAGCGACGGGAAATCGGCGGTGGCGAACTCTTCGGCGATCCGACATGGGCGATGCTGCTCGATCTGCTGCTCGCGAAGATCGAGGCGAGGCGGGTCTCGGTGTCGAGCGCCTGCATTGCATCCGGCGCGCCGATGAGCACTGCGCTCAGACTGGTCCGCCGTCTCGTCGATGAGGATGTGCTATGTCGGCTGCCGGACGAGCAGGACAAGCGGCGGCATTTCCTGGTTATCAACCCGAAGTTCGAACAGCCGCTCATGGTTTATCTGACGGAGCAACTGCACAGCGGCGGATAAAGCTGGCCATCGGCCGCTTCGAGCGATCAAGATGGCCTGATCAGCACCTGCCGGGCCGCACGATCGATTGCGAAGCCGAACTCATCTGCATTGGCGCTGCAACTTAGCCAGTGGGCGCCCGGATGCTCCCAGTCGGCGACGGTCATCGGTTCGCCCTCGCGGTTCTGCCAGGTTACCGGTTCGGGAAACCGCTCGAACAGCGGAAGTCTCGCCGCCCTTGCGGCCGAAAGCGCGCAGGTATGCTCTTCCAGCGCCGTATCGCGTGTTGCCCAGTCGATCCAGCCTATTTCGTTGTCCTGGCAATAGGCGTTGTTGTTACCACGCTGCGTGCGCCCGAACTCGTCTCCGGCGGTCAGCATGATCGTGCCGGTCGAGGCGAACAGGGTGCCGAGCAGGGCTTCAAGATCGCGGTGCCGGGCCGCTGCCACGGCCGGGTCGTCGCTCGGGCCTTCGATGCCGTTGTTCCAGCTGAAGTTCTCGCCATGACCGTCGCGATTGTCCTCGCCGTTGGCCTGGTTGTGGCGCTGCTCGTAGGATACCGTGTCGGCAAGCGTGAAACCGTCGTGCGCGGCGAGGAAGTTTACCGAGCGGCAGCCCTCAGGCGGTGATTGCGAGCCGAAGATGTCGGTCGATCCGGCAAGGCGCGTGGCCAGCGTGCCGATATTGCCCTCGCCTTTCCAGAAGTGGCGGCCGTCGTCGCGGAAACGGTCGTTCCATTCGAGCCAGTTGGCGGGGAACTGGCCGAGTTGATAGCCTCCCGGCCCGATGTCCCATGGCTCGGCGATCAGGACCCGGTCCGCCAGCACGGCATCGGCGGCGATCTCGGCGAAGATCGGTGCATCCGAAGCGAAGCCCGGGCCGCGCGCCATGATCGGGGCAAGGTCGAACCGGAACCCGTCGATGCCGCACTGGACGACGAAATGGCGCATTGCGTGGAGTGTCAGTTCGCGGACGGCGGGATTGGCGAAGTCCAGCGTATTGCCGCACCCTGTGTCGTTGATCAGTTGTCCGTTCGGCGCATGTGCATACATCGCATTGTCAAGACCGCGCAGCGAAAGGACGCCGCCCTGCACGTCGCTTTCGCCCGAATGGTTGAACACCATGTCGAGCAGGACGCCCATCCCCGCATCATGGAGGGCGGCGACGGTCCGGCGCAGTTCCTCGACGCCGCCGGGGCACAGGCCGGGGTCCAGCGCCATCATCGCCACCGGATTGTAGCCCCACGAATTCACCAGCCCCAGCGGGGGCAGGTGCCTTTCGTCGATCCACGCCACGATCGGCATCAACTCGACGGCGGAAACATGCAGGCGGGTAAGGTGGTCCAGTACGGCTGGATGCGCCAGCGCCGCCACGGTGCCGCGCAGGGCCTCGGGGACGTCGGGGTGGAGCATGGTAAAGGCCCGCACGTTGAGTTCGTAGACCAGCCCGCCGCGCGCGAAGCGGCGCGGTTTAATCGGGGCGACCTTGATGGGTGCGGCAACGATCGATCGCGGGATGATATCGGCGGTATCGTTTCCAAAAGCAGCGAGGCGCGGGCTCTGGATAAAGCGGCGATCCAGTTCGACGGCGTAAGGGTCCACCAGCAGCTTGGACGCATCGAACCAGTGCCCCTCGGCGGGTTCCCAGCGCCCTTCCGCGCGATACCCGTAGCCTGCCCCGGAGAGGTCGGCAGGGAGGCTCAGGGTCCAGTTGTCGCCCTCGCGCTCCATCGGGTGGCGGGTTTCCTCTTCGCCGTCGAAGAGGCACAGCCACATCGCTTCGGCGCGGGGGGAGCGTACCGCGAAGCGGGTCCAGCCCGCCTCCACTCTGGCGCCGAGGCTCGTCACGCCGTCAGCGTGCGATAGAGGTCGGCGTAGGCCTTGCCGCTCGCTTCCCAGGAGAAGTCGCTTTTCATCGCGTTTTTCTGGAGGCGCTCCCAGACATCGGGCTGGGCGTGAAGCTGGACCGTACGGGTGATAGCCGCCGCCAGATCGTCGTAAGTGACGCCGTCGAACTGGACGCCGGTGGCACAGCCTGCGGCCAGGGCGGCCGGATTTGCGTCGATTACCGTGTCCGCCAGCCCTCCGGTACGCGCGACGACGGGCAGGCAGCCATAGGCAAGGCCGTAGAGCTGCGTCAGGCCACAAGGCTCGAAGCGCGAGGGGATGAGGATCGCGTCGCCGCCCGCCTGCATGCGGTGGGACAGCGCCTCGTCGTAGCCGATGCGGATGCCGACGCGGCCGGGATGGCGGGCGGCGCCTTCGATCAGGGCGCGCTCCAGCGCAGCGTCGCCGGAGCCCAGAAGTGCCAGTCTTCCGCCGATTCCGACGAGGTGGTCGAGGACGTCCGGGAGGACGTCCATACCCTTCTGCCAGGTCAGGCGGGTGACGACGATGAAGATCGGGCCGTCGCTTTCGTCGAGGCCGAATTCGGCCTCCAGGGCGCGCTTGTTGGCGCGGCGTTTGTCCAGCGTGCGGTGGCTGTAAGGGGCCGCCAAAGCCGCGTCGGAGGCCGGATTCCACACGTTTGCGTCGATGCCGTTGAGGATGCCGTGAACCGCCGCGCCGCGCTCCACGATCAGGCCTTCGAGGCCCATTCCGAACACGGTGGAGCGGATTTCGCGGGCATATGTCGGGCTGACGGTGGTGATCGCATCGGCGCTGGAGAGGCCCGCTTTCAGCATTCCCACGCCGCCGTGGTATTCGACCCCGTCGAGTGCCCATGCGCTTGAAGGAAGTTCAATTCGATCAAAGACTTCGGGAGCAAACCAGCCCTGAAAAGCCATGTTGTGGATGGTGATGACCGAACGGCACCCAGCGGCACCCAGCGGCACGTAACGCAGGTATGCGGGGGCCATGGCGGCCTGCCAGTCGTGCGCATGGAGCACATCGAAGCCCTGTGGCTTGCCCCGCTTGATGATCACCCCGCCTGCAATCTCGGCAGCGGCTTTTCCGAGAGCGGCGAAGCGCTGCCAGTTGTCGGCCCAGTCGATCCCGGCAGCGTCGGAGTAAGGGCCCCCCTCCCGTGTATAGAGAGCGGGGGCATCGAGCACCAGCAGCGGGTGGCCATCGGGCAAGGTGCCCGCCAGCAGCCGCGCCGGGGTGCCGAGCAGCGAGTCCCATGCGTGAACCACCTTGGGCCGCCGTCCCAACGCCGCCAGCACCGAGGGGTAGCCGGGCAGCAGCGTGGTCATCTCCACCCCGTGCGGGGCGAGGGCGCCGGGCAGCGCGCCCGCGACGTCGGCAAGGCCGCCGGTCTTGACCAGCGGCACCGCCTCGGAGGCAACGGACAGGACTTTCAGCGAGGTCACGGTTTCACCATCACAGTTTCACCATCACAGGCCCAGCCGGTCGATCATCGGCTTGGTGATCAGGCATACGCCGTTCTCGGTGCGGCGGAAGCGGCGGGCGTCGAGTTCGGGGTCCTCGCCGACGACCAGCCCCTCGGGGATGCGCACGCCGGAATCGACGATCACGCGCTTGAGCTGGGCGCTGCGGCCGATGTTGCAGTAGGGCAGGATCACGCCCTCTTCCACACTGGAGAAGCTGCCCATCTTCACGCCCGTCATCAGCAGAGAGCGCCGGGCCAGAGCACCCGAGACGATGCAGTCGTTCGAGATCAGCGACGAGATCGCATGGCCCCGCCGCCCGTCTTCGTCATGGACGAACTTGGCCGGCGCGGCGACCACCGAGTCCGACCAGATCGGCCATTCGCGGTCGTACATGTCGAGCTTGGGCACGGTGTCCGTCAGGTCGAGGTTGGCGTCGAAATAGGCGTCGAGCGTGCCCGCGTCGCGCCAGTATTCCTCGATCTCCTCGGCCGCACGGATGCAACTGTTGGTGAAGCGGTGGGCCTGTGCCTTGCCGTGCTTGACGATGTAGGGGATGATGTCGCCGCCGAAATCGCGCTTGCTGTCGGGGTCGGCGGCGTCGCGGCGCAGCTGCTCGAACAGGAAATCCGTGTTGAACACGTAGATGCCCATGGAAGCCAGCGCCATGTCCTCCTGTCCCGGAATGCCCGGCGGATCGGCGGGTTTCTCGACGAAGGCGGTGATGCGGTCCTCGGCATCGACGTGCATGACGCCGAAGGCCACCGCCTCCATGCGCGGCACCACGAGGCAGCCGACGGTCACGTCCGCGCCTGAGTTGACGTGCTCCTGCAACATCAACTCGTAGTCCATCTTGTAGACGTGGTCGCCCGCCAGGATCACCATGTACTTGGGCGCGTGCGGCTGGATGATGTCGATGTTCTGGTAGACCGCATCCGCCGTGCCCTCGTACCACAGCAGCTCGGAAATGCGCTGGCTGGCGGGGAGGATGTCGAAGCTCTCGTTACGCTCGGGGCGCATGAAGTTCCACGCGCGCTGCATGTGGCGGATCAGGCTATGCGCCTTGTACTGCGTGGCGACGCCGATGCGGCGGATGCCCGAGTTGATCGCGTTCGACAGCGCGAAGTCGATGATCCGGGCCTTGCCGCCGAAGTAGACGGCGGGCTTGGCGCGGTTGTCGGTCAGCTCCCTCAGGCGGCTGCCTCGTCCGCCGGCCAGGACATAGGCCATGGCATCGCGCGCGAGCGGCGAGCCGGAAGCTGGTCTCATTTTATGTCTCTCCGTAGTTATGCGTATGATTGGAAACTTGATGAGGTAATTCAGGGTATTCCCGCATCAGCCCCCTCGTTCGTCATTGCGAGCGCAGCGAAGCAATCCAGGGCGGCGTAAAACGGCCCTGGATTGCTTCGCTGCGCTCGCAATGACGAACAGGTGAGGCGGGTTCATCGTCTTATCCGGCGTATTCGAGCATGATCGTGGCCAATGGCGGCAAAGTTACCGTCGCCTGCCCGTCCAACGCCTTCACCTGACCGAGGTTGCCCTTGCCGGTGCCCCCGTAGTGGACGGAATCGCTGTTGAGCACTTCGCTCCACTTGCCGTCGATCGGCAGGGGGATGCGATACTCGACGCGCATCGTGGGCGTCATGTTGGCGATCACCGCGACAGGCTTCGCCCCCGGTGCCTTGCGCAGCCAGGCGAAGACGCAGTTCTCCTTGTCGTCGACGATCAGCCACTCGAAGCCCTCGGGATCGCAATCCCCCGCGTGAAGCGCGGGCTTGGTGCGATAGAGGCGGTTGAGATCCTTCACCAGATTGCGCACGCCTTCGTGCGCGGGGGCATCGCGCAAATCCCAGTCGAGCGCGCGCTCCTCGCTCCATTCGCGGCGCTGGGCGAATTCCTGCCCCATGAACAGCAGCTTCTTGCCCGGATAGGCCCACATGAAGGCGTAGTAGGCGCGCAGGTTCGCGAACTTCTGCCAGTCGTCGCCGCTCATCTTGCCCAGCAACGAGCCCTTGCCGTGAACCACTTCGTCATGGCTGAGCGGCAGGACGTAGTTTTCCGAGAAGGCGTAGACGAGGCCGAAGGTCAGGTCTTCATGGTGATACTTCCGATGCACGGAATCGCGCGCCATGTAGCGCAGCGTGTCGTGCATGAAGCCCATGTTCCACTTGAACCCGAAGCCCAGCGCGGTCTCGCGCCCCTTGCCGTCGCCTTCGTAGGCGGGCTGGGTGACGCCGGGCCATGCCGTCGATTCCTCGGCGATGGTCATGAAGCCGGGGTGCTCGCGGTAGACGGCGCGGTTGACTTCGCGCAGGAATTCCACCGCCTCCCAGTTCTCGCGGCCACCGTCCTGATTGGCGATCCACTCGCCCGCCTTGCGCGAGTAGTCGCGGTAGAGCATCGAGGCGACGGCATCCACGCGCAGCCCGTCGACGTGGTAGCGCTCGGCCCAGAACAGCGCGTTGTTGAGCAGGAAGCTGGCGACCTCGCGGCGGCCGAAGTTGTAGATCAGCGTGCCCCAGTCGGGCTGCTGGCCCAGCTTCGGGTCCGCATGTTCGTAAAGCGCGGTGCCGTCGAAGCGGCAGAGGCCGTGCTCGTCCTTGGGGAAGTGCGCGGGCACCCAGTCGAGCAGGACGCCGATGCCCGCCCGGTGCGCGCCGTCGACGAAGCGGGCGAAGCCGGCAGGTTCCCCGAAGCGCGAAGTCGGGGCGTAGAGGCCGGTCGTCTGGTAACCCCACGAAGGATCGTAGGGGTGCTCGCTGATCGGCAGGAACTCGATATGGGTAAAGCCCATCTCGACCACGTAGGGGATCAGTTCGTCGGCCAGCGCATCCCAGTCGAGGAACCAGTTCCAGCGGTCGCGCTTCCACGAACCGGGGTGGACCTCGTAGATCGAGACCGGCACCTTGCGGGCGTCGACGGTGGCCCAGTGCTCGCGGTGGGCCTTGTCGCCCCAGTCGAGCTTGGCCGGAACGGCGGTGACCGAGGCGTTGTCCGGCCGGATTTCCGACATGAAGGCGAAGGGATCGGCTTTCAGCGGCTGCACCATGCCGTCGGCGCCGACCACGTGGTACTTGTAGGCGCGGTAATCGCCGATGTCGGGGATGAAGATTTCCCACACGCCGATATCGGCGCGGGCGCGCATGACGTGGCGCTTGGCGTCCCAGTCGTTGAAGTCGCCCACCACGCTGACCTGCCGGGCGTTGGGCGCCCAGACCGCGAAGTGGACGCCGTGTGCGCCCTCATGCTCGATCAGGTGCGCGCCCAGCTTGTCGAAAAGGCGGTAATGCGTGCCTTGCGCGATCAGCAGGTCGTCCACCGGGCCGAGGACCGGGCCGAAGGTATATGGGTCGGTTACAAGCCAGTCATGCCCGTGCGCTGTGCAGCGGTAGCGGATCGGCTGCGGCTTGATACGTAGCCGTCCTTCGAACAGGTAGCGCGGATCGACCTTGTCGAGCTTGCCGAGCCAGTGCCCGTCGAGGCTGAACGCCTCGACAGTCTCGGCGCCCGGAAGGATCGCCCTCAGGTGCGTCCCGTCCGGCCCGGCATGGGTGCCGAGCAGCGAGAACGGATCTGCGTTGGTTCCTAGAAGCAGGGATTCGAGAGCGCTTTCCGTTGGCTTCACAGAACTTTCCAGATGTCCTTGGCGTACTCGGAGATAGTACGGTCCGAGGAGAACCAACCGACGTTGGCGATGTTCCGGATTGCCGAGGCGCGCCAGCCCGCCTTGTTCTCCCACCGCGCGTCGACTTCGCGCTGGGCGGCGGTGTAGCTGTCGAAATCGGCGGCGCACATGAACCAGTCATGCTCGTAGATGCCGTTGACCAGCCCTTCGTAGCGGTGCGGATCGTCGTGCGAGAACACGCCCGAGGCGATGGCCGACAGGGCCTGCCCCAGCTCGCGCGATTCCTCGATGATGGCGCGGGGGTTGTAGCCCTCGGCGCGCTTGGCGGCGACTTCCTCGGCGGTGAGGCCGAAGATGACGATGTTCTCGTCTCCGACGTGTTCCTTGATCTCGACGTTGGCGCCGTCGAGCGTGCCGATCGTCAGCGCGCCGTTGAGGGCGAATTTCATGTTGCCCGTGCCCGAGGCTTCCATGCCCGCGGTCGAGATCTGCTCCGACAGGTCGGCGGCGGGGATGATCCGCTCGGCCAGGCTGACATTGTAGTTGGGCACGTAGACGACCTTGAGCAGCCCGCCCACCGAGGGGTCGGAATTGACGCGCCGGGCGATGTCGTTGGCCAGCTTTATGATGAGCTTGGCGTTGTGGTAGCTCGACGCCGCCTTGCCGCCGAAGATCTTGACGCGCGGCACCCAGTCGCGCTCGGGATGGCTGCGGATCTGGTCGTAGAGCGCGACCGTCTCGATCAGGTTGAGCAGTTGGCGCTTATATTCGTGGATGCGCTTGATCTGGACGTCGAACATCGCGTCGGGATCGAGGCGGATGCCCATCGTGCGCTTGATGTAGTCCGCCAGCGCGACCTTGTTCGATCGCTTGACCTCGGCGATGCGCTCACCAAGCGCGGCGTCGTCCGCCAGCGCGTTGAGGTCGGACAGCTTCGCCGCGTCGTCCAGGAATTCAGGGCCGATGGCGTCCCTGATGACCTTGGTGAGCCCCGGATTGCACTGCTGCAGCCAGCGGCGCGGGGTGACGCCGTTGGTCTTGTTGTTGATCCGGCTCGGGTAGAGCGCGTGGAGATCGGCGAAGACCGTCTCCTTCATCAGGTCGGTATGCAGCGCGGCGACGCCGTTGATCGAGTGCGCGCCCACGAACGCGAGGTTCGCCATGCGCACGCGGCGCTCCCCGCTCTCGTCGATGAGGCTGATCGCGGCGATCTGCGCGTCGGTCAGGCCCGCCTTACGCGCTTCGCGCAGGACGCGGCTGTTGATCGCGTAGATGATCTGCATGTGGCGCGGCAGCAGGCGCTCGAACAGCGGCAGCGGCCAGGTTTCCAGCGCCTCGGGCAGAAGGGTGTGGTTGGTGTAGGAGATGGTCTTCTTGGTGACCTCCCACGCCTCGTTGAACTCCAGCCCTTCGAGGTCGACCAGAACGCGCATCAGTTCGGCGACGGCGACCGAGGGATGCGTGTCGTTGAGCTGGATCGCGGCCTTGTCCGGCAGGGTGCGGATATCGCCCTCGTACTGGACGTGGCGGCGCACGATGTCCTGGATCGAGGCGGCGGTGAAGAAATACTCCTGCCGCAGCCGCAGTTCCTGGCCCGCCGGGCTGGAGTCGGCCGGATAGAGCACGCGCACCAGCGCCTCGGCCCGCACCTTCTCCGCCAGCGCGCCGAAGTGGTCGCCGGCGTTAAAGGCGTCGAGCTTCAGCGGGTCGATCGGGTTGGCGGTCCACAGCCGCAGCGTGTTGACGCGCTTGCCGCGCCAGCCGACCACCGGGGTATCGACGGCGGTGGCGTCCACTTCCTCGGCCGCGTTCCACATGACACCGTCGCCCTTGGCGATTACCTCACCGCCGAAGCCGATGCGGTAGGTGCTCTCCAGCCGCTCGAACTCCCACGGGTTGCCGTGAGCGAGCCATGTCTCGGGCAGTTCGACCTGCCAGCCGTCGTCGATGCGCTGGCGGAACATGCCGTTCACGTAGCGGATGCCGTAGCCGTAAGCCGGAATGTCGAGCGTCGCGAGGCTCTCCATGAAGCACGCCGCCAGACGCCCGAGGCCGCCGTTGCCGAGCGCCGCGTCGGGCTCCAGCTCCTCCAGTTCGGCAAGGTCGAGGCCGAAGGAAGCGAGGGCCTTCTCCATGTCGCGCGTGACGCCCAGGTTCGAGAGCGCGTCGCGCAGCAGGCGACCGATCAGGAACTCCATCGAGAGGTAGTAGACGCGCTTGCCGCCCGCTTCGTACGTCCGCTGGGTCGATTCGATCCATGCGTCGATGATGTGATCGCGCAAGGTCAGGATCGAGGATGCGTACCAGTCATGCTGCTTGGCCGCGCGCTGATCCTTGCCGATGCGGCGACGCAGGACGCGCAGGATGTCCTTTTCCATCTGCGAGACGGCGTCTTGCTTGATGTCGGACACGGGTTCGCTGGCCATGAGCACACTCCATAGCAGGCCATGCCGACGTACCGAATACGGCTCGACGGGACGGGCCGGTTGATGCCAGGACGAAGGCGACGCCCCCTTCCCGTTCCTAAGGAGTAATGGCTAGCACAGGCTTGCGATGCGGCAAGAGAGATTGTGCAGTGCGGCAATGATTTTCCTGCCCGGGAAAGACCGGAGCCGCGCAAGGCAGCCCCGGCCTCCTGCATGGACCTAGCGGTCCTCCTCCCAGGTGCAGTCCTTGATCTCGATGCCGAGGTCGGCGACCAGCTTGCGCATGCCGAGGACGTCGAACAGCACTTCGCCCTCGCCGATACGGCGGCGGAACTCGACCTCGTTGGCTGCGCGGGCCTCGGCATTCGTGACGGCCAGTTCCAGCAGCGCGCGCGGGATCACCAGAACGCCGTCCGAATCGCCGACGATCAGGTCGCCCGGCTCCACCAGCACGCCATCGACCACGATCGGCACGTTGACCGCAGCCGGGCCGCGCTTCTTGGGGTGTTCGGGAGAGACGGCGGTAGACCAGACCGGATAGCCGAGGTCCCGGATCGCATCGACGTCGCGCGTGGCGCCATGGACGACGGTGCCGACGAGGCCCTTCTTCTGCGCGAACGTGCAAGCGACGTCGCCCCACAGCGCGCCTTGATGCCCGCCACCGTTGGTCAGGACCAGCACGTCACCCGCCTCGGCGGTATAGAGTGCGGCATGGATGGCGAGGTTATCGCCCGGGAAGTTCCACGCCGTCACCGCTGGGCCGCAGACCTTCTGGCCGGGCGCGATGGGGACCATGGCCGGGCTCATCAGGCACATGCGCCCGGCGATCTCGCCAAGGCCTTCGTGCAAGTCGGCGATGCCGAACTTCGCGGCGCGGGCGATGAGCGCCGGGTCGGGGCGGTGCACCCTGGCATAGATCACGGACTTGGTGGGCACGGTCACGGCAGAACCTCCGGGTTGAGCAGGGTGGCGGGGACTTCGCCCCGGCTGACGGTGTCGATGACGGCGGCGACATGAAGCGCCATGTCCTTCATCCCCGCCTCGGTCACGCCCGCGACGTGGGGCGAGAGCAGGCAGTTGGAGAGGCCGAACAACGGGTGGTCGGCAGCGGGCGGTTCGTCGGCGAAGACGTCGATTCCCGCTCCGGCGATCTGGCCGCAGCGTAGCGCCTCGGCCAGCGCCGCCTCGTTGACGATCCCTCCGCGAGAGCAGTTCACCAGCAGCGCGTGCGGCTTCATCATGCCCAGTTCGACGGTATCGATGAGGTTGCGGGTGCCCTCGGTCAGGGGCACGTGAATGGATACGATGTCGCAGCCGAGCACGCCCGTCAGGTCTGCCGGTTCGACACCTGCGGCGCGCACTTCAGCATCGGACACCACAGGATCAAAGGCCAGCACCTCACACCCGAACCCGGCGCCGCAGATCTTGGCGACTTGCCGGGCGATCCGGCCGAAGCCGATCAGACCGACGCGGGCACCGGTGAGGTCGCCGAGGCGGATGCCCCAACGTTCGTCCCAGCGCCCCTCGCGCACGAGGGCATCCATATCGCGCGTGCGGCGCAGTAGGCCGAGCATCAGCGCCACCGCGCCTTCCGCGACAGCGGTGGAGTTGTTGCCGCCCGGCGTGTTGGCGACCATCACCCCTTGCTGGGTAGCGGCGGGAATGGCGATGTTGTCCACGCCGGCACCGTGCTTCACGATGGCTTTGAGGCTGTGCATCGCCCCGAAGATTTCTGGCCCCAGCGGGCTGGTGCGGATGACGAGCACGGTCGTTTCGGCCACTCTGGGATCGTCGAGTCCGATGACGTCATGCGCCGCCGCGATGCGCTCCACTCCTGACGGATGGATCGGGTCGACGATGCAGACGCGCTCTCGGAAGGGGGTGGGGGTATCCTTGGACATTGTTGTTGATGTATACCATCGGGACGATTTCGGATGGCCTGACGGTGAAAGGCCTTTGCCGCAAGGTCAAGCTGCAATACGGTTGACGGCCCATAACATGTATCCGATCCCGGCACTTCCCGTCCGGGCGATCAATCGAAGGAGAGGACAATGTTCGCCGCCCCGCCCGCCGTCACCGCGGAAGTGTTCTGCCGTATTCCCGACAAGTTCCGCCGCTTCGGCGAAAGTACGCAGTGGGCGCAGGTCCAGCTTCACGGCGCCGCCGCACCTGTGTTCCTCGAAGGTCCGGTCTTCGATGCGGCGGGCAACCTGTGGGTCACCGACATTCCCTGGGGCCGACTGTTCCGGATCAGCCCGGATGGGACATGCGAGGTGGGTTTCGAATACGACGGCCAGCCCAACGGCATGAAATTCCTGAGCGACGGCCGCCTGCTGGTGGCCGACCACCACAAGGGCATGGTCATCTGCGACCCCGCCACCGGCCGGTCGGAGACGTGGTTCGATCGCTATCTGCTCGAACCGTTCCTGGGCTGCAACGACCTGACGATCGCGAAGAACGGCGACATCTGGTTCACCGACCAGGGCCAGTCCGGCTGGCAGAACCCCAAGGGCCGCCTGTTTCGCGTCCGCGCCGGGACCGGGCGGCTGGAATTGATGCTTGACGGCATTCCCAGCCCCAACGGCCTCGTGCTCAACAAGGCGGAGACCGCGCTTTACCTTGCCGTGACGCGCGCCAATGCGGTGTGGCGTTGTCCTCTCGTCAATGGCGGCGAGGTGATCTCCAAGGTCGGGACCTATATCCAGCTTTCCGGCGGCTCCGGTCCGGACGGGCTGACCATCGACGAGAACGACAACCTCGTCGTCTGCCATGTCGGCTTCGGCGCGGTGTGGCTGTTCTCCGACCGGGGTGAGCCGATGCTGCGGATCGACGTGCCGGAAGGGCGCTACACCACCAACGCGGCCTATGGCGGGCCGGGGAACAGGTGGCTGTTCTTTACGGAATCGAGCACCGGGACGGTCTACAAGGTCGAGATGCCGGTGGCCGGTCGGGCGATCCACGCGGCAACGATCTAAAGTTCCTCACCGAGCTTGCTCGGGGAGGGGGACCGGCGACGTAGTCGGTGGTGGAGGGGGAGAGTTCGAACAATTCCCCCTCCGTCAGCCCTGACGGGCTGCCACCTCCCCGAGACAAGCTCGGAGAGGAATTAGGCGGCTGTCAGGCCTGCCGCCGCAATCCCCGCGAAGGCCGCTTCCTCGTCCTTGTCCGAGAGGTCACCGCTGACGCCGACCGCGCCGAGCAGCACGCCCGCCTCGTCACGCACCAGCACGCCGCCTGCCGCCGGGATCAGCTTGCCGTGCCACGCGGCCGACAGCGCCGCCATGAATTGCGGGCGTTCCGCCGCCATGTCGCCGAGCTTGCGGCTGGACACGCCCATCGCCAGCGCGCCCGCCGCCTTGCCTGCGGCAATGTCCGGGCGGCCATAGCCTGAGCCGTCCTCGCGCTCCATGGCGACGAGGTGGCCGCCGGCGTCGAGCACCACCACGGTCAGCGGATTGAGCCCCATCTCGCGGCCCCTTGCACGGGTAGCGGTGATCAGGCTGCGGGATTGTTCAAGGGTAATCATGCGCACGGGTTCTCCGGAATCAGAGGGCGAACCTTGGGAAAGGCGGCACTTGCCTGCCCATCCAGTGCGGATTTTACAAGCGCCCGCTCACTCCGCCGTGAGCGGTATCGCCCCCCCGTCGCCGATCATGTGCCCGTAGCGCAGCAGGCTGGTGCGGGTGCGGCGGATGTGCATGACGAGGGCGGCCTGCGCGGTCTCGACCTCGCGCTTGGCGATAGCGTCGTAGAGCAGCTGGTGCTCCAGATCGTGCGTGCGTCCAGACGGGCTTTTCGTTCCCGGCGTGGGGCTTGCCGCTGCCCCTGACATCGCCAGCTTCATGTAGGCGCGGCGATAGCTTTGCGTCGTGTCCCAGACCCGCTCGACGATCTGCGCGAGCAGCGGGGTCGAATGACGGCGATAGGTGATCCAGTGGAATTCGCGGCCCAGCGCGATCGCCTCGTCGATGTCGGCGGTCTGCTCGTTGCGCTCCATGACGTCGCGCAGGTCGGCAAGGTCGGCTTCGGTCAGGTGCGGCACGCTGTCGGCGAGCAGCAGCGGCTCGATCCGCTCGCGGATTTCGTAGGACACCTCGAGGTCGCGCCGCGTGAGGCTGGTGACGCGCGCTCCGGCATTGGCGCGCATGGTGACGAGACCGCGCGCTTCGAGGATGCGCAGGGCATCGCGCACCGGGATGCGGCTGGTGGAGAGTTCGTCCGCCAGTTCGTCCTGTTTGATCCGCGCGCCGGGGGGGAGGGCGCCCGATAGGATACGTTCGGCGAGGATGTCAGCGACGCGCTGGCTGGCGACGCCCTGGGGTACGGCAAGGTCTTTGGTCATGGCGTCGCTTCGCGTTTTGGATACGATCCGGGGCATAGACCGTTATGAAGGGGTGCGCAAACGGGTACTTAACGGCACCCAAGGGTGCTCTAAGCGTGTCCCAAGGGGCACTCAACGGCACCTAGGAGTACTCTAAGGGCGGCCTATGCAGGCGATCCGGCATGCCTGAGCCACCGAGTCATCGCACATCCGTCATCCCGGACTTGGTCCCGGGACCGTCGAGTGCTCTGGAGACGAGAACTGGCGACTGGAGCCTGCAAAGCCGCGCCATCTATCGAGTTCACGCGGCTCTGCCAGCGATCCCGGCTTTCGCCGGGATGACGATCTCCGCTCAGTGCTGCGCCCACTCCACGCGGTAGAGATCGAAGCGGCGGTCCTTGAGGTTCTGCACCGCGCCCGACTGACGCGCCGTCAGCAGGGCATCGAGGCTGAGATCGGCGATCGCGATCGTCTCGGTATTGGCCGCCGCTTCCGCCGCCACGCCATCGCGCGAGAACGGGAAGTCGCTCGGCGTCAGGATCGCGCTTTCGGCATAGTGGACGTCCATGTTCTCGACGTTGGGCAGGTTGCCCACCACGCCCGAGGTGACGACGTAGCACTGGTTCTCCACCGCGCGGGCCTGCGCGCAGTAGCGCACGCGCAGGTAGCCGCGCCGCTCGTCGGTGCAGAACGGCACGAACAGCATCAGCGCGCCCTGGTTGACGAGGTGGCGGGCCAGTTCGGGGAACTCGCTGTCGTAGCAGATCATCACTCCGATCGGCCCGCAGTCGGTGGGGATCACATTGGCGCCGTAGCCGCCCTTGATGTTCCACCAGCGCCGTTCCGAAGGGGTGGGGTGCAGTTTCTGCGTCTCGTGCACCGCGCCGTCGCGCAGGAAGGTATAGGCGATGTTGCGGATCTCGCTCTTGCCGCCCTTTAGCTTCACGCGGGTGGGGTGCGAGCCGCCGATGATGTTGATGTTGTAGCTGACCGCCATGCGCGCCATGAACTCGACGAAGCGCTCGGTGTATTCGGCGATCTTCTCGATCGCCTCGACCGGCTGCAGCTTTGTCTCCTCGATGGACAGCAGTTCGAGGGTGAACAGTTCGGGGAACACCACGAAGTCGCTCTCGTAATCGGCGGCCACGTCGATCCAGTATTCCACCTGGGCCTCAAACTCGTCGATGGTGGCGATCTTGCGCATCTGGAACTGCACGGTGGCGACGCGCACGCTGGAAGGCACGCGCTCCTTGAGGCCGGGCACCGACTTGCCGGTGTCCAGCGGGGCGAGCGGGTTGGTCCAGTACATCAGCACCGCATTGCCGCCGCTCTCGCGGTCGGTGGGGATGTAGTCGGGCAGGATGCCGCGCGGCTCGTAGCCCTCGTTCATCTGGAAGTTGATGACCTGGTCGCGGATCTTCTTGTCGCGCACCGCCTGCACGTAGTCGGCCGGATCGGGATAGGCGCGCTTGCGGCGGTAGTAGCCGGGCATGCGGCCGGCGAAGGCGATGCCCTTCAGCTCGAAATACTGGCAGACCTCGCGGCGCTTGCGGTAGAGGCGCTGGCCGATGCGCAGGCGGCGGTAGTCGGGATCGACGCAGACCTCGAAGCCGTAGAGTACGTCGCCTTCGGGCGCAGGCGGGCGGCCGTAGCCGCCGTTGCTGATCTCTTCCCAGGTATGCGGCTTGAAGGCGAGGTCGGAGGTGACGATCATCGTCGCGCAGTGGCCGACGACCTTGCCTTCGTACTCGGCCACGAACTGGCCTTCGGGGAAATTGATGACCTGCCCGCGGATTTCGGCGCGGGTGAAGGCATCGGCCTTGCCGTAGACCTTGACGGAGAGACGGGCGATCGCGGCGGCGTCCGCGACGGTCGCTTCGCGGATGATGAGCTTGGCTTTGGTCTGGTCCATGAGCGCTGTTCTACGCATTGCGGCGCGGAAGGTTCCAGTCCGTAATCCTCTGGAGCGGATTCATTTTTTCTCAGGCGACGCGGGATACATGGGGCGCCCGGGCCGTTGTCTTCCCTGAAAGGAGACTGCCCCATGAGTGCAACCCTTTACGCTCTCGCACTGTTCGCCTGTTCGGACGACGGCACCGCCTGCCAGCGGCTGGAGACGCCGGTGCGGACTTACGAGACGCGCGGTTCCTGCGATGCCGGTATCGACAGTGCGCTCGATACCGAAGCCGCCCGCAAGGCCGAGGCGCCCACCGTCTACGCGCAGTGCCTGACGAGCAGGCAGATGGCCTCGATCGGCAAGGGCACCATCGACCTCACGCGGGTCAATGGCGCGCGATTTGCCAGCGCCGGGTTCTAAGGCCGGTTCTTTTCCCAACTCGTCATTGCGAGCGAAGCGAAGCAATCCAGGGCCGCGTAGACCGCCCTGGATTGCTTCGCTTCGCTCGCAATCACGAAACTGAGGATCACCCCCGGCCGCGATAACCCGGTACACCCTGATCGGGCACCCAGAGCCCGGCGGGCGGTGCGTCCGATTGCCAGAACACGTCGATCGGGATACCGCCGCGCGGATACCAGTAACCGCCAATGCGCAGCCACAGCGGCTTCATCTCGTTGAACAGGCGCTGGCCGATGCCGACGGTTACGTCCTCGTGGAAGGCGCCGTGATTGCGGAACGAGCCGAGGAAGAGCTTGAGGCTCTTCGATTCGACGATGGTTTCGCCGGGCGCATAGTCGATCACCAGATGCGCGAAGTCGGGCTGTCCGGTCACCGGGCAGAGCGAGGTGAATTCGGGCGCGGCGAAGCGGACGAGATAGAGGCTGCCGACGCGCGGGTTCGGAACGTAATCGAGCTGGGCTTCCTCCGGCGAAGCGGGGAGTCCGCTCTGCTGGCCGAGGTGGAGGGGGAAAGAGGTGTCAGTCATGACCCGGCAATGCCGCCAAGGACGCGCGAACGCAAGTATGTCGCAGGTGGCCCATATGTCACACCGGCGATGGACGATGGCATGCCACGTCTTGTCGTGTGGGCGGGAGGCATTAACTGAGGGTTCACACGAAGTTTGGCGAAGACCGAAGATACCATGAGGGGCACGAATTCAATCATAGCGCGCGCGGCGATCTCGACCGCGCTGGCCGCAATTCTCGCGGGGCCTGTCGGTGCCCAGTCGAGCGGCACCACCTGGAGCCTTCCCGAGCCGACCGCGACCCCGAGTTCGCGGGCACAAGGTCCGGTCGACGCGCAGAACCCGCTTCTGCGGCCGCGCAATGCCGCGCCCGAACCGGTGCCGACCATTGCCGCACCCCCGCCGCAGGTCCAGCCATCCGCTCAGCCTCCGCGCGTCCAGCCCACCGTGCAGCCCTCCGCGACGCCGCGCCCCACGCCGACGAGAACGCCGAACCCGGCAGCCAGCCCCAGCGCGCCCGAACCGCGCGCTTCGGCGACGGCCGAGCCGCAGGGCACTCCCTCGGCTTCCGCGCCGGTCGCGCCCGAACCGTTACCGACGCCGATCCCTGCGCCCTCGGCGGTCGAAACGCCCACGACAGCACCTGCCCCTGCGCCTCTCGCTCCGGCCTCGCAGCAGGGCTTGCCCATATGGGTATGGGCAAGCCCGGCAGTGCTAGTCGTCCTGGGCGCCCTTGCGTTCTTTCTGCGGCGCAAGCGCCCGGCCGAGGAAGCGGAAGATTGGCCCGAAGTGCAGGAGGTCGCCGAACCCGTCGCGCCTCCTGTTCCGAAGCCTGCCCCCGTTCCGCAGCCGGAATTCGCCAGCCCGCCGGTCCCGCCGCGCCCCGCTCCGGTCCCGCCGCCAGCCGCTGCGCCGGAAGCCGTCGACATCGCCTTCGAGCCGGTCGGCCTGCGCCTCTCGCTGGTCTTCGCGACGCTGCAGTACCGGGTGACGCTGACGGCGGGCACCGACCTCCCGGCCGGCCACCTGATCGGCGACATGATCGGCGCACATGGCTCGCTGACCTCCGAGCAGCAGCTTGCCCCGTCGCTGGAGACGATGATGCCGCTCAAGCCGGTGCCTGCCCTTGCGGCGGGGGAGAGCGTTACCCTCACCGGCGAAGTGCAGTTGCCGCTCAGCGCCATTAGGCCGCTGCAGCGCGCGAATGCGTCGTTCTTCGTGCCGCTGCTGCGTGTGGGCGTAGTCTTCGCCGAGACCGTCGCGCCCGTCCGCCGCGTCTTCACGCTGGGCATCGCCGGAGGCCCCGCGCTGGCGCCGCTGCGGCTCGACACCGGCCCGATGGAGCACCGCGATCTCGGCGCGCGCGAGGTGCCGGAGGCGCGCGCCTATCCGGTTCTGCCGGGCACGCTGCGCAAGGCGGTCTGAGGCGTACCGATCCTAGCTCCGTCGTCACCCTGAAACACGTTGAGGGTGACGAAGTGAAACAGCTCAAGGGTCTGGCCTCTCCTTCACCTAACCCCTTTCCCGGAACGCGGAAAATGGCCTAGGGTCTGTCTGCCCAGCCAGCGGAGATCACAGTGAACAGCAGCAAGCGCCTCGAAGACCTTGAGGCTGCCACTCGTATCGTCGGCGCCGGGCGGCGTAGCGAATGGACCGGGCCGGTCGTCAACCCGCCGGTCTGGCGCGCCAGTACGCACCTCTACGAGAATACGGCCGCGCTGGCGCAGGGGCCGCGCACCAACGAGGACGGGCGTTTCTTCTACGGCCGCCGCGGCGCGCCGACGCAGTGGGCGCTGGCCGACGCGCTGACCGCGCTGGAGCCCGGCGCGGCAGGCACCGTGCTCTATCCTTCCGGCGTCGCCGCCATTGCCGGGGTCATGCTGACCCTGCTGCGGCCGGGCGACGTCGTGCTGATCACCGACAATGCCTACGACCCGACCCGTTCGATGGGCAAGGGCCTGCTGACCGACATGGGCATCGAGCCGCGCTTCTTCGATCCGCTGGACCTCGACGCTTACGAAGCCGCCTTTTGCGACCGTACGCGGGCGGTGCTACTGGAAGCGCCGGGCAGCCTCTCGATGGAGGTGTGCGACCTGCCCGCACTCGCCCGCATCGCGCGCGAGAAGGGCGCGGTCTCGGTGCTCGACAACACCTGGGCCAGCCCGCTCGGCTTCGCCGGGCTGAGCCACGGGATCGATGTGGTGCTGATGGCGCTGACCAAGCATGTCGGCGGCCACTCGGACCTGATGATGGGCAGCGCCAGCGCCGGGCCGGAACTTTACGCAAAGCTGCGCGGCCGCGCGCAGCAACTGGGCAATGTCGTCTCTCCCGACGACGCGGCGCTTGCGCTTCGCGGCTTGCGCACCTTGCACCTGCGCCTTGCCCACGAGGCGCAGAGCGCGCTGGAAATCGCAACGTGGCTCTCGAAGCGGCCGGAAGTGGCGCAAGTGCTCTGCCCGATGCTGCCCGGCGCACCGGGCCATGACTTGTGGAAGCGCGATTTCACAGGCGGCTGCGGCCTCTTCAGCTTCACTTTCAGGGGCGGCGATGCAGCCGCGCGCAACCGCTTCATCGATGCGCTGACGTTGTTTGGCATCGGCTATTCGTGGGGCGGGTTCGAGAGCCTGGCGATCCCCATCGAGCCTTCCGCCTACCGCAGCAACATGGCCTGGCCGCCCGCTCCTGCTGCGGAAGGCGACCGCCACGGCGTACGCCTCGCCATCGGTCTGGAGGCGCCCGGGGACCTCATCGCCGACATCGAGCAGGCACTGGAAGCATGGCGGGGGCAGTGACCGCGCCCCTTGTCGCGGCCGCCACGGCGAGCCCGACGCCGACCGCGACAGCTACCGCCGTCGTGGTCAAGCACGCCGAGCCGGTCGCGGGCGCGGAAGGCATCAAGAACGTCGTCTCCGCCCGCAGCGACACGATCGGCAACATCGTCGACACGCTCGACAAGCTGGCCGTGCAGGTCGGCTCCAGCCGCATTTCGCTGTGGGACTTGACCGTCATCGTCGCGGTGCTCGCGTTGGTGATCTCGGTGGCCTGGGCCGCCAGCCGGCTGTCGAGCCGGGTGCTGGCCCGTGCGACCCGCCTCGACATGACGCAGCGGTTGCTGACCGAGAAGATGGTCAGCCTGTTCATCTGGACCGTGGCTATCCTTGTCGGCATCGACGTGCTGGGGATCGACCTGACGGCGCTGACGGTATTCTCCGGCGCCTTCGGCCTTGCCATCGGCTTCGGCCTGCAGAAGACCTTCGGCAACCTGATCGCCGGTATCATCCTGCTGATGGACAAGTCGATCAAGCCCGGCGACGTCATCGCCATCGCCGACCAGAGCGGGCAGTACACCTTCGGCCAGATCCGCCGCATCGGCATCCGCGCCGTCTCGCTCACCACGCGCGACCAGAAGGAATACCTGATCCCGAACGAGAACCTGATGATCAATCAGGTCGAGAACTGGTCGTATTCGTCGAAGAACGTGCGTATCCAAGTCCCGGTCGTGGTCCCCTATGCCTCCGATATCGAGCTTGCCGAGAAGCTGATGCTGGAGGCAGCGGGTGCCGTGAAACGTGTCCTCAAGGCCCCGCCGCCAACCGTCTGGCTCGACAGCTTTGCGGAGAATGGAGTCGCGTTTGTGATCCACGTTTGGATCACCGACCCCGAAGAAGGCACCGGAAACGTGCGTTCTGATGTCCTCAAAGGGCTCTGGAGGCTTATGCGCGAGAACGGCATCAAGGTGCCTTTCCCTCAGCGCGATCTCAACCTTCGCGATACTGAGACGATGCGCGAGTTGATCGCCGCGCTTCGCTCCGACGAGGGTAAAACCTCTTAGACTGATCGCAGTATACCCACCTGCTCGAGTCTTATCCGGAGGCTAGCCGGTAGAAGGTCGAAGAAGGTCGGTTCGAGGACGGACGCGGGGTATCCTTGGCGGCAGCCCGTGCATGGGCAAATGGCATCAATGCTCGGGTTGCTCGCGGCGAGAAACCGTTTGAGGACGACGAGGGCGCAACCGATGGGATTGTGCTTGCCCAGCCGACCCGGCCGGTCATGACCTGTCAGGAAGCGTGGACAGCCTATCTTCGCGAGTCCGGTGAATTTGGCGGCAACGCAGAGAAGACGCTGATCGACAAGCGCCAGACGTGGGATCGCCTTTTTGCTCATACCATCGGCGAAAGCCTTCTCACGGATGTGACGTTTCTTGAGCTGGCCGACATTGTGGACCCGCTGAAGACGAAGGGGAGGCGGACGGCCTTCAACAATGCCGTCCGGTATGTGAAAAAGTTTTTTCACGGGGGCGGAAGAATCGGAAGCTCGCACTGGGCTGTCGGATTCACCGGCTCGACGGCTCAAGACAGAAAAGCAGAACACGCATGATCGTTATCTGAACGAGGTTGAGGTCCGATGGCTGTGGGACATGGTTGGCGAACTTGACGCTACGTCCCGTGCCTATTTCCTTGTTCTACTCCTCACCGGCCAGCGCCGCGATGAGGTTCGTGAACTGGTCCGCGGCGAATTGGACATGAGCCGTCCTTGGATGGACCTCTCCGAGGCACGGATGAAGTCGGGGTATCCACACATTACGCCTTTTGCTGACAAGGCCCGGGACCTCATTGCCGGTCCGCTCGCCGCCCACAACTATCGTTACGTGTTCCCTTCGTTGCGTGCATATGTCGACGAAGCGGCATATACGATCTATGACTTGGGAAATGCGCTGGACTTTCTCAATGCGGCGATGGAGCGAAAGGCGAAGGCGGCAAGATCGGCCTATGAGCGCTGGACCGCACACGATCTCCGCCGCACGTTTTCAACCCTTGCGAACGGTATTCTCGATGATGAGGAGAACGCTGTTCTTGGCGAGAACCACATCGAAGGGGTCATGGGCCATAAAGTCGGGGGAAGGTGTCAAACACCTATAACAAACATCAATATGTCAAGGAGAAGCGAAGGGTCCTTCGGGTATGGGAGGACGAGGTTCGCAGGATTGTCGGCAACGAGGCGTTCAGTCGCTACTGACGTGGGAGAGGTCAGGCTCGACCCTAACACTTCATGATCGACATTCTACAGGGGCCGGGCGCGAAATGGTCGGCCCACACCATGACCGACGGGAGATGCACGAGGGACGCTATTCCCGGTTCGCATGGTAGGCCGCAGGATCGCGGCACCAGAGCTCGAATTCGTCGGCTCGCCAACCGACAACTCGGGGACCAAGTGGTATCTGGCGAGGAAAGGTTCCGCTGGATATCTTGCGATACAAGGTTGTCCGCGAAAGCCCGCTTCTCGCAAGAACGACCTTCATTCGCAAAAAGGCAGGTTGTTCCATCATAGCTGTCCTTCGTTCGGGAGATACTAGAGTACCGCCAAGCACAAACACGGGGAAGGGTAGGGGCACTTCAGTGCCGGTTTGCGGCACCGCATTCAGCACGATCTGGTTCCAACGCCGCCGCACTGACTTGGGTGCTGACCCCCTCCACACTTTTGAGAGGACGGCCAGAGTAACGTCCACAACGTGGTGGAGCGCGACGCGATCGCTTCCAATCGTCGCTTGTATCGCCAGCCGCAACACCGGTTATTATATTCTTAGCACAAGGCCCGCGAGTTCTAGACGCTTGGTGCGGCTTTGGGATATCCGCTTGGTCAACCCAGACCGCGAGCAAAAGTCCTCAGGCTCCGAAACGACGTTCGACAGGGACCTATTTGGCAGCAATGAAATCGAACCGGGGCTTCTTGGGCAAGCTGACTATGTCTTGGCGTGGTGCGAGCGGGCTTAAGCATTTAGTCGCACCGTAACGGTCAAGGTCAAGTTCGCGGATTTTCAGCAGATCACTCGCAGCCGCATTTTCACCGCTGTCGTCGACAGGCAAGGCGCGCTGCCGATAGGCATCGTCTACGTCAGCAAGCACGATTTAAGCCTACTATCTTGGCGTGCCGAAGCGCAATGAGTGGCTAAGTGGCTGCCCGGCAACGGCCGGTTTCAGGCAGCGCCCTTCGGAGCTTTCATGACCATCATGGGCGCGAGGCAGCACGACGGTTTGTCGGCCGGCAATGGCGGTGGGTTCGACGGGTGGAGGCAACACTTTAATCTTTTGCGGAAGATGGAGTGTCGCGATGAAGCAGCGTCGTCGGATCTATTACACGGCCAGCCAGCGAGCAGAGATATGGGATCGCTGGCAGCGCGGGGAGTCGATGAGTTCGATCGGACGAAGGTTTGATCGAGAATCATCTTCGGTATTTTCGGTGATTTCGCCGACCGGCGGTATCAGGCCCGCCGATCGCAAGCGGAGCATCCGTGCACTGAGCCTTGCCGAGCGCGAGGAGATTTCGCGGGGCCTGAGCGTCAGTGAACCCTTGCGTGCGATAGAACGGCGACTGGGCCGCTCGCCCTCGACGATCAGTCGCGAAGTCAGGCGCAATGGCGGCCCTGCACGGTATTGCGCTACTGCGTCCGATCAGGCGGCATGGGACCGTGCCTTGCGGCCCAAGCCCTGCAAGCTGGCTTGCTCGCCGCCCACTGGCCCGGGCAGTATCGGCCAAGCTGCGCCGCAAATGGTCACCGGAACAGATCGCGGGGTGGCTCAGGCGCAGCTTTCCCGAGGAGCCGCACAGGCAGGTGTCGCACGAGACCATCTACAGAAGCCTGTACATACAGGCGCGCGGAGTTCTGAAGAAGGAACTGCTGGAGCATCTGCGCGCCCGGCGCACGATCCGCAGGTCCCGGCACGCCAGCCTCAAGCGTAACGGACATGGCCAGATCAAGGATGCCGTCTCGATCAGTGAGCGCCCCGCCTCTGTCGAGGACCGCGCCATTCCCGGTCCTCAACACCACTTTTTGGCACATTGCGATGCCGTCTGGGGAGGGCGGCAACCATCCCATCTCGAAGAAATGCCTGATGTTGGCATGATTGCGGCGTGAAGGCTGGGGAGCGGAGTATGAGCCTTGGTGTTGGGGGCTGATCCGCTGGTTTTGTGGGGGAGGCGCCTGCGCAGGCTGTTTTTTGGCGTCACGTGGGCGCAATTCGCCCCACGAGCCAGGCCAGGCGCTGGAAGTTATAGGCAAGGTTGGTTATGCCGATCTTGATGGGGCGCGAGCGATGCCGACGGTGCGCACCACGAGGCCCATGCGATGCTTCTGTCTCGCGAATCCGCACTCGACGGCGGAGCGGACCGCGGACCGGTTCCGACCCTTGCTAAGGGTTCTTCTTCGCAGTGCCGTTGCCGACGTCGTCGCGCGGCTTGCCCTTCGACGTGCGCTGGGCGCTGGCGTTGGCGCCAGCAAGAACAGGCCCGCAGGCCGCAGACTTGGCATCGCCTGGATCGACGAAGGCGAGCAGCCCGGCCACCGGAGTCGCCACGATTGCAAGGCCGAGACCGGCACCCGCGCGGCCGACAAGTTGCGGGGTGATGACCTGCAGCTTAGGCTCGGCGAAATGCCCGCCCAGACCAACGGGCGACTGGCCGGAGAACAGGCTGATCTTCTTGCCGTCGGCGCGAAAGGCCATGTCTACCGCCTCGGTGCCGAAGCTGAAGCCGCCGCGCCCGGTGACGACGTTTTTGCTGGTATCGATCAGGATCGGATCGGCAATTGCCGTGCCGCTGCGGACGGTGAAGGCGAGCAGGCCGCAGTTCACCTCGATCGGCTTCTTGAGCTTGCCCTGGAACATCTTCTGCACGAACGTGCCAATATCAAGTTCGGCGAGTTGCGCGTTTTTCGTCCACAAGGTGCCTTGCGGCATTACGAACGCGATCCGACCGGACGAGCTTGCCAGGGAATCGTGGACCGTATCGCCTCTGCCTTCCAAATGGATACGTCCGCGGATCGTGCCGGTGGTGCCCGAGTCCGCCAGCCCATATCCGGCGAGCAGCCGTCCCATCGGCGTGGTTGCAAGCCGGATGTCGTAGCGTATTGCCGACGGCCGTTGGCGGGTGTCGAATATCAGGTCCGAGGCCACATCGCCGCGCGCCATCGAGAACGTGAGCGGCGATAGCGCGAGGCGCCCCTTGTCGAGCGACAACTTGAGCGCGATGTTTGAAACGGGCACGTTCTTCGAGCGCACGATAGCGATCTTCCAGTCGACCCCCGCGTCGAAGCGCTGCCGCCGCCTTAAGCTTGCCGAGGGCGCTGTCCTTGCCGCCCTGCATCGCCGCCAGCCATTCCACCGCATCTTGCCGCAGCACGAGCGGGGCATGACTGAGCGCTTCGGTGCCGCCCGCCAGGATCAGATCGCTGCCGTCGTCGGCTATATAGCGATAGGCGGTATCCATCGCCCGCATCCCCGACCCGCAGTTGATCTGGACGGTGAAGGCGCTCGTCTGCGCGCCGCAGCCAAGGCGCAGGGCCGCGACACGGGCCGGATTGGCCTCGTCGGCGATGACATTGACGCAGCCGAGGATCACCTGATCGATGGCCTCGGGCGCGAACGGCTGGCGCAGCAGTAGTGGGCGGCCGCATTGCACCGCGAGATCAACCGGAGTGAACGGCCCCGGCCCGCCGCGTACCTCGAGGAACGGTGTGCGGGCGCCATCGACGATGTGGACCGCGCGACTCATTCGGCGGCCTCGCGCAACGACTTATCCGTTCTGCGGGTCAGTTCCTCGGGCGCGAAGTCATCGACCGCGATGACTTCGGCGACGGCTCCGTCCGCTTGGCGCAGCTGCTCGCGTTCCTCCTGCGAGATCAGGCCCGCCGCGAGCGCCTGATCGGCGTCGCGGACGCGGGCCTGCTTCATGCGGTCATGGATCGGCTGGGTGGCGACGGTCTTGCGGAAAGCCTCGGTCAGCCGCGCGACTGCATCGTCGTCGCCGCCGATATAGACGTTCTCGACCAGCCGGTCGCGTGCTGGGCACAGTTCCAGCAGGATGGCGGCGGCGCGGCGTATCGTCCGGTCGGTGGGGCCGTTGCGGCGACGACCGTAAGGCATGATGAACAGGCGCAGCATCCAGCCGACCGGGCGGGCCGGGAAATTCTCGATGATCTGCGCGAAGCTCTGCTCGATGCTGGCAAAGCCGCTCTGCATGCACCAGTCGAGCAGTGGCAGGTCGTCATCCTGCCGCCCTTCGTCCTCCCAGCGCTTGAGCGCGCCCGAGAGCATGTAGAGTTCGGACAGCACGTCTCCGAGGCGCGCCGAGAGCAGTTCGCGCCGCTTGAGTTCGCCGCCCAGCGTCAGGAACGCGATGTCCGAGCAGAACGCGAAGGCTGCGGCATAGCGGCTCATCTGGCGATAATGGCGCGTGGCCTTCCCCGCCTTCGGAGCAGGGGCGAAGACGCCGCCGCTCCAGCTGCGCACGAACGCGCGGATCGCGGTCTTGAGCGCGTGGCCGACGTGCTTCCATAGTACCTTGTCGAAATCGGCCAGCGCGCGCCCGCGATTGGCATCGCCCACCGCGCGGATCTCGTCGAGGAGATAGGGGTGCGAGCGGATTGCGCCTTGTCCGAAGACCATCAGGCTGCGCGTCAGGATGTTCGCGCCCTCGACGGTGATGCCGACCGGGATCGCGCGGTACTGTCCGCCCATGTAGTTGCGCGGGCCCTCGATCACCGCCTTGCCGCCGTGGACGTCCATCGCATCGTTAATGACGACGCGCATCCGCTCGGTGGCGTGAAGTTTCAGGATCGAGGAGATCACCGCGGGATGGTTGCCCTGATCCAGCCCCGCGCAAGTCAGCCGCCGCGCGCCGTCGAGCAGGTAGGCATTGCCTGCGATCCGGGCGAGGCGTTCCTGAATGCCCTCGAACTTGCCGATCGACAGGTTGAACTGCGATCGTACGCGGGCATAGGCGCCGGTTGTATGTGCGGCGAAGGCGCCCGCCGCCGCCGACAGCGAGGGCAGCGAAATGCCGCGCCCGGCGGCCAGAGCGCTCATCAGCATCTTCCAGCCCTGACCGACCCGCTCGGGCCCGCCGATCACGTTGTCGAGCGGGATGAAGACGTCCTTGCCCTCGTTCGGGCCGTTCTGAAACGTCTGCATCGAGGGGATGTGCCGCCGCCCGATAGTGATGCCGGGCAGGTTGGTGGGCACCAGAGCTACGGTGATGCCGATCTCGTCCTGCCCACCAAGGAGATGCTCGGGATCGCGCAGCTTGAAGGCGAGTCCCAGGATCGTCGCGACCGGTCCCAGCGTGATGTAGCGCTTGCGCCAGTTGAGGCGGATGCCGAGCACTTCTTCGCCCTGCCAATCGCCCAGGCAGACCACGCCTTCGTCGACCATTGCGGCGGCGTCTGATCCTGCTTCGGGGCTGGTGAGGCCGAAGGCAGGAAGCTCGCGCCCATCGGCGAGGCGGGGGAGCCATTGCCGCTGTTGCGCTTCGGTGCCGAACCGCAGGATCAGTTCGCCCGGTCCCAGCGAGTTTGGCACCATCGCCGTCACTGCACCGGAAACCGAGCGAGTGGCGATCTTCCTCACGATCTCGCTATGCGCGAAGTTCGAGAAGCCGAGGCCGCTGTGTTCCTTCGGAATGATGATGCCGAAGAACTTCTCGGACTTGAGGTAGTCCCACGCCTCGGGGGGCAGGTCGTGGGTTTCCCAGGTCATGCGCCAGTCGTCGATCATCCCGCACAAGGTCTCGACCGGGCCGGTGATGAAGGCCTGCTCTTCTGCCGTGAGAGTGGCAGGAGGCACGGCCAGCAGCGCATTCCAGTCAGGGTTGCCGGTGAACAGGGCGGCGTCCCACCACGTGTTCCCGGCATCGATCGCCTCGTTTTCCGTGGCGGACAGCGCGGGGAGTGCGGATTGCACAAGCGCCAGAACCGGGCGTGTCAGGACTTCGCGGCGGACGGTAGTGACAAACGACATATTCAGGCTCCTTCTCCACAGGAGCCAACGCGCGGAAGGCGCGCATGATCCGACCCATCGCCAACCCTATCTTCGGCACGTCAGGGCCATGTGCCTTACCGGACGCCACCATACGTGTCGGGAGTATGCAGGATGTGTCTGGAACATTGACAATGCCAGAAAGTTTGCAAGTTCGAGCACGTCGAAGTGATCGACGCAGCTCTTTCAAACGGGAGATGCCTGATGTTTCGCTGGGCCATCATTTTTGCAGTGGTCGCAGTCATCGCTGCGCTTCTGGGTTTTGGGGGCGTGGCAGGTCTTTCTGCCGGCCTTGCCAAGATTTTCCTGATCGTAGCGGTCGTAATTCTGGTTCTCGGATTCCTGTTCGGACGCGGTACGAGGGTACGCTGAACCTTGCCCCTTTTCCGTTAAACGGGGAGGGGCGCACAACCGGCTTTTGAGAACCCCGGTGAAGAAATTAATGGCAAGAAGCGAAAGTCCGCTCTGCCGTGTTTGATATTTCTTTTTCGAGCATCCTGCGCAGGCGGAAGTATCCTGGTCGCGCTGTGTAGAGACGGCATCGAAATTGACGCGGCAAGCGCATGCAACTGGCTTGCGTTGGCACTCGGGTCTCGCCAGTCCCGGGGGCAGGCCACCGCGACGGGTAAGCTTCTGCAACGCGCCCGTTCACCGTTCGACAGCGATTTTGCCCCGCTTGGAAGCTGACATTCAAACTATGACGGGACCTGGGACAAAACCGACGTTCGCGAGGCGCGCCGTGAACGGCAGGAGCCCATCCAACATCTGCCGTTCCTGAAGCACTGATGATCGTTCCCTGCAATGCGCGGGACTGGCCGTTAGGAGAATGTCAGGTTCGAGGTCAGGTCGCGGTGATAGATGACATTTACGCGCGAAGTCGTCGGTCAGTAACCCCACTTCAATCAAGTATACAGAAAGAGGTGCTGTGACTGTGCAGGTGAACTGCCTTTGCCGGCACAGTCACAAATTGCTTCAACTCTTACGTGGGTCAAACAGAGCAGACATATTCATGCAGCCACGAGAAGTTCTCGGGCAAGGCATTGAGAACAACCGCGCGCTTGTCGCGCTGAGGCCCTTCAGGCAGATGCAGGCATGCATTCAGATCGCGCGATGACTTCTGGATACGCTCGCCGCGCGCCTTGCGTTCGCCTTCGTAGGCAGCGAGCTTGGCGTCGATCGTGGCGATGCCGTCGTCCTTCATGACATGGGCCAGCGCGATGGCGTCCTCGAACGAGGAGATCGCGCCCTGTCCGTGGTGCGGTAGCATGCCGTGCGCGGCATCGCCGATCAGCACGCAGCGGCCGCGATGCCAACTGTCCATCAGGCTGACTTGGAACAGACCCCAGCGCTCGGACAGGGTGACGTGCTCCAGCAACTGGCCGACCGCCGGATCCCAGTCGTCGAACAAGGCGCGCACGGCTTCGGCGTCGGCGGGAACGCGCCATTCCTCGTGTTCCCACTGCTCGGGACCGTCGACGAAGACGACGATCGTGGTGTGCTTGAAATCCGGCCCGACCGGGAAATTCAGCACGTGCATGCCGTCGCCCATCCAGTCGGTGAACGAGCGCGGTTCGGGCAGCAGGTCGAGTTCCTCGGTCTTCGCAAGGCCGCGAAAGGCGCTGTTGCCGGTGAAGACCGGGCGCGCATCGGGATCGACGAACTTGCGGACCACCGACTTGATGCCATCTGCGCCCACGACGAGGTCGGCGGTGTCGCTGGTGCCGTCGGCCCAGTGCAGCACGGCGCCCTCGGCCGTGTCCTCGATGGTGATCAGCTGCTTGGCGAGGCGGATGTTGTCGGTGCCGAGCACTTCGAGCAGGGATGCCTGCAGGTCGGTGCGCAGGGCGCCGTAGTAGGGATAGCTGTAAGCGTCGCGGTACCAGTTGTCGCGGGCCAGCGACTGCTCGGCGGCGACGCTGCCATCCTCGTTGCGGAAGTAGGCGGCTTCGGTCTCGCAGGACTTCGCCGCCATCAGTTCGGCGATGCCCATTTCCTCGAACAGCCGCGTGCCGTTGGCCCAGAGCGAGATGCCTGCGCCCAGTTCGCCGATCTCGTGCGCCTGTTCGTAAAGCGTCACTTCGTGGTCACTGCCCCGCATGGCGGCTGCGAAGGCCAGTCCGCCCATTCCGGCTCCGACGACGGCAATCCTGGTCATGGTAATACTCCGATTGATAAGGGAAGTTGTGAGACGAGAGAAGTGAGGGTCGGGCGGCCGCGATCCCTCCGGCGCAGGCAAGGCTCCGCCTGTTGCGCCCGCGCGGCGGGTGCAAGGTGATGAAGGCAGGGTGATCGCGGCCGGGGCCGGTCCGGGTGGCCGCGCGGACGCGGCCGGATGTCTAGGGTGTCAGTTCAGTCCGATCGCGGGCACTTCCGCGTCGATGCGGGGGGTAGCGGCGCGGTCACGCATGGCCAGCATGCCGTAGAGTAGGATGCCGAAGTAGCAGGCCATCGGCACGATCGGCGCCAGTTCCAGGCCTGCCGCATCGGCGACCAGCCCGCTCAGCAGCGGCACAACGGCGCCGCCGACGATGGCCATGCAAACCAGCGCCGAACCGCGCGGGGTTTCCTCGCCCAGCCCTTCGATCGACAGGGTGAAGATGGTGGGGAACATGATCGAGTTGCACAGGCCCACCGCGACCAGCGCGCCTGCCGAGATCGACCCAGTGAGCGTCAGCGAACAGGCGATGAGCACCATCGCCACGCCCGCATGGATCGCCAGCAGCCGCCCGCCCGAGACGACCCGCAGCACGAAGGAGCCTACGAACCGGCCGGCCAGTGCCCCCAGCCAGTAGAGCGCGACGAACCCGGCCGCCGATGCCTCGGCCATCCCCAGGGTCTTGGGCAGGCCGAGATAGTTGATGAGGATGCTGCCGATCGAGACTTCGGCACCGACGTACAGGAACATCGCCGCGACGCCGAGCGCCAGCTTGGGATTACCCTGCAGCCAGGCGATGAGGGGCTGGCTGGTGCGTTTTGTCTTCTCCGTCCGGTCGAGGGGCAGGCGGATCTTGCCGCGCAGCGCCCAGCAGATCGCCGCCACCAGCACCAGCAGCGCCGCGATGGCAAGGAACGGGCGCTGCACGATCTGCGCCTCGGCGACTTGCGCGGCGTGGACGGCGGCGGCGTCATGGTGGTCGATCTTTCCGGCGGGAATGGCAGAGACCGCAAGGATCGTCGCCGCCCCGATCAGCGGTGCAACCGCTGTGCCGAGCGAGTTGAACGCTAGGCCCAGCGTCAGGCGGCTGTGCGCCCGCTCCGGCTTGCCCAGCGAGGCGATGATCGGATTGGCGCAGAGCTGGAAGATGTTGGTGCCGCCCGACAGCACGAACAGCGCGACGAGGAACGCCCAGTACGATCCGATCAGCGCGGCTGGGGCGAACAGCAGGCACCCCGCCGCCATCGTCGCGATGCCCAGCGCGGCGGCCTTCACGAAGCCGATCCGCGCGGTGATCATTCCGGCCGGGCCGGACACGACGAGATAGGCGAGGAAGAAGCTGAACTGCGTCAGCATCGCCTGCGTGTAGCTCAGGTCGAACAGCGACTTGAACTTGGGAACCAGCGTGTCGACGAGAACCGTCGCCACGCCGCCGGTGAAGTAGACCGTCGTGATCGCACCTGCGAGCACGCCCGTCGAAACCGGGGTCGAAAGTGGGGTCGTCGCGGCCGGGGCGGCGAACGGACCTGAGTTGGAAACCTGCATCGCTACCCCTTCCTGCGTCAGCCTACCGAGTTTTCGAGCACGCCGATCGGCTCGATCGTAACGGCTACCGCATCGCCTGCCTGAAGGAAGCGCGGCGGATCGAAGCCGATGCCCACCCCTGCGCACGTGCCGGTGGCGATGATGTCGCCCGGCTCCAGCGTCATCGTGGCCGAGATCGTCTCGATGATGGTGGGGATATCGAAGATCAGCTGCGAGACGCTGGCGTTCTGGCGCACTTCACCGTTAACCGCGGTGACCAGCTGCAACGCGCCCACATCGGGCACTTCGTCGGCGGTCACCAGCGTCGGGCCCATCGGGCAGAAGCCGTCGAGGTTCTTGCCAATGAACCACTGGCGATGGCGGTTCTGCAGCGTGCGCGACGTGACGTCGTTGACGATGGTATAGCCGAACACGTGCTCCATCGCCTTGGCCTTGGCGATGCCGCGTCCGCCCTTGCCGATCACCACCGCGAGTTCGCCCTCGTAGTCGACCGAGGCGGTCGGATCGAGGTGGCCGGGAATGACGCTGCCCGGCGCGGCGACGGTGGTGGACGCCTTGGTGAAGATGATCGGGAATTCGGGCTGCGCATCCTTGCCTGCGCTGGCGTCGAAGCCGCTCGAATGGAACTCGATCGCGTGGTCGTAGTAGTTCTTGCCGACGCAGAAGATGTTGCGCAGTGGCCGCTCGATCGGGGCGAGCACGTCCACATCGGCGAGAGGCACGGCAGCGGCGGAGCCGGCTGCGACTTGCGCTTCGATTTCGGCGAGCGCGGCGGGGCCGCCGGCGATGATGGCCTGGATGTCGCCGATGACGGGGACCACCGCGTCACCCTGAAGAACGCCGAGACGTGTCGTTCCGCCGACGGCGAAGGTGATGAATTTCATGTCTGTATCCTTGTGGCGATGTCGGAAGGCAGCGGGTCAGGCCGCCTGGGAAATCTCATGGGGAAAGAGGTGGTTGGCCGCGTTGAGCAGGGCTTCGGGCCGCTCCATCGCGACGCTGTGCGAACACCCGGCAAGCAGGTGGACGTCGGCGTGCGGTAGCTTTGCTGACAAGGCCATGGTGAGCGGCTCGATCGGGAAGCCCTGGTCCTGCCGCCCGTGCAGCATCGTAAGCGGGCAACGGATCGCGTCGATTTCCGCCTGTGTGAGCACCGTGGCATTGATGAAGCGCTGCTTGTCGCCGGAGAACATCTCGCCGAAATAGGCGCCGTAGCCCGGCATACGCAGCACGGCCTCGCGGTTGCGCAGGTACGTCTCGTCGATGAGCGTGTCATCGGCGATCAGTGTGCGCGCCGCCGCGATCAGCGCCTCGCGGTCCTCCGGGAACGTCCAGCACGTCACCGTCGCGTCGTTCAGGGGGTAGGGCGCCCCCATCGTACCGGTGGTCAGCACCTGCCCGACGCGCGGCTCGCTGGCCGCCAGCTTGAGCGCCAGCGCGCCCGAGATGGAGTGCCCGATGATGCCGATCTTCTCGCCCGGCATCTTCTCGATCATGGCCCGGCACTGGCGCAGCCAGAGCGGGAAGTCGAAATAGGGCCCCTGCGGCTTGCGGTCTGACCCGCCGAAGCCGATCAGGTCCATCGCATGGACGTGATAGCGCTGTGCCAGCGGTTCGAGCACCGAACGCCAGTTGCCGATGGTCGAGGCACCCGGCCCGGAGCCGTGGATCAGCAGGAGTGGATAGCCCGCCCCGCCGACCCGGTAGGAAACGTGGATGTCCTCGAACGTGAAGCCGGTGGTTTCGAAGCGCGTTTTCGTGCTCATCGCGCCGCTCACTCCCCCGCTCACAGGGCTGCGACCGTCTGGACCTCGATCAAAAACGGCTCTTTGACCAGGCGATCGATCATCAGCAGCGTGTTGGGGGGATAGATGCCGTTGGTGAAGAACTGCGGGAAGTTCTTCAGGCGAAAGTCCATGAAATTGGGAATGTCCTGCGAGTGGACGAGGTAGGTGGTGAACTGCACCACATTCTCCCAGCCCGCACCGGCGTCGGTCAGGGCGGCGTGGATATTGGCGAAGACCTGCGTCGCCTGCGCTTCGAAATCGCCTTCGCCGACGATCTCGTCGTTGGCATTGCCGGACAGCTGGCCGGCAATGAACAGGAATTCGCCCGCCTTCACCCGCGTCACCTGCGAGTACTGGCCCATCGGCGTGCCAAGAGACTTGGGATTGTAGATCGTCATATCGAGCACGAAACAGAACCTTTCTTGATGCGTGTTATCGAAGGCGATCTTTGCGGATCGCTGCTATCTTCTTCCCGGCCGCTTCGCGTCGGACTGACGCAGCCGCATGCCTTCGACGAGACGTTTCATCGTCCCCAGACAATGTTCGCGGGCCAGTTCGCCGGCGCGGATGGAATCCCGTGCCTTGAAGGCGTCGAACAGCGCGCGGTGTTCGTCGGCGGCGTCATCGACATGGCCGGTGACGTTGACTTCCACGCGCACGTAAGGCTCGGTGGCATCACGCAAGTTGATGACCGTCGCGGCCATGCGCTCGCGTCCGGCGCTGGCGATCAGGCGATTGTGGAACTGGCGGTTGAGATCGAGCCAGGTCGCCTGATGACCTTCCTCCGCCGGGTCCAGTCCTTCCATCTGGTCCAACAACGCGCCCACTTCGCGCACGTCCGCTTCGCTGCGGGCCCGCGATGCGACTTCCATCGCGTGCTGTTCCACCACCATGCGCAATTCGAAGACCTCGATGATCTCCATCAGGTCGAGCGAATTGACCGCGAAACCGCGGCGCGGACGCAGGACGATCATACCCTCGGCCTGAAGGCGGCTGAGCGCCTCACGCAAGGGCACGCGGCTTACGCTGTACTGACTGGCCAGCACTTCCTGGCGCAGTTCCTCACCCGGCGCAAAAGTGCCGTCGAGGATCGCATGCCGCAGCGATCGATAGAGGCGTTCGGGCAGGGACAGGTTCTCGCCCACCTCAAATGTAGTAGCCACTGAACTCTCCGGTGTAGATTGTATTCATATATGACGTGGCGGAGGTTCAGCGTCAACCGACAATGTATATTCTCGAAAATCCTTGATTTCAGGGCGAAGACACTCGCATTCTGAGTGCCGAGGCAGCCACTTAGGTGGTTTGCCCTTGACAAGAATCATTACGGTAGATTGTATTCAAAATCAAGAGCGATCCGATCCACCTTTCGGAATTGCCGCCAGATCACGCAAAAACAGGACCAGCGATGACCACGATGACGGTGACGAAAACGGTGATGGACACGATCGCCGCGATGACCCCGGCCGACAAGGCGGCGCTGCTGACGGGCCATGGCATGTGGCGTACACGTGCGCTGTCCGAACGCGGCGTTCCGGCCTTGCTGATGACCGACGGCGCCTATGGCGTGCGCTATTCCACCGAGCAGATCGACGATGCGCAGGAAGGCGGGCAGGATCTCGAACAGTTCCTTGCCGTGGTGAACACCCGCGCGCGCGACATGGAAGCCGCTTTCGGTACGACCCGACCGGCGACCTGCTTCCCCAACGGTTCGGCGATCGCGTGCAGCTGGGATGTCGACATGGCCCGCGCGCTGGGCGCGACGCTGGCGGCCGAATGCCGCGCGTTCGACGTCAACATCCTGCTCGGCCCCGGCATCAATACCCGCCGCACGCCGCTGGGCGGGCGCAGCTACGAATACTATTCGGAAGACCCCGTCGTCAGCGGCGATTTCGCCACCGGCGTCGTTTCGGGCCTGCAGGACAACGGCGTGGGCGCCTCGCTCAAGCACTTCGCCTGCAACAATTCCGAAGTTGAGCGCACCACGATGGATTCGGTGGTCGATCCGCGCGCGCTCCGCGAAATCTACCTGCTGGGCTTCGAGCGCGTCGTGCGCCGCGCGCAGCCGTGGACGGTCATGAGTTCGTACAATCGCCTCAACGGCGTGCAGACGTCTGCTGATCTCTGGTTGCTGACCGACCTGCTGCGTGACGAATGGGGCTTCGAAGGCGTCGTCGTTTCCGACTGGCACGGGATCAAGGACCGTCCCGCCTCGCTGCTGGCGGGCAATGACCTCGACATGCCCGAGAACGCCAGCCGGCACCGCGCGCTGCTCGCCGCGATCGAGGACGGCAGCCTGCCCGCCGAAGCGATCGACCGTGCCTGCGCCCGCGTGTTGCGACTGGTCGAGATGGCGACCGAAAAGGCCGGGCCGGTGACCCCCTTCGATCCCGATGCACACCACGAAGTCGCCCGCGCGATGGCGGCGGAATCGATCGTCCTGCTGCGCAATGAAGACGCCATGCTGCCGCTGCAGTGTGAAGGCCTGAGCCGGATCGCGGTGATCGGCGAGGGGGCTAAGCGGCCCGTCATCCAGGGTTCTGGCTCGGCGACCACCGCGCCGACCCGCGTCGACATTCCCTTCGACGAAATCGTGCGCATCGCTGGTGAGGGCGTGCAGGTCGATTTCCTGCGCGGCTACGATCACGACGGCGCCGAACTGGAAGCCCTGCGTGCCGAGGCGGTCGCGGGCGTTGCCGGGGTGGACGTTGCCGTCGTCTTCGTGACCACCGATTCGACCGAGGACGGCGAGGGCGCCGACCGCAAGGATCTGGCGCTCGCCGCCGGACACGATGCGCTGATCCAGGCGCTGGCGGATACCGGCGTGCCCGTGGTCGTCGTGCTCACCAACCCTGATGCCGTCGTCATGCCCTGGCTGGGTAATGTACACGCCGTGGTAGAAACTTTCTTCGCCGGGCAGGGCATGGGCGGCGCGCTGGCCGAGATTCTGTTCGGCCTGCGCAACCCCTGCGGGAAACTGACCGTCACCTTCCCGCAGCGCATGGAGGACATTCCCGGCTTCCTCACTTATCCGGGCGAGGGCGGGGTGCACCGCTATGTCGAGGGCATCTTCGTCGGTTACCGCCATTACGACCGCCGCAAGGTGGAACCGCTGTTCCCGTTCGGCTTCGGGCTCAGCTACACGCAGTTCGCCTATTCAGACCTCGTCGTCGAAACGCCGGTGCTGGATGCCGAAGAGGACCTTCATGTGCGTCTCAGCGTCACCAACACCGGCGCGGTCGCAGGCAAGGAGATCGTCCAGCTCTATCTCGGCTTCCCCGACAGCAAGGTTCATCGCGCCGACCGCGAACTGAGGGCCTTCGCCAAGGTCGCCCTGGCACCGGGCGAAACGCGCGAGGTTCGCCTGCGCGTCGCCGCGCGCGACTTGTGCTTCTTCGATCCGGAGCTGAACAAGTGGCGCCTCGAAGCGGGCCGCATCCGCGTCGAGGCGGGTGCATCCTCGCGCGATATTCGGGTGACCGGCGAGGCGGAAGTGGTGCTCCCGCATGTCTATCACCGCCCGCTGCGCATCGACAGCGAGCCCAAACACGTCCTCGCCAACCCGGTCGCGCGCCGCCATTTCGAGGCGTTTCTGGCCGAGAAACTGGACCTCACCCCCGACGCGGCGAAAGCGATGCTGGCCTATACCAGCACCTCGTTCTTCGGTATTCGCACGACGCTGAACTACTTCTTCCGGCAGGACCTGGACCGTGCGGAGATCGCGGAGATCGTCGCGCGCATCAACGCAGAGCCGGACATGGCCGCCCCCGCCGCCGAGCCGGTGAGCTGACGATGGCAGGCGCCCCAGTGAGCAGCGCGCCAGCGCTGGAAGTCGGCTTCGAAGACAGGATCGGCTTTGCGCCGACTCTGTTCTTTGCGGCACAGCATCTGCTGGCGCTGACCGGGGTATGGGTGTTTCCCTCCATCATCGGCACGATTTTGGGCCTGTCGCTGATCCAGACCAGCCACATCGTCCAGGCCTGCCTCTTCACCACCGGCGTCGTGACGCTGCTCCAGTCGGGGCGGATGTTGCGGCTGCCGGTGGTGCAGGGGCCGACCGGCGTGTTCCTGATGACGACGATCGCGGTCGCACAAGCTTACGGGCTCGATGCGGTGTATGGATCGATGCTGGCGGCGGCGTGCCTGTTCGCGCTGCTGGCGCTGCCGATACCGGGGCTGGACCTTATCGGCAGGCTGACGCGCAGTGCCGCCAACCCGATCGTCTATGCCATGCTGCTGGTCATCGTGGGCGTGCAGCTGTCGAGCGTCGGGCTGGCCAACTGGTTCGGTCCGGACCCCGCTGCGCCCCAACTGGTGTCGTTCCTGCTGGCGTCGTTTTCGGCGCTGACAGTGATCGCCTGCCTCGTGTTTGGCGGTCAGGGGCTGGTCAAGAAGGGCGGTCTCGTCATCGGTGTCGCTGCCGGATCGGCGGCGGCTGCGCTGATGGGGCAGTGGCAGCTTCCGGCGCTGGGCGAGGTCACGCCGCTGGGTCTGCCCGCCCTCGCGCCGTTCGGGCTGAAAGTGGTGCCCGCAGCTGTCTTCGTGATGGTCTTCGCGTTCCTTCACGCCTCGATAGAGACGGTGGGCATGTATTCCGTGCTGTGCAGCTGGGCGGGGCGCCCGCTGACGCGCGCAGTCGCCAACCAGGGGCTGTTCGTCGAGTATCTGGGCTGCGCGGCGGGCGCGCTGTTCGGCGGCCTGGGCACGACCTCCTATCCCGAGAACATCGCCATCATCCGCGTCTCGCGCGTGGGCAGCCGGTTCGTGACGATGACGGCGGGTGCGCTGGCGATCGCGCTGAGCATGCTGCCGCAACTGGCGCTCCTCATCGCAAGCATTCCCGCGCCCGTGATCGGTGCGGTCTCGACGATCCTGTTCGGCATTATCGCCGTCAACGGTATCCAGATGGCGCGCGAGATCGAGTGGGACGACCTCAACATCGCGGTCGCCGCGCCCGCCTTCATCCTCGCTTCGGGAGCCTTGTTCCTGCCCGACCCGGTAAAGGCGCGGCTGCCCGCCTACCTGCTGCCTCTGCTGTCGCAGCCGATGGTGATCGGTTCGATGCTGCTGATCGTGCTCAATCTGCTGGTCAACGACATCGTGCGACCGCTGATCGAGCGCGAAGCGCAGGGCGCTGCCTGACGAATAGGAAAAAGCCCGCGCGCCGCCAAGGCTGCACGGGCATTCGCCATCCCGCTACCGGCCGGCGCGCAACCGGTCTCGCGGGAGATGACGGGGCGAAGGTCTCCTCCCTCTTCGCCCCGTCATCGTTGCTTCACGCAGGCTCGTCGTAAGCGGCGTAGCTCATGCCGGTGATCCATTCGGGCACCGGTTCGTAGGCGATGTAATCCGCCTTGGCGCCGTTCATCGCGCCCATCAGCGCGACCCAGTTCAATGCTTCGTGACCGCCATGGCCGCCGCGTTCCTCGACTTCGTCGTACGTCAGCGCGCGCATGTAGCCGATATCGCCTTCCTCGAACTTCTCCAGCATCTCGCGGTCCCAGTGCTCGTTGAGCAGGGGGTGCTGGAAGCCGAGCGGCCACTGCATCTTGCCCATCATCTCGATCTCGTACTTGGCGAGATCCGAATAGAGGCCGGGATCGTCGACCAGGCTGCCCTTGCCCTCGGTCTGGTAGCGCTTCATGCGCTGCAGGAATTCATCGTCCTCGGGCGCGCCTTCGGTCCAGACCGGCGGCCAGTGCGAGAGACCGCCGGTGGCGAGCAGGAACACGCGGCGGTCGTCCGGCATCGCCTCGATCGCGGCGCGCACGGCAAGGCCAAGGTCGTAGGCGCGCCAGTACGGCATCAGCGGGGGCGAGAAGACGTTGATGTAGACCGGCACCACCGGCATGTCGAACGTGGGCTGGATGAAGCGCAGCGGCATCATCAGGTTGTTGCCGTATTCGATGGCGCCCATGCGCGCGGCCTCGAAGCCGCGGTGCACCAGCTCGCGCAGCAGATGCTCGCCCATCGCCGGGTCCGAGGGGATCGCGTGCTGTTCGTCGAAGCGCAGCGCTTCCATCATGTATTCCGCCGGACCGACGTGCGAATCCGCGATGCCGACGCCGAGCGAGGGCAGCAGGTTGCGGAAGTGGTTCTCGAAATGGTCGTCGAGGAAGGCAACGATCACATCGGGTTTGGCCGCCTCCAGGCGCTCGCGCAGGGTTTCGTGAATGGCCGTAAGCCGCGCGCGCTGGTCGGTGGGCGGGGCATCGGGCCAGCCGAGCGCCCCCGGCACGTGGGACATGCTGATACCACCAACGATTCTGGCCATATGAATTTTCCTCGGGATTTCGTGAACGGTTGAGCCTGGCGGTCGCCACACATCCGGAGCGATCGGCCGTTGCGGGGACAACCTTCCAGACAACGCGCGCGAGTGCAAGAATTTTATACAAACTACAATTGTTGCAGGATCGTCCGCCGGTAGCGGTGCTGACAGTTGCGTCAAATGACCTATTCCCGGGCTATCCGGCGTCGGATATCGCGATTTCCAGGGCGAAGATCGGCTCGGATTCGCATCCAATGCTGCGCACCGCGCTTTACGAAATATTGCAGAAAACATATATAATCATGGTGTTAACGGGAATTCCTGCAGTTCCATGATTTTCGGTTGACACCGATCTTTATTAGTAGATTGTATTCAGTGTGACGACGGCATTAAGGACCGGCAGGCAGGCCGCCTGCGCTGGCAACCTGCGTGCACGGTCACAGTCAGGACGATGGAGCCGCCTGCGGCTTCCGGGAAAAAAGCGAGCCGGGACCAGCCCGGACACATCAACATCTTCCGACCAACACGAGATCACGCGCTGCCAGCGCGTGTCAGGGAAAGCGGCTGCCGATCCGGCACCAACACGAGGGCTAATCGACAATGAATCGATCCAGGAATTTTCTGCTCGCGGCAAGTACATGCGCGCTCGCGCTGATGGGCTCGCAGGCGGCGTCCGCGCAATCGGCCGAAGCATCCGCCGACACCGGAACCGGCCTCGGCGACATCGTGGTGACCGCTGAGAAGCGTCCCACCCTGCTGCAGAAGACCCCGCTCGCGATCTCGGTCATCGATGCGGAGGCGATCAAGGCCAACGGCGTCGGCAACCTGCAGGATCTGGCGGGCGTGGCGCCGGGCTTCAACTTCTCCAACAACGGCGCGCAGACGATCCTGACCGTGCGCGGCGTCTCCAGCCGCGATACCAGCGAGATCGGCGATCCGGCCGTGGCGCTGAGCATCGACGGCATCTACTTCCAGCGCGCGCTGGGCCTCAACGCGACGATGTTCGACGTCGAGCGGATCGAGGTGCTGCGCGGACCGCAGGGCACGCTGCTGGGCCGCAACTCCACCGGCGGCTCGATCAACATCGTCTCGGCCAAGCCGGTCGACCACTTCGAGGCCAACGTCTCGGGCGAGATCGGCAACTACGACACGTTCATCACCCAGGGCATGGTGAACCTGCCGGTCACCGACACGCTGCAGGTGCGCGCCGCGTTCCAGACCCGCGACCACAGCGGCTACCGCAACAACCCGGTCGGCCGCGACGGCGACGACGAGCGCAGCAAGGCCGCGCGCCTGAGCGTGCTGTTCAAGCCGACCGACCGGCTCACCATCGACCTGATCGGCGAATATTCGCACCTTGGCGGCGTCGGCCCCGTGCGTCAGGGCATCACCCCGGTCACCGGCGCCGACGGCGAGCCGGACATCACGGTGAAGCCGCCGATCCCCGGCGACGGCAAGAGCTGGTCGCAGACCGATGGCGCCTACGTGAAGGGCGACACCTACTTCCTGCGCTGGAACGCGGATTACGATCTCGACTTCGCGACCGTCACCTACCTCGGCGGCTACCGCAACCTCGATTACACCCGCAACGCGCTCGACGAGCCGGTCTACGGCAGCAATCGCCAGAACATGACCTTCTTCCAGCACGAGAAGCCCGTGACCTGGAACCATGAAGTGCGCCTGACTTCGCAACTGGACGGGCCATTCCGCTTCCAGGTCGGCGGCTTCTACTTCCGCGAAAAGAACTCGGTCGACGCGCAGTTCCGCGACTATCCAGGCAAGAATGCCGTCATCGGCGATTACGTGCTGCTGGCGCGCTACTATTATCCCGACACTGTCACCACTTCGCGCGCGGTGTTCGGCCAGGCGGCCTACAAGCTCACCGACCAGCTCGAAGTCGAGGGGGGTATCCGCTACACCCATGACAAGAAGCATCGCTCCGGCTCGTACACCTCGACCGATGGCGATGCCTATCTCGAGACGGGCGCGATCAATTACGAGAGCGGCGACCAGTACGGCCGTTCGAGCGACAAGGTCACCACCTACCACGCCGGGCTGAACTACCAGTTCACGCCGCAGAACATGGCGTACTTCAAGTTCGACACCGGCTTCAAGTCGGGCGGCTTCACCGACAATTCGGCCTATGGTCCGGAAAAGATCACGTCCTACGAGATCGGCCTCAAGAACCGCTTCTTCGGCGGCACGTTGCAGGTCAACGTCGATGCGTTCTGGTACGATTACAAGGACCAGCAGGTCTCGCAGTTCATCATCCGCGACGACGGCTTCTCCTCGATCGACGTCTACAACGCGGGCAAGTCGCGCTACAAGGGCGTGGAAGCGGACGTGACCTGGCTGGCGACCCCGGCCGATCACTTCGATGCCTATGTCGCCTATGTCCACGCCGAGTACACCGACTTCGCGGTGGCGGACGGCGACGGCAATCTCCAGCTTGCCGGAAACGTGCCGCCACAGGCGCCGCGCTGGTCGGCGAACTTCGGGTACAGCCACGATTTCGACCTGGGCTTCGGCACGCTGACCGCACGGGCGCAGACGCACATCGAATCCAAGTCCTACTTCAGCTTCTACAACTGGGATTCGGAGAAGCAGAGCGGCTACACCAAGTCCGACCTGATGCTGACCTACAAGCCCGCCGACAAGGCATGGTCGGTGGAAGCTTATGTCCGCAATCTGGAGGACAAGCTGATCCTGACCGGCACCGGCCCGGCCAGCACGCAGATTGCCTATCAGTACGCCGCGCCGCGCACTTATGGGATCCGCGCCAGCTTCGACTTCTGAAGTCGAAAGTTCATTCTCATTCCCACCTCTAAGTCTTCAGGGGTGTGCCCCTGAAGATATTTTTTGGAGGATGCACTTCATTGAGGGCAGGTTGTTTTTAATGCCAATAAATTTGCGTTATGTTAAGGGTTTTATGATTAAGTACTTTTCATACATTAATAGGTTTCGCGATGTATCAAGATATACGAGATATATTGGCAAAAGATAACTGCTCGAACGTTGAGAAATAACGCTATGTCCTTGACGACACCTTGGAATGCCAATCCTGATCGTTACGATGGACACATGATCTACCGCCGGTGCGGGCGGTCCGGGCTGGATCTTCCGATTATTAGCTTGGGCTTATGGCAGAATTTCGGGGGAACCGATGTCTTCGAGACCTCCCGTGCCATGTTGCGGCGAGCCTTTGATCGAGGGGTAACCCATTTCGATCTCGCGAACAATTACGGCGTACCATACGGGTCTGCGGAAGAGAATTTCGGTCGCCTGCTTGCGTCTGATTTTGCCTCGCATCGTGATGAATTGATCATTTCAAGCAAGGCAGGCTGGGACATGTGGCCGGGACCATATGGCCAAGGTGGCGGGGGACGAAAGTATCTCATTGCTTCATGCGAACAGAGTTTGAAGCGCATGGGCCTGGACTATGTCGATATCTTTTATTCCCATCGGTTCGACCCGGATACGCCGCTGGAAGAAACGATGGGGGCGTTGGCTCACTTGCATCGACAGGGAAAGGCGCTTTACGTCGGAATATCGAGCTACACGGCCGAGCAAACAAAGGAGGCCGTGCGTATCCTCTCTGCCATGGGTGTTCATCTGGTCATACATCAGCCGAATTATTCTTTGCTGAACCGTTCGATTGAAACGGAACTGCAAGAGGTGCTTGGTGATGCGGGGATGGGGTGCATCGCTTTCTCTCCTCTCGCGCAAGGGTTGCTTACCAACAAATATCTAAATGGTGTTCCCGGTGATGCGCGAGGTGCACGATCCGGGTCTTTCAAGAAGGAATTGCTTGCTCCAGAGACTATGGATCGCATCCGCAGTCTGCACTCGATCGCGGAAGATCGCGGCCAGACGCTTGCTCAGATGGCGATCGCCTGGGTTCTCCGCGATCCGCGGATGACTTCTGCTCTCATCGGGGTAAGAACGGTTAACCAACTCAATGATTCGCTTGATGCAATAAATCGGCTCGATTTCGAGCATTCTGAACTGGACGCTATCGAACGCCTACTCGGCACACCGGAATCACGCCGCCGTTGACACTATTGCGCGCATTGGGGTCCGTCGCGCACGGTGCGATTGCCCGGCTCTTATCGCATATAAAGAAGGGCGTAGGAGCGACGCGTCCACATGGCAGATACGATAGGCGACACTTCAGGCGCGAGCCTAGTGAACAAAATTCCGCTTTGTATACGTTGGACTACGAGGACGGACGAGCAATTCTCTATCAGCTACCCCAATTTTCCGCCAACTGATGCTTGCCATCGGTTCGTTAACGGCCTTTCCGCAATTAGGATCGCCGTAATCTGCAGTCTATGACTGGGATGGGCGCGTAACAGCCGGTCGGCTTCGAAGAACTCTGTCAGCAGCTTCTGTCAGGAGTAGGCCCTCGCGGCCGCTGATCGAAGCGACAGGGTCTGGTCGGATACTCCGATATCCGTTTAGAGTCCTCTTTCGGGGAGGAACCCCTCCGACTTCCAGTCGGATACTGGCTTCAGCCGTAGACTCGCGTGCAAGCCTGTAACCTCGGGAAAAACGGAAGACCGCCTGAAGGGCGTAAGTCTTCCGTTTTTCCCGAGGTTACAGGCTATGCGCTACAAGAGCGGTTGTCACACGACATTCCATCATCGCTATCATCTCGTCTGGGCACCCAAGTATCGCTTCAAGGTGCTCCATGGCGACGTGCGCCTGCGGGTCCGGGAAATTATCAGGCAAGTTTGCGCCGAGATGGGCGTGACGATCATCAATGGGGCACTGTCGAAGGACCACGTGCACATGTTCGTCGAAATCCCGCCGCACGTTTCCGTCAGCGATTTCGTCCGCCGTGCCAAGGGGCGATCGTCACGGAAAATCCAGCAGGAGTTCGAGCACATCCGCAAGCGGTATTGGGGGCAACGCTTCTGGCAACGCGGCTACTTCTCGACTACCTCCGGCAACATCACCGATGACATCATCATGCGGTATCTCGAAAAGCATACCCACAAGGATGGCTTCAGCCCCGCCGCATGATCCTACCGGCGTCAGCCGGTCAGTCATTCAGCTCAGCCAAGCGACCTTTAGCGATCGTTCAGAAAACGCCGCCGAGTCTAAAACTGAACTAGCAGATGCGTGAAATCGGCGTGGCGATCCTCGCAAGATCACCTCGGTTGGAGGCCATGATTCGAAGGCATCGCCCGATGGTTGGATAGCTTCGTAACTGGTGCAATTCGGGGCCTAAAGCGGCAACGCGCAGGCTTACGCCCGCACCTCACAGGTGCGGCAATTCGATGGCATGAGCATCGCGTCAGTGCCGGGAATTACGGACCCGGCACTTATGTTTCCAAACATTAGTTAGAATTTGTTGACTTGGGCCGCCTGCCCACGCAGTCTGAATGGAAGAAGGCATACCGGACGCATTCTCGTGCTCCGGATTTGGCCGAGACGGGAGAGTGGCGATGGCGTGCAATGGGCGGCGCCAAGGCATTGAAGCGATCGCAGGCACGCCCGGAATGTATCTGGCACATCGCTTTCCAATAAAAATCAATATGCCAATGGGGAGATCATATGAATATAAATAGATGGTGTTGTGGCACTGCTCTTTTTGTCCTTTGTACGGCGAGCTATCCTGCTTTTGCCCAGTCGCATACAACGCAGGTCGTCTCCGAAGACAGCGCGGCAGATATCATCGTCACGGCTCGGCGCGTCGAAGAACGACTGCAGGACGTGCCGATCTCGATCACCGCGTTCAGCCAGCAGCAGCTCGCCAATCGCAACATCGTCTCTGCTGGCGACATTGCCATCTATACTCCGTCGCTATCGACCAACAGTAGGTTCGGCGCGGAAAAGACATCCTTCGCGATACGCGGCTTCAACCAGGATGCCGGCGCCGCGCCTTCGGTAGGGGTGTACTTCGCCGATGCACCGGCACCCCGCGTTGTCTCCAGCACCGCAGCGGGCAATGGCGCGGGACCGGGGTCATTCTTCGACTTGCAGAACCTGCAGGTTCTCAAGGGGCCGCAGGGCACACTGTTCGGCCGCAATACCAGCGGAGGGGCCGTCATCATCGTACCGCAGCGGCCGACCGATGCGCTTGAGGGCTATGTCGAAGGCTCGCTCGGCAATCACGAGTTGCGCCGTATCCAGGCCGTGGTCAATGTCCCGGTCGCCGACACCCTCCGCGTTCGAGTAGGGCTTGACCGGCAGACCCGCCAAGGTTTCATGAAGAGCGTCTCGGGCATCGGTCCAAGCCATTTCAACGACATCGACTATTGGGCTGGACGTGTCAGCGTCGTCGCCGACATCACGCCCAATCTCGAAAACTACACCGTCGGCACGTACAGCAAGTCCGATACCAATGGTTCGCTGCCGCGCGTGTTTGCTTGCAACCGCAGCCAGGCGGCAACTTCGGCGCTTGTCGCGCTGCAATGCGGGCAAGTCGACAGAGGCTCCGATCGCGGTTTCCATACTGGCGAGGCCGGTCTTTTGCCGCCCTTTCAGAAAGTCGAGCAATGGCAAGTGGTCAACACCACCACCTGGGTTCCGGCTGACACCCTGACGATCAAGAACATCTTCGCCTATTCGCAGTTCCGCGAATCCACGCGAGGGACCGTTTACGGCGAAAACCTTGAGATCGTCAGCGGCCCCAATGCCGGTACCAATGCGGTGCGGGTATTCTCGAACCCGTTTCCCGGCCTCAACACCGCTTCGGGCGCTACGCTTACGGAGGAACTGCAGTTCCAGGGCTCCGCGCTTGGCGATCGGCTGACCTGGCAGGCAGGCGCATACATGGAGCGCAACACCCCGCTGGGCTTTGCCGGGATCGTTTCGACGAACACGGCATCGTGCACCGGAACTGACGCGTTCCTGGGGTGCGGCCCGTTCACTCCCGCCGCAGGTGCGCCAGCGGCAACGACAACGCTGACAGCACGTGTCAACAAGTACTACCTGCAGGACTATGCGCTCTATTCGCAGGCCACGTTCAAGCTCAACAGCAAGTTGAGCGTCACAGGCGGTATCCGTTACACGTGGGATCGTTATCAGCTCACCAGCCGCCAGATGAACTATGCGCCGGTGCCTCCGACCGCCAATCCGCCAGTCGGCTATTGCGTCGATGGCTTTCGCTTCGGATCGCGCGGCAGTGCGACGAACCCGGGCACGCTGACTGTCGAACAGTGCCAGACCCACCTGACCGGGCACTCGCAGGCCCCGACATGGCTGATCGATCTTGATTACAAGCCTGTCGAGGACGTGCTGCTCTACGCCAAGTATGCCAGGGGCTACCGGCAGGGACAGCTCAAGGCGGAAGGCTACGGCCAAGAAGCGTTTGAACCCGAAAAGATCGACAACTATGAAATCGGCCTGAAGACCAGCTGGCGTGGCGCAGTGCGTGGAACGTTCAATATTGCGGGCTTCTACAACGATTTCAGCAACCAGCAGATCACTGCCGCCGGCTTCCTGCGCACGCCCGGGACGACGCCTGCGCAGTTGATCGTCAATGCCGGAAAGTCCACGATCAAGGGCATCGAGGTGGATGCGTCCATCACACCTTTTCATGGTTTTACCCTCGATGCGGCCTATGCCTATCTTGACACTGATGTGAAGTCGCTGACGGTCCCGCCGCCGGACATCGTCTTCTCGGCCATTACGCTGAGCGGCGCGCGGGTTGGCTATCCGCTGACATACTCACCCAAAAACAAACTTACGGTTACTGGCACGTATACGCTGCCGCTGCCTGAGGGCTACGGCAAGCTGTCGGTGGGCGTGACCTACTCGCATATCGATAGCCAGTACGCGAACTATCAGGACACTCCGGCGTTCCTTGCTGGGGCAATCCCGTATGATTACGGAAAGCTGCCCGCGCTCGACCTGGTCAATCTCAACGTGAACTGGGGTTCTGTTGCGGACATGCCGGTGGACCTGGCGCTGTTCGTGACCAACCTCACCAAGCGCAAGTATTACAATGCGACCTTTGGGGGTTATCCCAGCTTCGGCATCGAGGGCGGCGCGGTCGGCGAGCCGCGCATGATCGGCGTGCGACTGAAGTATCGCTTCGGGAACTGAGCAGAACCGGCATGACGCCGGGCTTACTGCCGGAACGGGGAAAGGGCTCCGCCATCGCGCAGCCCTTTTTCGTTGCTCTCTGGATTCTGGATCAGGTGGGCCTCGACGGTCCTCCCGCGCCGTTACCTCACTGTTGCCGGTGTTGTCGGAGGTATCGCCAGCCGATGACGATCAGGCAACCGAAGGCGAGCCCGGATGCCGCATACAGGGTGCCCGAAGGCCCATAGCTGCGCGCCAGTGGCTCCACCATGGCGACGGCGACCGGGGCGGACAGAAAATGCGCTGCCTTGACGATGCCAGCTGCGCGCCCCTGATGAACGGGGGTGACGCGTGAAGACAGGGCGGTCATCAGGTTGGGGACGAACCAGCCGATCCCCAGGCCATAGATCAGCAAACCGGCGATGACCATTGCGATGCTGCCTGCCAATGCCGCAATGAAAAGGCCGACGGCCGCCGTCGCAAAGCTGAATGCGAACGCGGCGTGGGCCGAGATATGGGTGCGGGCGCGTCCATAGAGCATTGCCATCATCGCGCCGGCCAGCGAATCGGCCGTGAGGACCAGGGCGATCGCCGAAGGTCGGATGAGGCCTTTCTCGCGCAGCAGGAACGGCACCTGCACGCTCGGCATGAGCGCCAGGGTGCCGATCGCGAATGCCAGCAGCAGATAGCGAAACGGGAACCAGCCCGGCAAAGTCCGGCGCTCTGCCTGCGCGGATGCGCTGCCCAATGCGTCCGGCGCGCTGGCTTGCAGTCGCAGCGCCGCAGGGATCAGCACCAAGCCCAATGCATAGAGGCCGAACGGCAGACGCCAGCTGATTTCGCCCAAGGCGCCGGCAATCGGGTGCGCGAATATCGCGGTGAACATCGCAACCGATATATGCAGGCCCATCCATCGGGCCCGCGCCACGCCTTCGAGCTGGGTGTTGATCAGCGTAATACAGGCCACCTGGATTGCTGCGGCGCTGACCCCGACGAAGAGCCGCGAAACCAGCAACGAATGCAGATCGCTAAGATAGAGGCCCGCCGTGCCTGCCAGGGCATAAAGGGCCGCCGCTGCGATCAGCACCGGCCTGATGCCGAACCGGTCGATCAGGAAGCCGACCGTCGAGGCGCCCACGACCATGGCCAGCGCGACAGCACCGACTAGCTGTTTGACCAGCATATGGTCGCCGGGCCCCCGGGCAAGTGCATGGTCGATCTGCGGCAGCACCGACGCAATCGCCATGAGCGCCAGCGAGGCGATCAGGCCTCCCGCCAGGATCACGACTTTCGTGGCGGTATCGAGCGCAGCCGACGTCTTCAGAAATCCATCGTCCCGGGCAGCCATGGCAATCCTCTCTCAGGCCACCTTGCACGGCGGTAGCTCATGGAGAGAAGTCTATCAGTAGCCCAGAAACTGAACAAGCGTTTGATTGTTTGTTGCTAGTGAGTGGGATCAGCCGCCTCGGGACCCGGGGTAACCGGGCGGCCAGGGGATGGGCGCGGTGATCCGCTCTGGTGTCCGCACGACGCGCAGCACGTAGTTCACGTAAAAGGCGCCAAGTTCCTCGCGTGACAGGATTCCGGCGGCATCGATCGTGGCCGGATCGTCATGCAGATACCAGTCGGCGCCGGTATTGAGCATGCGGATCATCGTTGAAAGGGTCAGGAACACATTGATGTCTTGGCTGAAATAGCCTTCCGCCATGCCCTGCTCAATCAGCGCGCGCCAGACGAGGTAGTGCTCCCTTCGCCCCTGCAGGACGTAAGCGAGATCCGGATTGGCCCGGAAGTAGGCCCGCTCTTGGTGGAGAATCGCGTGGACCTCCTGGTGTTCGGTCAATTCCTCCACGTCGAAGAAGATCAGCGCGACAAGCTTGGTTTCCGGGTCGGCGTCCCGGCGATGGATTTCCTGCGCGCCGTCGCTGAGCCGCTGCACGGCATCGCGCACGGTTTCGTGGAGCATCTCCTCTTTGTTGGCGAAGTGATAGTAAAGGCTCCCTGCGAGCAATTCGACGTCGTCGGCGATCTGGCGCACTGTCGTCGCTTCGAACCCGGATGCGGCGAACCGGCGTCGGGCGGCGTCGAGGATGCGCTGGCGGCGCTCGCTACCCTTGTCGGTCGGCGGATGGATGGATGCATCCTTCCGGGGCTTGCCGCTCATGAACCGCCTCCGCGATGCTGCGCCAGATGGCGTTGGACAGAGGGCGCGCAGGGCAGAAACATCATCATGGAACCGCTTCTATAGGACGGTCGGCGTCCGGGCCAACACTTGTCTGTGCTTGCGAGAGGAAAGGGCGGGGTCAAGAAATCCCTTGCATATAAAAACAAACGCTTGTTAGAACTTGGCGAAGAAGGCTATGATCGATGCGAGGAGGAGCGGGATGAAAGAGGTGTTTTCCGGGGTTAGGATCATCGAACTGGCCCAGTTCGTGTTCGTGCCCGCCGCTGGTGCGTTGCTTGCCGATCACGGGGCTGAAGTGATCCACGTCGAAACCGTCGGAAGCGGCGATCCCTATAGATCGCTCAAGATTGGCGACGGCCGCGAAACAGGGTCGGCCAATCTTTCGCTGGAACAGAACAACCGGGGCAAGAAGTCCATCGCGATCGACCTCAAGACTGCGGCGGGGCGCGAGGTTCTGCTGCGTCTGATCGATACTGCGGATGTCTTCCTGACCAGTCTTCGTCCCAAGGCGATCAAGGCGTTGCGACTGACGCCCGAGGACCTGCAGGGCCGCAATCCAAAGCTGATCTACGTGCGCGGCAACGGTTTCGGGTTCAAAGGCGCCGAAGTCGACAAGGCGGGTTACGATGCCACCGCGTTCTGGGCGCGTGGCGGCTTCGCGCACGCGCTGCGGCCCAAGGGCATGATCGAACCGCTCAAGCCGCGCCCGGCGCTTGGCGATCATCTGGGCGGCGTGTCGGTCGCTTATGGGATCGCCGGGGCCCTGTTCAAGCGGGCGATGACAGGCGAGGCGGCAGTCGTCGACGTGTCGCTGCTCTCGACGGCGGTATGGGCGCTTTCGGCGGATGTGGTGGTGAGCCAGACCCAGTCGCCCGAACAGCACGCCCATGTCGGCAATCCGACGCGGGCGCCGCTGCGTTATCCTTACCGGACAGCCGACGATCGCTTCATCCAGTTGATGTTCCTGGATCCCGATCGCTACTGGCCAGCACTGTGCCACAATATTGGCCGCGCCGACCTGTTGCAGGATAGCCGCTTCGCCACCGATCCGGCACGCGCCGACAATGGTGCCGATCTGATCGAGGAGATTCAGGCGACGATCGGATCGCGCGACTGGCTTGAATGGAAGCCTGTGTTCGATGCCTGGGATGCGCCGTGGGAACTGGTACGCACCATCCACGAGGTTGCGGTGGACCCGCAGGTCGAAGCGAACGGACTGCTGTTCGACGTCGCGGTGCAGGATGGCTCCCGGGTCAGACTCGCGGCCGGTCCGGTCGGTTTTGATGGTCGCTATGCCCCGGCGACCCCCGTTCGCGCGCCTCTGCTGGGCGAACATACCGACGAACTCCTGCTCGACGCCGGTTTTTCGCGCGAGGAAATCGGCGACATGTCGCTGCGCTGCGTGGTGCGCTGATGTCCAGGCTGAGCTCCGGTGCGATGCCCAAGGCCGATGCGGGAATGTCCCGCAAGGCGGCGATCGTCGGTATCGGGGAAACCGATCATCGCGCGCTTTACCGGGCGGCGCGGGAAAAGGCGCACGGCTGCCCGCCCGTGTCCGCCGAGGGCCTCGCGCTTGCAGCGTTCGAAAAGGCGCTGGACGATGCGGGGCTGGAGCGCGGGGATATCGACGGGCTCTCGGTCTCACTGATCTACGGCGGTCCGACGACTGATGAACTTGCAGCCCAACTGGGCATCGACCCGGCGTATCGCGTCACCGCATCTGGGCTGATGGCTGGCCCACTGCCGATGGCCTGCGCGGCGATCGCCGAGGGCAGGGCCGATACGATCGCGATGGTCTACGCGGCAGCATCGCGCTCCATCGGGCGTCAATACGGCGGCAAGACCTATTCGGGCGGAGAGGCGGGCGCGGCTACGCCGACGTCGTATTACTATTACCATCCCTGGGGCTGGAGCAGCCAGGCGGCGCACTGGGCGCTGATCGCGCAGCGCTACCTCGAAGTGTACGGCTACGACGAGGCGGACCTGGGCGCGGTTGCGGTTCAGCTTCGGGCGAACGCGGCCGCCAATCCGCAGGCGATCATGACGACACCGATGACACGCGAGAATTACCTCGCCTCACGCCCCATCGTGCGGCCCTTGCGGCTATTCGACATGTGCCTGGTCAACGACGGCGCGGTTTGCCTGATCGTACGGCGAGGCGACAAGGCGCGGGATTGTACAAAACC